>CAZNBB010000050.1:0-24485 GCA_964571225.1 uncultured Gammaproteobacteria bacterium
CTGATCGGCCCGAAGGGTGTTTTCCGCTACCTGGGCAGCTTCGTGGATCACGGCCTGGGTCACTTCGCCTACACGACCCACGACCTGTCACCGGATTACCACCAGGCCACCGAACAGACCGTCTACGACAAGGACGGGCTGGTGATCAAGGCCATCGCCGTGGATCACCTGGAGGCGCCGGCGGTTGCCTACCGGATCGATTACAAAGGCAGAAGCATCGTGTATTCGGGCGACACCAACTCCTCCACCAACAACATGGTCACCCTGGCCCGCGGCGCGGACCTGCTGATCTACGACACGTCGATCATGGACAACGCGCCGCCGCCCCAGTCCCTGTTCTTCCAGCGCCATACCACCCCCACCCGCCTCGGACAGGTGGCGGCCATGGCCAACCCCAGGGAACTGGTGCTCTCGCACCTGACTCCGGTCAGCTTGCCCAACATCCCCACCATCAAGAAGATCATCCGTAGTCAGGGTTACACCGGGCAAATCAGCGAAGCCCATGACCTGAAGGTCTACAACGTCGGACTGGAAGACAACGACCAGAACTAGAGAGACCGGCGTACCGGGGGCCGGCGCGATGCAGAGCGCCGGCCCCCGGTACCGGCCACGAGGCTCCGCCGTTCGCGCCTGTTCGACGGGTCCTGGCCGGCCGGGGCAGAGCCCGCCGGCCGAGCCGCACGACGCCGGCCTGCGCTGCGGCCGAGCGCGGCAACCTCCGTATGCTTTCGCAGGAACAGAAAATCCCGCTCCCCGCGGTCACCGGGGCGGCTGCCGCGCCAGACCTGCCGCCACTGAGGACCGGGGTCCACATGCATGCGCCGATGGCGCGCCTCCACCAGCAGCACATTGCAGGCCGCCGGGTGGCCGGCCTGCACCTGTCGCACCAGGAGCCCGTCGTAGTAATCCAGCATGGCGCGCTGGGATTCGTCCACGCCTGCTGCAGCCAGACAACCGAAGCGCGCCGGGAGCACCCGATCCAGGGACGCCATCATGCGCCGGTAGCTCTTGGCATCGTTGATCCAAGGCAGCCACAGGGTCGCCAGCAGGCCCCACACCAGCATCACCCCGGCCATCCACGCGCCCACCGCGGCCAGGGAAGTACCCTTCCAGCGCTTCACGGCGTAGAGCCACACACCCGTCAGCAGCAGCGCCGCAGTCAGGGCGACAGGCTGTAACCGCGGCGTGAAGGAAGCGGGCAGGTAGTACCAGAGGACCGGCAGGCTAGGCGGTGCATGACGGATCACCATGACGATCCGGACCGCCCATACCAGCAGCGCCGCGGCCCCGAACAACGCCGTGGCGGAACCGGCGGACACCCGGCCGAGCCGGCGCGGCAGCACGTCCACGGAATGGGATGCCAGCAGGGAAAGCGGCAGCAGGACGGGCAGTTCATACAGGTCCCGGGCCACCGCCGACAGGCTGAGGACGACCAGCACCACCACCGTCGCCAGCAACCCCAGCTGCAGCGCGGGCTGGCGGGCAAGGCCGCCGCGTTCACGCCACAGTGTCCAGGCCGCCAGGGGCCACGCCGGCCAGGCGAACCAGATCAGTATGCGCAGGAAATAGGCGTTGATGGTATTTCTGGCCCCCAGGTCCGCAAAGCCGAAATAGCGGCCGAAGTTGTTCAACCAGACCCAGGTCATGAACAGGCCATGGGAACGCTGGTAGAGCAGCCACGGCCAGACCAGCAGCTAGGGGGCGGCGGCCACCAGCGCTATTGCCAGCGCCAGCGCATAGCGGCGCCGCCGCCATGGCCGGAACACCGCCGGCAGCAGCAGGGCAGTGACGCCCACCACCCCGGGCGCGATCAATCCCTTCGACATGAAGCCGATGCCCACGCCGGTGCCCAGCACCACCCCTCCCAGCAGGGCGCGGCGTTGGGTCAGCGCCAAGCCGTAGAACGCCACCGCGAAGCCGCTCAGCAAGGCCACGTCGGTCACCATCTGGTGGGCGTTGACAGTCAGACCCAGACAGGCCATGAGCACCAGCGCCGCCCGCGCCCCGTACCCCCTTCCCCACAACTCGTTCGCGGTCAGGCCCGCAAACCACAGGGTCAGAGCCGTGAACATCCCGCTGGCAAGACGTACGGCGTCAGGCAGCGCCAGCCAGGGAGAAAACACCCGGCCGCAGCCGGCCGCCACCAGGTAGTACAGCGGCGGCTTTTCCATGAACGGCTTGCCGGCCATCACCGGCACCACCCAGTCGCCGGTACGCAGCAGATGGCGAACGATGTCGAAAACGTAGGTACCGTCCTGTTTCCAGGGATCGTGGCCGACCAGGCCGGGCAGAACGAAGGCGGCCCCCAAACCCAGCAGCAGCCACAGCGGAATGACGGGAACCGGATCGTGCCCGGCAGGGTCCGGTTTTCGGTGCCCGCAAGGAACGGCTGTACTCATGGTGCGCCTTTGAACAGGAGGGGACGTCGGGGACGACGACACCGGAAGACACGGTGAGACGCGCAACCGCTGTCGAGCACAATCCCTGACACAGAGCCGTCAACCGGTGAAATAGTTCCCGCGGTGCAGCTGCCCGGGGGCAGCCCGCCCGCGGGCACACCGTTCGGAAGATCAACACCGACGGGCCGGCCCGATCCCCGGGAGTCAGCCTGCGTCCGGCTCCCCCAGTCCCGCCCGGGTAGCATCCCGGGCCAGCAAAGCCGCGCTCGGCACGGCCGTGCGCGGACACCGGGCGACGATCTCCTCATAGGCACCGGCAGGATCGTCCAGGTACCGGCGGGAGAAGTGGAACGGCACCAATCGGCCCACCGCCGCCTGGTTGGCGATTTCGGCGCAGGCCAGGGTGGTGAGATGACCCGTGCGGCGCGCCTGATCGACGTCTTCTACACGAAAGGAGGCTTCGCAGAAGAAGGTATGGGCACCGGCGGCCAGGGCCGTCAGGCGACGCCGGTTGGCATCGCTGTCCGCCAGGTCCGTGGCATACACCAGCCGCTTGCCGGGGCTCACCAGGATCAGATCCTCGCCCAGCCTGCCTGCGCCCTCCGCTCGACCGTCCGGCAGTGTCACCAGGGCCGACGTCCGATCCGCCTGCAGATGCGCCTTCAGCTCCCCCAGCCAGGGCCCCGGCGCCAGACCGCGGGCGGCCAGACGGTCCTTGCGCACGTTCATTTGCCGGTTGGGCTCGAAGGCGAACGCGAGCACGGGGGTACCGTGGTCCAGGGTCACCGCCCGCACCCGGAAGGCCGGATCCTGCAGCAGCAGGCCATCGGGCGCCGGCCGTCGCGTCCACTCCCGACACCCCGATGCCCCGGCCCGCAGCCGGCAGCTCAGCACGTGGTCCCCGTGGTACTCCGCCACCTCGAAGCG
Source organism: uncultured Gammaproteobacteria bacterium (assembly GCA_964571225.1). Lineage (GTDB taxonomy): Bacteria > Pseudomonadota > Gammaproteobacteria > DATFLG01 > DATFLG01 > DATFML01. The sequence goes on from CAZNBB010000050.1 coordinate 3,327, forward strand.
CGGGCCGCGATTCTCCACCCGGTCCCACAGAATGCCGTTCAACAGTCCTTCCACGTGGCCGGCCAGGCCGGGCGGTCCGTACAGGCGACAGGCCGGCAGTTCGCCGATGCGCGAACGCAGCAGCCACAGAAAACCACCGATGTGATCCATGTGCGCATGGCTGATGAACACGTCGGTGACCTGGTGGGCGATGCGGGCCGGCAGCCGCCCTCCCTCGCCCAGATCGAACAGCAGGCTGCGCCGTTGATGGCGCAGGCGCAGGTGCAGCAGCGGGTCGCCGAACACGCCGTTGACCAGGGCCACGGTGACCTCTCCCACACGTCCCACCAGACGCGGTCCGCCGATGGCAGCGGCCCTTTCGAACGATGCCATCTCCGGCGCAGGCAGGTACTGCAGGCGCTCACCTGCGAACGGTGCATCGGTCTCCAGCACGCCGCCTGCGGTGCGGCGCGCGTCCCGCACCGCGATCGCCGAGGGGCTTGCAGCGAACGGGGGCGCCCGCAGCCTCAGCACGGCGCCTTCGAGTGCGATCACTTCGCCCATGGCGACGGTCCTGTGCCCGGCCAGCACGGCCACCTGCCGGCCGGGCCAGGCCTGGGGCTCGTCCAGGGGCGGCGGTGCACCCGTGCAGCGCAGGCTTTCCAGGTCCAGGGACCGTTCCTCCGACGGGGCCAGGTAGGCATCCCACAGGGCGGTGCGGCGCCGGGCCCGCACGCGCTTGCCGGGGCGGCACGCCTGGGAGGACGCCTGCACGGCGAACACCGGCACCCCCAGGGAGCCGAGCTCCTGCGCCAGTGGAAGGGCGGCGTCCCGTACCAGCACCAGCACCGCATCCACCTCCGCCGCCTGGGCCAGGGCGACCAGCAGCTCGGCGCCGGCGATGCCTCGCACCACGCCGGGGCCGTCCACCAGCAAAGTACCCGCCGTGTGGGCGGCGGCCAGTCGCTGCACCGCCGATACCAGGGGCAGTCGGAAGCGTCCCGCGTCCAGGCTGCACAAACCCTCCACGGCAGCCAGCCGCCAGCCCCCGTCGCTCCACTGCCCGAGGCACACCGCGCCCGGCACCCCGAAACCCGGCGAACCCGGGTCCGCGCCCAGACAGACGCAGGGGCGCCCCTGCCGCGCCAGGGCCCGGGCCAGGTTTGCCGCCAGGGTGGACTTGCCGACACCAGCCTGCCCGGCCAGCAACACGCGCCCGGCGGCGGCCGGCAGCCGGACCAGAATGTCCTCGGGTGTGGCTGCCAGTGGGGGAAAAGCGGAACCGGCCGGATCTGTGCTCGCGGGCATATCTGACATAGTAGAAGGCCCGTGTCGGACCCGGCCGCCCGGACGAAACCGCCCGCGGACCGGTGTCGGGGCAGGCGCCGATCTCTAACCGGCGATCAGAATGACGGCAACGCCTCCCACCATCAGGGCACCGGCCGCCAGGTGCCGTGCCAGGCCACGCTCCCGGAACAGCAGCGCGCCGTACAGGATGCCGAACAGCAGGCTGGTGCGTTTCACGGACACCATGTAGGCCGCCTCCACCCGCGCGATGGCGAGAAAATGGGTGATCACCATGGCGGCCATCAGCCCCCCCACGGCAAGTTCGCCCAGGGGCCGGCGCGCCAGCACGCCCAGGGCCGCCGGCCGGCGCCACAACAGGCCGGCCATCAGCACGCTGCCGATCACCACATAGTAGAACGCGCCGAACACCCAGGGCGTGGTGTACTCCATGGCCGCCTTGCCGCCCACCGACGTCACACTGTAGATGGCCGCCGCCGCCAGCATCCGCCGCGAGCCCTGCTCGCGCACGATGGCCCGCAGGGGCGCCAGCCACACCCGCGCCCCGCGGGTGCCCAGATGCCGCAGGTTCAGGGCGTAGGCGCCGGTGGTCACCAGCGCGATGCCGGCGAAACCGGCCGCCGATACCGTCTCTCCCAGCACCAGATAACCGGTGAGCACGTTGAACACCGGCGTAAAAGCCAGATAGGGCAGAGTCAGGTGCAGGGGCGCATCCCGGATGGCGGTCACGTACAGCGCCATGGCCACCAGTTCCAATGGCACCAGCACGGCCATCCACCCCCAGAACGCCGGCGGGACCGGCGGCAGACCGTTGACCACGGCCAGGGGCAGCAACAGTAGGGCCGGTACGCAGAAGCGCACCACCAGCATTTCAATGGCTGTGCAGTCGCCGAACAGCCGCTTGGTGAGGGCATCGGCGGTCGCCAGGGAAAATGCCGAGCCCAGGGACAGCAGAAACCAGTGCATGGCAAACCCGGAACGTGGCGAAGCGAAGGCGCCATGATACGGGTTGCCGCGGCCGCGCCCCAGCCTGGCGACAGGACGGGGGGCGAGGCTCACCCGGGCGGCGCGTGCCCGCTCAGGAGTCGGCGTTTTCCAGACAGCGGTCCCAGTAGGGCACCCCCGCAAAGCGTTCCACCAGAAAGTCCACGAAGGCCCGTACCCGCTGGGACAGGTGCCGGGTATGAGGATAGACGGCGTAGGCGTACACCGTGGGCCAGCGGTAGCCGGTCAGCAGCGGCACCAGCTGGCCCTGTTCGATGGCTTCATGAACGATGAAGGTGGGCTGCCGAGCGATGCCCAATCCTCCGATGGCGGCGGCCGCGAGGAAGTCGCCATTGTTGGCCCGCAGTCGCACCGGCACCTTCACCGCGCCCTCGGCGCCGTCGGGCCCCCGGTAGCGCCAGTTCTGCGGATCGGGCGCGTTGCCGTACACCAGGCACGGATGACCGGCCAGATCGGCGGGCGTACCGGGCTCGCCATGCTGCGCCAGATAGTCGGGGCTGGCGCACACCACGCTGGCCACCGGCGCCAGCCGGCGCGCGATGAGAGTGGAATCCGACAGCTCCGCGATGCGAATGGCAACGTCCACGCCCTCGGCCAGCAGATCCACATGACGGTCGTTGAAGTCCAGGTCGAAGGTCACTTCGGGATTGCTACGGGCAAAGGCCATGATGGCGGGCCGCAGGTGGCGCAGGCCGAAGGACATGGGCACTGCCACCCGCAGCTGCCCACGCAACGTGCCGTGGGCCTCGGACACCGCCCGCTCGGCCTCTTCCACGTCCGCCGCGATGGCGACACAGCGCTCGTAGAAGCTGCGCCCGGTGTCGGTCAGGTTCAGGCGCCGGGTGGTACGCCGGAACAGCTGCACCCCCAGGCGCTCCTCCAGTTCGGCGATACGCCGGCTGACCGCCGACTTGGCAATGTCCATACGGTCGGCCGCGCCGCTGATGCTGCCCGCCTCCACGACCCGTATGAAGGTCTCCATACTCTCCAGTCGATCCATTTGTTCCGCCTTCAAGAACAATTTGTTCTCAATAGTACTGTTTATCCCTGTACCATCAACATTCACACTGTGGGCCACGATCAAGGCATCCCCCGACGCCGAGCCATCCGCCATTCAACCTGAGGAGCCCAAGCCATGAGTGCCAATCCGTCCCGAGCCGCGGAATTGTCCCGCGTTTCCGCCGAAGCCTTGGAGGTCCTGTTCTCCAAGGCCCGCAGCCACAACGTGTGGACCGACGAACCCGTGTCCGACGCCGAGTTGCGTGAACTCTATGACCTGATGAAGTGGGGACCGACCGCCGCCAACTGCAGCCCGGCGCGGATCCTGTTCGTGAAGAGCCCCGCAGCCAAGGAGCGCCTCAAGGACTGCCTGGCCCCGGGCAACGTGGAAAAATCCATGAGCGCACCGGTGGTGGCCATCATCGGCATGGACCTGGAGTTCTACGAGCACCTGCCGAAGCTGTTCCCCCACACCGATGCCCGTTCCTGGTTCGCCGGCAAGCCGGATCACATACAGCAGACGGCTTTCCGCAACAGTGCGCTGCAGGGGGCCTACCTGATGCTCGCGGCGCGCGCCCTGGGCCTGGACTGCGGCCCCATGTCGGGCTTCGATAGCGACAAGCTGGAAGCCGAGTTCTTTCCCGGCGGCAAAGTGAAGGCCAACTTCATCTGCGCTATCGGCCACGGCGACCACAGCCAGCTGTTTCCCCGCAGTCCGCGGCTGGAGTTCGACGAGGCCTGTCAGGTGCTGTAAAGCCTGTATCCATACCATTGCGGTTGCGGCGGCGGGCACCGACGCCGCCGTCATTATCGGGCTGACGCGCCCGGAGGCATTGCCATGACCCAACGCCAGGTTACCCAGCTCGTTCCGGCCAGCACGGTTTCCGAAGGTGCCGGCGTGACCGTTCATCGCACCATCGGCACGCCGGCCCGTCGCCACCTGGATCCGTTCCTGATGCTGGACCACTTCAGCAGCGACGATCCCGACGATTACATCGCCGGCTTTCCGGAGCATCCCCATCGGGGTTTCATTACCCTGACCTACATGATCGACGGCCACATGCTGCACGAGGACAGCATGGGCAACCGCGGCGATCTGAAGGCCGGCGGCGCCCAGTGGATGAAAGCGGCCAGCGGGGTGCTGCATTCCGAAATGCCCCAGCAGACCGCCGGGCTGATGCGCGGTTTCCAGCTGTGGATCAACCTGCCCGCCCGGGAAAAGATGAGCGACCCGGGCTACCAGGAGTTCGCGCCGGAGCGCATCCCCGTGGTGGAGGCCGACGGTGCGCGGGTACGGGTGCTCACCGGCGGCTACGGTGACGCCCATGGGCCCATCGAAGACCCCCATACGGCGGTCCAGTACCTGGACGTGACCCTGGATGCCGGTGCCAGCTTCAACCATACGGTGGACGCCCGCGCCACCGCCTTCGTGCATCTGTTCGAAGGCGCGGCCACCCTGGGCGGCACGGCCATCCCCCAGATGGCGCTGGCGGTGCTGGGCAGCGGCGAGCAGATCACCGTGGAAGCCGGCCCGGACGGAGCACGCTTCATTGTGGTCGCCGGCCTGCCCGTGGACGAACCCATCGTTCAATACGGGCCGTTCGTCATGAACACCCGCGAGGAGATCGAGCAGGCCATGGCCGACTACCGCAGCAACCGCCTGGTGCGCAAGAAGGCCACCCTGACCGGCGCGTGACGCGGCTTGCGATGGGAACAGGGATCCCTCCGATCCTCGTGGCGCTGTTGAGCCTGCTGGCACCCGGCGCGATGAACGTTCAGGAGGGTGAATCCCCGCGGGCGGGCACGGGCACGGGTTCGCCCCATTCGTGGCGCCCCACCCGCAGACGTCGGTAGTTGCGAATCATCAGCACCGCCTTGCGGACGGTGGGCAGGTCGATGGCCGGTACGTCGAGGCCCACCTCCAACTGGAGGACGTCGCCTTCGCCCGGTGCGATGTCGATGAACGCCCGGCGGGGCCCTTCCGTGCCGCGCTCGCGGGAAGGGCTCCGCAGGGCATGCAACTGCATGTCCCAGCGCACGTCCCGGCCTTGGAAGCGACCGGCGAAACGCACCCGCGCCCGGCTGTCCGGCAATGTGGACAGGCACTCGAAACCTGTTTGCCCCGCATCCGGCATGCTTTGTCTCCTCCGTTGGGACGCCTGCGGCAACTGCCGGCCGCGACTCCTATAATGGCCCAGGTGATCCCGCCGGCACACAGGGCGCGTGCATGAACGATCGGCTCGAAGACATCGCCCGTCGGTTCCGACAGCGAGCGCCGGCGGTGGACAGCTGGTCCCTGCGGCTGGTGGACGAACGAGGCGAAAGCCTGTCGGTACGCCAGGACGTACTGCAGCCTCCGCACACCATGGTGACCGCCGGCGCCCTGGTGAGCGTAACGGACGCGGGCGGCAGCGGCTACGCCGCCACCGGCGATCTGAGCGCAGCAGGGCTGGCGGCCGCCGCCGAACGGGCCCGCCAATGGGCGCACCGGGCCGCCGCCAGCACTCTGGTGGCGGCATCGGACATGCCCTGCCCCGATGCCCGCGGTCATTATGCAACGCCGGTGGAGCAAGCCTGGGACGTTGTCCCACTGGATGACAAAGTGGCCCTGCTGCAGGACGCCTGTCGGGGGCTGAAGATCGACCCGCGCATCGTGGACTGGTCGGCGTCGCTGGCCGCCCGGCACAGCGACAGCCTGCTGATCAGCAGCGCCGGCGCCCATATCGCCCAGCGCTTTCACTATCTGCAGCCGGGCCTGGTGGTGGTGGCCAATCGGGGCGCCCACACCCAGCAGCGCAGCGGCGCCGGGACGGGGAGCGCACGCCAGGGCGGGCTGGAGCAGTTGCAGGCACTGGGGTTCCCGGAGCGGGGACCACGGTTGGCCGAGGAGGCGCTGGCGCTGCTGGATGCGCCCCCGTGCCCACAGGACGACATGGACCTGGTGCTGCTACCCAGCCAGATGGCTCTGCAGATTCACGAGAGCATCGGTCACCCCCTGGAACTGGACCGCATTCTCGGGGACGAGCGCAACTTCGCGGGCGGCAGCTTCGTCACCCGGGACATGTTCGGCAGCTACCGCTACGGCTCCGAGTTGCTGAATGTCACCTTCGATCCCGGCCATCCCGAACAGCTGGCCAGCTACGGGTTCGACGACGACGGCACACCGGCCCGGCGCACCTGGCTCATACGCAACGGCATTCTCGAACGTCCCCTGGGAGGCGCCTGCTCCCAGGCCCGCGCTGCCCTGCCCGGGACCGCCAGCGCCCGCGCCAGCGACTGGTTCCGTCCCCCCATCGACCGCATGGCCAACCTGAACGTGGAGCCCGGCGCCAGCACCCTGCAAGAGCTGGTGGGCTCGGTGCGCCGCGGGGTGCTGATGGACACCAACCGATCCTGGTCCATCGACGACAAGCGCAACAAGTTCCAGTTCGGCTGCGAGCTGGGACGATTGATCGAGGACGGCGAACTGCGGGGGCTGGTGCGCAACCCCAACTACCGGGGCGTCTCGGCCACCTTCTGGCGCAGCCTGGCCGGCGTCGGCAATGCCGACACCTGGGAGGTCGGCGGCGTCACCAACTGCGGCAAGGGCGAGCCCAACCAGATGATCCATGTGGGCCACGGGGCGCCCGCCTGCCTGTTTCGCCAGGTGACGGTATTCGGGGGCACGTGCTGATGGAAGCCTCGTTCCTGGCCTTGGCCGACCGGCTGATGGAGCAGCTCGTACCCGGCGAAACGCTGCTGCTGGACTTCTACGGTGAACGATCGGACTTCGTGCGCCTGAACCACAATCGTATCCGCCAGGCCGGCGACGTGACACGCCGCCACCTGAAGCTGGACCTGATCGAGGGGCGCCGTCACGCCGGCGCCGAGTTGGAGGTGTCGGGATACCCCGGACAGGACCTGGAGCGGGCACGTCCCCTGTTGCAGTCCCTGCGGGACCAGCGGGCGCACCTGCCGGAGGACCCCTATCTGAACTTCGAGATGGAAGTGTGCGACACCCGCCGGCAGGAGTCCGCATCACCCCCCGCCAGCGAGCAGGCGTTGGCGCAACTGGCCGCCGCCGCACAGGACATGGATCTGGTCGGCATCTGGGCAAACGGCGCTCAGTACCACGGCTTTGCCAACTCTCTGGGCCAGCGCAACTGGCACGCCGGTGCCAGCTTCAACCTGGACTGGAGCTGTTACCTGAACGGGGACACGGCGGTGAAGAGCGCCATGGCGGGACAGCAGTGGGAACCGGCCCGGCTGGATGCGAGGCTGGCGGAAATCCGTTCCCGGCTCGCCGCTTTGGAGCGACCTGCAAAGACGCTGCAACCGGGACGCTACCGGGTCTATCTGGCCCCGGATGCATTGGCGGAAATCATGACCGTGGTGGCACGCGGCGGCTTCGGCCTGGACAGTCACCGCACCGGCCAGAGCCCGCTCATGGGGATGGTGGCCGGGGGGCGCGCCCTGGCGCCGGGCGTCAGCCTCCTCGAGCAGCGCGACGGGGTGTTGGCCCCGGGTTTTAACGGCGCCGGCTTCATTCTGCCTGCCACGGTGTGCCTGATCGAAGACGGTCGCTATCGGGACTGTCTCGCCGGACCGCGCAGCGCGCGCAAATACGGCGTGCCGGTGAACGCCGGCGCGGAGTACCCGCAGGCTCTCGCCATGGACGCGGGAACCCTGGCCCGGGACGACATCCTGGCCGCCCTGGGCACCGGCCTGTACGTGAGCAACCTCTGGTACTGCAATTTCTCGGACCGGGACGACGCCCGCATCACCGGCATGACGCGCTTTGCCTGCCTATGGGTGGAAGGCGGCGCAGTGCAGGGCCCGGTCGGCGCCATGCGTTTCGACGACAGCCTCTACGGGCTGCTGGGCGAACGCCTGGAGACGCTGACCGCAGAGCGCGAGCTGATCATGGACAGCTCCAGCTATGGGCGGCGATCGAACCGCAGCGCGCTGCTGCCGGGGGCGCTGGTCGACGGCATGACGTTTACCCTGTAGCCCCGAGGGCCGCGCGGCTTTGGGCGGCGACCTGCCCTACCGCCAGGAACTCTGCCTGGTATTCGAAGCGGTCCTCGGCGAAGCTGCGGTCCAGGGCGGCCATGGCCTGGGCAAAGCCGTCTTCGCTGAACAGGCCCTCCTCCAAGAGGGAATCTTTGTAACCTTGCAGATACCGACGCTGGTAGTCTTCCATCTCGTCGTTGCGACCGTGGTAGGTACCGAGTCTTACCCGCGGCACCGCCAGCACCTGCAGTTCGGTAAGTCCCGCCTCGCGCATCATGCGATAGAGCTGCCGCCCCACCCGGCGGTTGCCCCCGCGGCGGACCTGAAGCTCGGCGATGGCATCGAACAGGCGCCGCAGAGCCGGCGCCACCGGCGGCTCGGCCCCGCCGGCGCCGTCGTCCACGGCGACCACAGCGACCCGACCGCCCGGCGCCGTGACCCGCACCATTTCCTTCAGGGCATCGTAGGGTCGGTGCAGATGCTGAAACAGGAAGCGGGCGACCGTGAGGTCCTGGCTGTCGGACTCCACCGGCAGGGCATAGGCGCTGCCGGGCACGCCGCGTACCCGCACCCCCAGCCGTGCAGCCATGCCATCGAGCAGTTCCAGACTGGCTTCGTCACAGTCCACTGCCGTGATGCGGGCGGCGTCCCCGAGCAGCCACGCCAGGTCCAGACTCAGGGCGCCGGTGCCGGCGCCCACATCCAGCACCCGGGTCGCCGCGCCCAGCACGGGAAGCATTGCAAGGCGTTCCCGGTGGGTGTACAGACTCTGCAACATCAACCAGGCGACATCCCCGGCGCGGGGAAGCACTTCCCGGGTGGCACGCTCCACCCGACCCATCCATTGCACGACGGGATCGACATCGATCGCTGAAATTGGCCTACCTCCTCTACCCCGGATACTCGACAGGCGGACGCGAGGCGACGGCGCCATGCGCGTAGAAGCCCTCGCCGAACGGAATCCGCCCTCCGGGGCGGCGGTCTGTTTCCACCCTATAGCCGTGGGATCGCCGCACCACCGCAAAGTTCCTCAGTCACCATGTGGCATTGCGGCGAAAGCCCGCCCTCACACGGCTTGCAGGCCCGCATACCGTGCCCACAGCGGCTCCACGGGGAATGCGGTCAGGTTGCCCACCGGGGCGTCCCGTGCGAGAGTGTTTACCTCAATCCTGAACGCGGGGGCAGGACCATGACCACAGCCGACTTCGGCTACGAAGAACGGATGGAAATCACGCGACTGATCATCGCGCTGCTGGACAGCTGGGAATTGGCGGACTCGGAACAGATATTCCTGCTGGGCCTGCCGGAAGGCACTCGCTCGCGGGTCGTGCGCGGCTTCCGGCGGGACACGCCGCTGCCGGAAGATCCTGTGGTGCAGGAGCGCATCGAGCACCTGGCCGGCATCGCAGACGCCTTGCGCACGTCCTATCCGATGAATCCGTCTGCAGGGGCCCAGTGGATGACAAAGCCCCATCGGCGCTTCGGCAACCGCTCACCGGTGGCCACCATGCTGGAGGACGGGCTGGACGGAATTCTCGCCGTGCGCGTGCACCTGGACTGCGCCTATGACTGGGAACTGGACAAGCGGCGCCGGGCGGGGCAGTAACGGCAGAGGGCGTCAATACCGACCGTACCCGACGCCCCGCAGCCCTGCGTCTTCCCGTTGATGAAATCCTGCAAGCCCCTCTGATCCGCCGCCCCCGAGCCCGTCGCCAACCGCTCCGATCCGAACCCGTCCCCATCCTTGTCCACGGGGTCCGCCGCCGCTGCAGCCGCGCCTCGGCGGGCGTTCAACGGACCCTGTCCGGCGCCGCGCCGGCGGCCCGGCCGGTACCGTCCACCCGGCCCCTCGGATCGCCGTTTTTCCCATATAGACTTTCCTTGCCGTTGATGTATTCTAGCGCCGCCTCGCCTGCCGTCCGTCGGCAGCGGCCGCGCCAGCGGCTGCAGGAAGTGATGTCGGTCCCTCCTCCGGCGGCGGGCTAAAGCTTTGGTCACCGGACGCGTGCAGCGCCCCGGTGGGTACAAGCCATCCAACCATCGTGGAATGCACCCATGTCGCTGGAAGCACCGAATCCCTTGTCCACCGCCGCAGCAGGCGGTGCCCTTTCGATCAGCCCGATCGCCGACCCCTGGGAGCGGACATTGCGAGCCGCGATCGTCGCCGGGGTGCTGGCCGTCATCTATCTCAGCGCCACCGGACTGGTCTGGCAGCCTTTCGTACGTCCCATCGAACTGCCGCGCTGGGCCCATGCCATCGAGCAGCCGGCGGTCATCTGGGCGGTGATGGGCTCGCTGCTGCTGGGCTTTCGCACCCTGCTGTGGTTCCACTATCGACCGTACGCGCCGGCGGACATGGCCACCGCGCCTTTTCTGACGGTCATCATTCCGGCCTACAACGAGGGCCCCATGGTGGAGAAGTCCATCGAGTCGGTGGCCGCGTCGCGCTATCCGGGCGACCGGCTGGAGATCCTGGTGGTGGACGACGGCAGCAAGGACGACACCTGGGAGCATATCCAACGGGCGGCCCGTCGGCACCCCGTGCAGGTCACCACGGTGCGGTTCGCGCGCAATCGTGGCAAGCGGGCCGCCCTGGAAACCGGCTTTCGCCAGGCACGCGGAGAGGTGGTGGTCACCATCGACTCCGACAGCGTCATCGAGCCGGACACCCTGCTGGCCATGGTGGGGCCGTTTCGCGACGGCGCCGTCGGTGCGGTGGCCGGACGGGTCGCCGTCTACAACCTGGAGCAGGGGTTGATTCCCCGCATGCTGCGGGTGCGCTACACCCTGTCCTTCGACTTTCTGCGTGCGGCCCAGTCCACCTATGGCACGGTCTACTGCTGCCCGGGCGCCCTGGCGGCCTATCGCACCAGCGCCGTCCGCCAGGTACTGGACCCTTGGGTGGAGCAGACCTTCCTGGGTGCGGCCTGCACCTACGGCGAAGACCGGTCCATGACCAACTACATCCTGTCCCTGGGCTACAACACCGTCTATCAGCGCACCGCGGTGGTCCATACCGTGGTGCCCTGGACCTACCGGCGGCTGTCCAAGATGTTTCTGCGCTGGGATCGCAGCTACGTGCGCGAAGAGCTGCGGTTCGCCGCCCGCGTGGTCTGGAAACGCCCGCTGGCGGCGCGCCTGATCGCCGCGGTGGACGTGCTGATCACCAACCTGCGCTTTCCCGTGGGCTACGGCGCTCTCGGTCTGCTGGTCTACCTGTCGTTCCAGGACCCCATGACCCTGGTGGACATGCTGGTGGTGATCGGCGTGATGTCCTCCCTGCACATGCTCTACTACCTGCGCAGCGAGCGTTCCTGGGGCGCCGTCTATGGGGTGTTGTATGCCTACTATTCCTTCTTCACGCTGTTCTGGATCTTTCCCTATGCCGTGCTCACGGTCAGGGCACGGTCCTGGCTGACCCGGTGAGGGGTCCGTCGGCGCTGCGCCCCGCACCCTCGGCCGACGGGCCGCTGGGGGCGCCGGGCGGGGCATCCTGGGGCCGGTTCCGCGCTGCAATCTGTTAACCTTGGGGTCATACAGCCCATTTGCGAAATTTGCACACGAGGTGATTGCCGATATGGACTCCCAAGACAACATGCCGGACCTGAGCATGGACCCCAAGGCCCTGTACCGCGAAGACATCTATACCGACCGGCGGGCCGGCACCATCCGCTGCCTGACGCCCGTCAACGGTGACGGCAGTGTCGACAGCAGCCGGCCGGTAGCCTATGTGGGGCAGGCCCAGCTCATGACCCCGGTGGGCACCCTTCCACTAAGCTTCCAGATCGATGCCGATTCCCTCGAGGACGCCGCCCGGAAATTCGGCGACGCCGCCAATGTCGCCGTGGAACAGGCCGTAGAGGAACTCAAGGAGCTGCGCCGGGAGCAGGCATCCTCCATCGTGGTGCCGGACATGGCCGGCCCGGGCGGCGCTCCCGGCGGCGGCAAGATCCAGCTGCGCTAGTGGTCGAAGCCCCGGTTCCAGGCCCCCATCGGGCGCCACGGCGTCCGATGGGGGCCCGCACCCTGTTTGCGGGAACCCAGTAGTTTGGGCTGAGTCCCCCAGCCCGACGAGGAGCAACCGCCGTCATGCCGCGGACCGGTTCAGCCCGGTTCCTGCCCGTCGCAACTGAACAGCGCCAGGGACCGGTCCTGCAAGTCGTAGCCGGTGCCCGCACGGTAGTCATGGTCCTGCCCCAGACCTTCCGCTTCGGCGGTATCCAGCACCCGGTGCCAGGGCTGCCCGGACGGGCTCGCCGGCAACTGGAAGGACACCGGATGGGGATGGGCGTTGAGCAGCAACAGGAAGTTGCTGTCCTGCACGGGCTGCCCCCACTTGTCCAGCTCCTCCAGCGCGTTGCCGTTCAACAGCAGGCCCAGGCAGCGGGCTTGCTGGTTGTTCCACTGGCGTTCGGACATTTCGCTGCCGTCCCGGGCCAGCCACACGATGTCCTCCACCCCCGCGCCGCGGATCGGGCGGCCCTGGAAGAAGTTGCGGCGCCGGAACACCGGGTGGCTGTGGCGTAATCCGATCAGGCGACGCACAAATTCCAGCAGCTGCTGATCCTCCGCCGACAGGTCCCAATTCAACCACGTCAGTTCGCTGTCGTGGCAATAGGCATTGTTGTTGCCCTTCTGGGTACGCCCCAGCTCGTCGCCGGCCAGGATCATGGGTACGCCTTCGGCCAGCAGCAGGGTGGCCAGCAGATTGCGCTTCTGCCGCCGGCGCAGGGCCAGGATGTTTTCGTCCTCCGTGGGACCTTCGACCCCGCAGTTCCAGCTCAGATTGTTGTCGGTGCCGTCCCGGTTGTCTTCGCCGTTGGCCTGGTTGTGCTTATCGTCGTAGCTGACCAGGTCCTCCAGGGTGAAACCGTCGTGGGCGGTGACGAAATTAACGCTGGCGAATGGACGGCGGCCGCCCCGCTCGTAAAGGTCGCTGGAGCCGGTCAGCCGGTAGGCCAGTTCCCCGATCATGCCGCCGTCTCCCTTCCAGTAGGCGCGCAGCGTATCTCGGTATTTGCCGTTCCATTCCGCCCAGCCCACCGGAAAGTTGCCCACCTGATAGCCCCCTTCACCCAGATCCCAGGGCTCGGCGATCAACTTGACCTGGGACAGCACCGGGTCCTGATGAACGGTATCGAAGAACGATCCCAGCCGGTCCACGTCGTACAACTCCCGGGCCAGGGTGGAGGCCAGATCGAAGCGGAACCCGTCCACGTGCATCTCCACCACCCAGTAGCGCAGGCTGTCCATGATCAGCTGCAGCACCTGGGGATGGACCATGTTCAGGCTGTTGCCGGTGCCCGTGAAGTCCACGTACTTGCGTGGATCGTCGGGATCGACACGGTAATAGGAGAGGTTGTCGATGCCGCGCAGCGACAACGTCGGCCCCAGCTGGCCGCCCTCGCCGGTGTGGTTGTAGACCACATCCAGGATCACTTCGATACCTTCCTGGTGCAGCGCCTTGACCATGGACTTGAACTCGTCCACCGGGTCGTCCAGGCCGTAGCGCCCCGCCGGCGCAAAGAATCCGATGGAGTTGTAACCCCAATAGTTGCGCAGGCCCATGTCGACCAGTCGGCGCTCGTCCACGAAGCTGTGAATGGGCATCAACTCCACGGCGGTAATACCCAGGCGCTTGAAATGGCCGATGGCGGCCTCGCTGGCCAGGCCGCTGTAGGTGCCGCGCAGCGCTTCCGGGACGTCGGGATGACGGTTGGTGAAGCCTTTGACATGGACCTCGTAGATAACGGTTTCATCCCAGGGTATCGCGGGCGGCCTGTCCCCCTCCCACTCGAACGCCGGATCGATGACCCGGCACTTGGGTACGAAGGACGCGCTGTCGCGGCTGTCCATGGCCAGATCTTCCTTGTCATCGCCAACGTGGTAGCCGAACACGGCATCCTCCCACTGCAGGGATCCGTGCAGGCACTTGGCATAGGGGTCGATCAGCAGCTTGTTGGGGTTGAAACGCAGTCCCTTGCGCGGCTCATAGGGCCCGTGGACACGATAGCCGTACAGCAGTCCGGGTTTGGCCTCGGGCAGATATCCATGCCAGATCCGCCCGGTCTGTTCCGGCAGAGCCATGCAGGCGGTCTGTTGCCGCCCCTGTTCGTCGAACAGGCACAGTTCAACCCGCTCGGCATGTTCGGAAAACAAAGCGAAGTTGATGCCGCCCGCGTCCGCACTGGGGCCCAGAGGATACGGTGCGCCGGGCCACAGCGGAGGCTTTCCGGTTGCCATGAAGCCGTCTCTCCTTGATCGCTCGCTGGAACGATGTTGAACGCGCCGAGCCGTTACAGGCGGCCGGCGATCAACGCCTCCTTCTGCAGACGCGTGAGGCGTTTGATGCTGTGCTCACGGCGGGCCGCCTGGGAACGGCCGGCCACACCTTCCTGATACACCAACGCCACCGGCCGCCGGGCACGAGTATAGCGTGCGCCACAGGCACCGGTGCCGTTGTGTTCGTCCACGCGTCGTTGAACGTCCCTGGCAATACCGGTGTACAGCGTGTCGTCGGCGCAGCGCACGATGTAGACGTACCAGTCGTTCATAGCAAACAGCCCTATCCGCGTCTGCCGGCACCCACACATTGTTCGCGGCAGTCCCGGCACTCCGAGTGGCGCCGTGCGAGGACGATACCACAGCTTCCTGCGCCGACATCACGTCCCCGTCCCTTGTTCGTACAGCTTCTGCGTACGTCGACCGGCCAACTCCATGGCAGCCGTGGGGATGAAGCAGACCCGCTTCCTTGCCTATGCTGGTGCTAGGGCCCCTTAACACTACGG
Source organism: uncultured Gammaproteobacteria bacterium (assembly GCA_964571225.1). Taxonomy (GTDB): domain Bacteria; phylum Pseudomonadota; class Gammaproteobacteria; order DATFLG01; family DATFLG01; genus DATFML01. The sequence goes on from CAZNBB010000050.1 coordinate 18,395, forward strand.
GGATCATCGCGGTTGGTGCCGGCAAGCGGCCAATCAAGGCGCGAGCAGCGGGGTCTGGTGGTTCCAGGTGAGTGACTAACAACGCCGGGCGGCGGCTTCTCAGCCACGGCCCACACGGCATCGGACGCACAGCGGCACCCTGCAAGGAGAACATTCAATGACCGACCCGCACGACCGCAAGTCCCGTCCCGAGCTATGGTTGATCCGTCACGGTGAAACCGAGTGGAGCGCCACCGGCCAGCACACCGGGCGCACCGACATCGCCCTCAACGAGGAAGGACGGCGCGAGGCGGGGCGGTTGGCGGATAGATTGGCGAAGTGCCGCTTTACACGGGTGATCACCAGCCCGTTGCAGCGGGCCGCCGAAACCTGCCGGCTGGCGGGCTACGGCGATGGGGCCGAACACTGGAACGATCTGGTGGAGTGGGATTACGGGGACTACGAAGGCATCACCACCGAACAGGTTCAGGCAGACCGGCCCGGCTGGATCATCTGGAAGGACGGCGTGCCCAATGGCGAGACGGCTGCCGAGGTCGGCCGGCGTGCCGATCGGGTGATCTCCGCCCTGGCGGACACCGACGGCCATGTAGCGCTGTTCGGCCATGGGCATATGCTGCGCATACTGGCCGCCCGCTGGCTCGGCCTGGCACCCGCGGACGGGCGCCTGCTGGCCATGGATGCGGGCTCCGTCAGCTGGCTCGGCTACGAGCACGACATGGCCGTGGTGCAGCAATGGAACCTGACCGCGCCGGCGCAGTGAGCGCCCCGCCTGCATACCGCGTCAGCCGGTGACCACCGGCCCGCAGCGTATTGCCAGGCCGTGGCCCACCTGCGGAACGATGGCATGACCCACAGCGGTTGTTGATTCCACACCATCGACGCACGACTACACTGCTGATATGCGTACCGCTCTCGCCGTGTTAATGGTGTGGTCACTGTTCGCGCTGCCCGCCGGGGCCGCCGACTTCGACAGCTACGCGTTCGTCAACGACGACGGCACATTGAATATAGGCAACGCCACCATACAGCTCTACGGCATTCTGATCCCAGCCACCGGAACCTCCTGTCAGGAATTCGTGCGGCCGGTGGCTTGCGGGCCCCGCGCCATCCTGGCCCTGAAATTCGACATCGGCTCCGATTTCGTCAAATGCAACGCCAAGAGACGAAAACCCGATGGCAATTATGTAGCGGTATGCACCGCCGGCGGGAAAAACCTGGCCAAGACCCTGCTCCGCCAGGGCTGGGCCGCCGCCCTGCCGGACGCGCCCTACGAGTACAAAGTACTGGAGAGGATCGCCCGGGCCAGGGGTATCGGCATATGGGGCATTGCCGTCCATCCGATCTACCCCCGTCACCGCCCATCCCACCGCCGCGAGCATCCTCGCGAGGTGCCCGGGCACTGAGACGGCGGCGCCGCAACACCGTACGTTTGGCCGGGCATTGCAGGTCGGACCGGGCATCGCGCAACCCGACAGACAACCTCCACACTACCGTCGATGCGCGCGACAGCGACGCTTCGGATGCGCATCAACTCCTGACGTAGACCTGCGTGAGCCAGACGGCCGTGGTGGCCTCGTGGCATTTTCGTAAGCCGCTGTCCCGCACCCAGGCTTCCACACGGTCGGGCCTGTGCACATAGGGCCTGAAGTCCGAACCCATCAGCTTCATGGCGCCCGCGGCCAGAGCCGCCCCCCAACGGACATACCAGCGGTTGCGGGGATAGGTAAGCGCGTAGATGCGCCCGGTCTTCTCCAGGGACCGGTGCACCAGGCCATCGGCATCCGGGTAGCAGCACACCACCTTGTCCAGAATCACCACGTCGGCCGGCTCCACCTCGGGCGACAAGTCCACGAAGTCGCCTTCCAGATAGCGTGTACGGCCGGCCAGGCCCCGGTCGGCGGCCCAGCGGCGCGCCTCCTCGATCATACGCGGCGCCAGATCGATGCCCACCGCCGAAGCTGCTCCCCGTTCCAGAAGACTCTGGTGCAGGTGACCGACCCCGCTACCGATCTCCAGCACCCGGGCGCCGCGGAAACCGGCCTGAGCCAACCCGTCCAGCAACTGCTGCTGGGAGCGCTCGAACCCCCGGCGCTCGAAGCGTCGGCGGTAGCGGCGTGCGGCAAAGGAAAACAGCCGGCTGGCGGAGCGGGCATGGGGACAGCAACAGTTCACTGAAAACCTCCGGGTCTGTGAGGACGTGGCGAGCCCGCCGACTGGACAGCGCGCACCCTATGAGTCTATACGAATGGGCTCGCGCGGCTGAGCGCCCGCGCCGGAACCTGCTGATGTCCGTACGTGGGGAACATGGGGAGGAACATTGTGGTCTTTCTCCCGGAATGCCGCCCGGCGGCATCCCGCAAAGCGCCTGCGGATCGATCCCGTTCCCGCCATCGTGTAGCATTTGGGCCCTGCTACCCGCCGATCCACCCGCCCGGCATGGGAACGCCGGGTACCGCTCCAGACTCGCGGAGCCGCTGACCAATAAACATGACGAACCAGACACAATCCCAGGCGCAGCCGGCGCCTGCCTCGGGACGCCGGCCGCGCCGCACGTTCGTACTGATCGGCCTCGCCCTGGTATTCCTGGTCGCCGCGGGCGGCTACGGGGCCTACTGGTACCTGATCGGGCGCTACTGGGTCGACACCGCCGACGCCTACGTGCATGGCAATCGGGTCACCCTGATGCCCCAGATCGCGGGCACGGTCACCGCGGTGCGTGCCGACGATACCGAATTCGTCCACAAGGGCACCGTGCTGGTACGCCTGGACCCGACTGACGCTGAGCTCAAGCTCGCCCACGCCAAGGCCAGCCTGGCCCAGACGGTGCGCGACGTGCATCAACTCTATCAGCAGGAGGCCGAGCAGCAGGCCACCGTACAGCTGAGGCGCACCCAGCTGGCCCAGGCGAAACGGGACTACGACCGCGCCAGACGCCTGCTGGGCAGCCACAACATCTCCCGCCAGCAGTACCAGCACGACCGCACGGCGTGGGAGGCGGCACAGGCGACCCTGCGCCAGGCCCGCCACCGCCTGGCCGCCCTGCAGGCCGTCACCCAGGGCACCGACCTGCGCCATCATCCCCAGGTGCAGCTGGCCGTCGCCGGCCTGCGGGAAGCCTACGTAAACCTGCAGCGCACCCGCATCCTGGCGCCGGTATCGGGCTACGTGGCCCAACGGACCGTACAGGTGGGCGAAAAGGTGAACCCCGGCCAACCGCTGCTCGCCATCGTGCCGCTGGACCAGCTGTGGATCATGGCGAACTTCAAGGAAACCGACCTGGCCCGTATGCGCATAGGTCAGCCCGCCACCGTGACGGCGGATTTCTACGGCAGCGCCGTGCAATACCATGGCAAGGTGCTGGGTATCAGTCCAGGCACCGGCAGCGAGTTCGAGCTGCTGCCGCCCCAGAACGCGACCGGAAACTGGATCAAGGTCATACGGCGGGTACCGGTCCGCATCGGTCTGCCCGCCAAGGAACTGGCCGCCCATCCGCTCAGGCTGGGGCTTTCCATGCAAGTGGACGTGGACGTGCGCAACAGCAGCGGACCGGTGCTGGGCGAAGCGAAGGCGGGTGAGACCCACTACAGTACCGACGTCTACGGCCACGAGCAGCGCGGGCTGCAGCAGCTGGTGAACCGCATCATCCGCGCCAACGCCGGCAACGCGCCCGCCGGTGTGCAGGGCCCGGACACCGACAGTGGCCACTGACCCGGCGGACGCGTCGCCGCCGCTCCTGGACACCCCCCGCAGGGCACTGGTGACCGTCGCCCTGGCGCTGGCGGTGTTCATGAACGTCCTGGACATCTCCATCGCCAACGTCTCCATCCCCACTATCGCGGGCTTTCTGGGCGTCAGTGCCGATCAGGGTACCTGGGTCATCACGTCGTTCGCGGTCAGCAACGCGGTAGCGGTGCCCATTTCCGGCTGGCTGGCCCGGCGGGTGGGCGAAGTACGCCTGTTCGTGTCCTGCACCCTGCTGTTCACCCTGTTCTCGTGGATGTGCGGCATGTCCCCCACCTTCGCCACCCTGCTCGTCGCCCGCGCCCTGCAGGGCGCGGTCGCAGGTCCCATGATCCCCCTGTCACAGAGCCTGCTGCTGTCCAACTATCCGCGGGAGCAGCATGGCTTCGCCAATGGCATCTGGGGCATGACCGCGGTGGTTGGGCCGGTGGCCGGGCCCATCCTGGGCGGCTGGATCACCGACAACATCAACTGGTCGTGGATCTTTTACATCAACGTACCGGTGGGCCTGCTGGCGGCCTGGATAACCTGGTTCATGCTGAAGGAGCGCGAGACCGCGACCCGCAGGCAGCCGATCGACGTCATCGGGCTCGCCCTGCTGGTGGTCGGAGTGGGCTGCTTGCAGATCATGCTGGACACCGGCAACGATCACGGCTGGTTCGGCTCCGAGCGCATCGTCGTGCTGGCGGTCATCGCCGTGGTGGCCCTCAGCTTCTTCGTGGCCTGGGAACTGACTGACGACCATCCCATCGTCGACCTCGCCCTGTTCAAGCGACGCAATTTCACCATCGCCACCATTTCCATGACCCTGGGCTACATGACGTTCTTCACGGGCATCGTCATTCTGCCCCTGTGGCTGCAGACCCAGCAGGGCTACACGGCCACCTGGGCCGGCCTGACCACGTCGTCCCTGGGTCTGCTGGGCATCGTGTTCTCGCCGATTGTAGGGCGGCTGGCGGACCGCATCGATGTACGCATCCTTGTCACGGTCGGCTTTCTGATCTTTGCGGCGGTATCCTTCAGCAACAGCGCTGCCAACAGCGGCATCACCTTTCAGCAGCTGTTCGTGCCGCGCCTTCCCTGGGGCATCGCTACCGCGTGTTTCTTCATTCCGCTCATCACCCTGTCCCTGAGCGGTCTGCCGTCCAACCAGATTGCCAGCGCTTCGGGGCTGTTCAATTTCCTGCGCCTGCTGGCACTGGGTTTCGGCACCTCCATCAGCGTCACCCTGTGGGACCGGCGGGCCACGATCCACGACCACAACCTGACCTCCGGCATCACGGCGTTCTCCCCCAACACCCAGCATTGGCTCGGTCAGGCCCAGGCCCTGGGTGTGGACCGGTTGCAGACCATGGAAATGCTTGCCCGAACCATCAGCCGCCAGGCATTCACCCTGGCAACCAACGACGTGTTCTGGATTTCAGGCTGGATGTTCCTGACGCTGATCCTGGTGGTATGGATTGCGCGACGGCCGCAGCCCGGAAACAGATGACGAACCGTTCACCCGATCCGACGGCACCTGCAACCGTTGCTCGTTGAGCCAGCCGTCTCCCGTAGCCCCGCTAACGTTCGAGGCAGACGGAATCGTTGCGGGCACACAGGTCGGGCCGTGCAGTGGACGACGGCCCATTCATTGCGGCCGGTCAGGCGCGACGACCCGACGCCCGAAACGTGGAGTGACTGCCTTTTCACCATTTACGGAAGCTTCATCCTGGCGCTTCGGCTGTCGGTCCCGGAACCGTTTGCCCGTCTCGAGAGTCTTACTATCACCAGTCGCCCTCCTACCGCATCCAAACCAGTCACGTGCCTCGTCTACCGAAACTTCGTTCCATTGCAGTCAACAAAGCTTCCGGCGTCGGTTTCGTTGCCGCCGTAAGTGTGTTTGTCGCCCTGGCGCTCGCCATTTGGCATTGGTACCTCCAACGGCCCCATGCAACGGCGATTTCCCTGTCCGAAGCTGCGCTGCGTGTGGAACACCGCCCGTCCACGTCCCCACGGGATTATCCCCGCATCGGGCAGCGCTACGTGCTGGCGGCGGATTTCGTAATTTGTCGTCAAGCGCAGGGAGTCATCGATTTCGACGCCGCCCTCAGCCACAAGAACAGAGCGGATGAAACGAACATAATGGCCCGCTACGACTGCGCGGCAACCCAGCGCGCGGACGCCGGATTGCCGGTGCGGTTTGTGGAGCAGACAGGCATTATGCGGCCCCTGGCCAAGGTCCGCCTGTCGAACGGGAACACGGCCTGGGTCGACCTGGCCGCTCTGGAAGTCGGGCGATGAACGCCGTCGGCAGTCGGCCGGCCCACATGTCCGGGTGGCGTTGAAACGCCCTGTTCCTTGCAGGACC
>CAZNBB010000051.1:0-24323 GCA_964571225.1 uncultured Gammaproteobacteria bacterium
GGGAGGCCTCCGCCTACCGGAACGGGCAGTCCCGGGGGGAGCCGACCGAGCGCATCCCAATCGAGGCGTTCGTGGCCTTCGTGCAGAACCACGATCAGGTGGGCAACCGCGCGTTCGGAGAGCGCATCACCGCCTTGACCTCGCCGGAAGCGGTACGGGCCGTCACCGCACTGCTGCTGCTGGCGCCCTCCCCGCCGCTGCTGTTCATGGGCCAGGAGTGGGGCACCCGCAGACCGTTTCCGTTCTTCTGCGATTTCGAAGCCGATCTGGCCGCCGGCGTGACCGAGGGGCGCCGGCGGGAGTTCGCGGCGTTTCCCGAATTTCAGGATCCCCGCGCCCTGGAGAAGATACCCGATCCCATGGCGGCGGAGACCTTCCGCTCGGCAGTGCTGGACTGGGATCAAACCGCCCAACCGGCGGGCCGACAGTGGCTGGCCTTTCACCGTCGCCTGCTTGCCATACGCAACAAGGAAATCGTGCCGCGGCTCTCCGGGCTGAGCGCCCGCGGCCGTTATACGGCCCACGGACCCCACGCCCTCACTGTCCAGTGGCCGAGCGCCGACGGTACGTTGCTGGAATTGCACGCCAATCTGGGCCCGGACAGCTGGGAACCACCCGACCGCAGCGCGCAGCAGTGCCTGTTCCGGTCCCATTCGTCACGGGACGACCGCCGCCTGCCGCCCTGGTCGGTGAGCTGGTACCTGGTCGACCAGCCTCGTTAGTGGTGACGCGTACATGGGACAGGACGCCCGCATTCCGACCGCCACCTACCGCCTCCAGTTCAACAGCGGATTCACCTTCCAACAGGCCGCCGAACTGGTGTCCTATCTGGCACAGCTGGGCGTGAGCCATTGTTATGCGTCCCCTTACCTGCGGGCCCGTACCGGCAGCGAACACGGCTACGACATCGTCGACCACAACGCCCTGCAACCCGAGCTGGGGGACTGGCGCGACTACCAGATGTTCACCGACGCGCTGGCCGCCCACGGCATGGGACAGATCCTGGACCTGGTACCGAATCACATGGGGGTCGGGGGCAACGACAATGTCTGGTGGCTGGACGTACTGGAGAACGGGGAAGCCTCCCGTTTCGCGCCCTACTTCGATATCGACTGGCATCCTCTGAAGGAGGGCCTGCGAGGCAAGGTGCTGGTACCCCTGCTCGGCGACCACTACGGCGCCGTGCTGGAGCACGGCGATTTATGCCTTGTTTTCGACGAGGGGGCAGGCGCGTTCAGCGTCTACTACTATGAGCATCGGTTCCCCATCGACCCGAGCACCTATGGCGACATTCTGGGCGCCGGCCTGGACAAACTCGGCCACCGACTCGGCGACGACAGCCTCGAGCTGGCCGAGTACAGGAGCCTGATCACCGCTTTTCAGAATCTGCCGGCGCGCTCCGACGCGGACTCCGAGAAGCGGGTGGAGCGCAACCGGGACAAGGAACTCCTGAAGCGGCGCCTGGCGGAGCTGTGCAAGCGTCATGTGGCGATCTCGGAGTTCCTCCGCAACACGGTGGCCTGGTTCAACGGCACGGCCGGCCAGCCCTCCACCTTCGATCCGCTGCACCGCCTGCTGGAGCGCCAGGCCTATCGGTTGTCCTTCTGGAAGGTCGCCGCCGACGAAATCAATTACCGCCGTTTCTTCGACATCAACGACCTGGCCGGGCTGCGCATGGACAACCCGGAGGTGTTCGACGCCACCCATGCGCTGGTTATGGAGCTGATCGCAACGGGGCGCCTGGACGGCCTGCGCATCGACCACCCCGATGGTTTGTACGACCCGCTCGGTTACTACCGGCGGCTGCAGAGCGCCATCCACGCCGCCCTCAACGCCGGTCACGATCCTGTGGACGCGGCGTCGCTGCCGCGCTACGTGGTGGTGGAAAAAATCCTGGCCAGCTACGAACGCCTGCCCGCCGACTGGCCGGTGCACGGCACCACCGGCTACGAATACGCGGCCCTGCTGAACGGGCTGTTCATCAGCCCCGACGCCGAGCGCCCGTTGACGCGCCTGTATGCCCGTTTCATCGGCAGGACGCTCGATTTCGACGACCTGCTCTACGAACGCAAACGACTGATCATCCAGACCACCCTGTCCAGCGAGCTGACCGTGCTGGCCAATTCCCTGGACGCCATTGCCCAGTCCGACCGCCACACCCGGGACTTCACCCTCAACGGTCTGCGCGACGCCCTCATCCAGGTGGTGGCCTGCTTTCCCGTCTATCGCACCTACGTGACCAACGAGCGTGTCGCGGAGGCAGACGTGCGGTACGTGGACTGGGCGATTTCTCAGGCCGAGAAACGCACGCCGGCCGCGGATATCAGCATTCTCGCCTTCATACGCAGCATTCTGCTGGTGGACCGTACCGCCCCGCGCAGTCCGGAGCTGTTGGCCCGCGTGGTCCGGTTCGCCATGAAATTCCAGCAATACACCGCTCCGGCCATGGCCAAGGGCCTGGAGGACACCGCGCTTTATGTCTACAACCGGCTCGTTTCCGCCAACGAGGTGGGCGACGACCCTCGCCATCTGGGCACCTCGCCGGGGGCCTTTCATCACGCCAATCAGGAGCGTCTGCAGAACTGGCCCCACGCCATGCTGGCCACGTCCACCCACGATGCCAAGCGCAGCGCGGACGTGCGTGCCCGCATCAACGTGCTCTCGGAGCTTACCGAGCAGTGGCGCGTTCACCTGGGACGGTGGAGCCGCGTCAACCGCAGCAAGAAGCGTCTGGTGGACGGACAGCCGGCCCCGTCCCGAAACGACGAATACCTGCTGTACCAGACCCTGCTCGGGGCCTGGCCTCTTGAAACGATGGATGAGCGGGAGCTCGACGCATTCCGCCAGCGTATCGAAGCCTACATGCTGAAGGCCGCACGGGAGGCCAAGGTCGACACGTCATGGATCAACCCCAATACCGAATACGAGGAAGCGGTCGCGCAGTTCGTACGGCGCCTGTTCGGCGCCAACGGGCACACGCCGTTTCTTGCCGATTTCCTGCCGTTCCAGGCGCAGGTGGCCCGTTTCGGGCTGCTGAATGCCCTGTCCCAGACGTTGCTCAAGCTGCTGTCCCCCGGCGTTCCGGACCTGTATCAGGGCACCGAGCTGTGGACGTTCAGCCTTGTGGATCCCGACAACCGGCGCCCGGTGGACTTCGAACGCCGCCGGGCATTGCTGGAGGAACTGGTCCAGCGCAGTTCCCGGGAACCGCTCGTGCAACTGGCGCGGGCACTGGGCTCCGAACTGCAGGACGGCCGGGCCAAGCTGTATCTGGTCTGGCGCGCCCTGCGCCTGCGCCGCGACGACCCCGAGCTGTTCCAATCGGGCGAGTACCTGCCCCTGGCCGCGGACGGCCGCTACGGCGCCCATCTGTGCGCCTTCGCGCGCCGGCGGGGCGACCGGGAGGTGGTGGGAATCGCCCCGCGCTGGTTCGCCACCTTGAGCCAGGCTACCGCGGGCCCGGACAACGGCATGCCGGCACTGCCCGACACCACGATAGAGCTGCCCTCGGCCGGCCCGTTCGTCAGCGCACTGACCGGCCAGTCCGTCGAACCAACGGAGCACAACGGGCAATACCGGGTGCCGGCCGACCGGGTGCTGGCGGATTTCCCGGTTGCGTTGCTGACCCGTTCCCGAAGCCGGGACTAGCGCGCCGGCGCTTACGAACGGCCATTTCCACACATTGCCCGCGTGTGTGCAAACAGCGCGTGAAGGGCATAGTGTGAATGGAATGGTTCCCGATGATGGTGCGTCCAATCCATACTTCTCCATCGCCGTACCCCGAAGCCTGCAGGAGGTATTCGTGTTCCGCGCTACTCACCGCTTAGCCTCACTGTCCCTGATCGGCGGCCTGCTGGTCGCTCTATGCTGGCTGTCGCCCGCATCCGCCAACCCGCCCAAAGGTTATCCGTTCGTGCATTACGACCAGGGGCTGAAGGAAGCCAAGGCGCAGCACAAGATGATCTTTCTCTATTTCGGCCGTTACGGGTGCGGTTACTGCGCGAAGACCAACAAGGAAACCTTTTCCAGCCCGGCCCTGCACAAGCTGTACACCAAACACTACGTGCTGGTGTACGCCGATGCCGAAAGCGGCCGGCGGCTGACGCTGCCCAGCGGCGAACAGATCACCGAAATGGAACTGGGCGCCCGCCTGAATGTGGTGGGAACCCCCATGTTCGTCTACATGACCCCGGACGGAAAGCCGGTGTTCAAGGCGCCGGGCTTCAAGACCGTCAAGGATTTCGAGCAGTTCGACCGTTTCGTGCACGGCGGCTACTACAAGCGCGAATCGTTCTCCCAGTTCATGGCCGGTCATTCATCGTGAGGGCCGGTCGTCTGCTGTACCTGGCGCTGCTGCTGCCGGCGTGCGGTTGGGCTGCATCCTGGCAGTTCGGGCCGGCCCTCCCGGTCACCGACACCCATGGGCCCCATATCTTCCATCATCTGGAATCGGCCGGCCGCAAGAACATTGCCGTATCCCGGGACAAGGTGGCAGTGGCCTGGGAGGACAATCACAGCGGCACGTCCCAGGTCTACGTGGCCCTCAAACCCCTGGACGGAGGCAGGTTCGGCCCCGCCAAGCGGCTGAGTGATGCCGGCCAGGCCTACGAGCCTTCCATCGCCGCCCTCCCCGGCAACCAGTTCGTGGTCGCCTGGGAGGAAGACGGGCATGTATGGGCACGACGCGTGGACGCACAGGGCGCCGGGCCCCGGGTGAAGCTCGGCACCGGCAGACAGGTCAGCCTGGTCAGCCGCGGGGAGCGGGTGTACGCGACCTGGGCCGCTGACGGCCCGCCTCCCCATATCGTGCTCGGGCGATTGCATCTCGGCGGGCAACTGACGCTGCGGGCCGATGCGCCGACGCCGGTGGAGCCCAAACTGCCGCCGGCGCCGGAGCTCTATCCCAGTATCGCCCTCAGCCCCGCAGGCATTGTGGTCGCCTGGGAGGACCGGCGGGAGGGCCATACCCGGCTGTTCACCACCTTCTCCGCCCATGGCAGGCAGTTCACGGTGCCCCGACCACTGAACCAGTTGCTCAAGAAGCGCAGCGAGAAGTTCGGGCGCGGCACCGGCGTGACCCGGGTCACCCTCGCCACACTGCCCGACGGGACGGTGGCGGCGGCCTGGATGGACAAGCGCTATTTCCGCAACGGCTACGACATCTACGCTGCATTCAGCCGCGACGGCGGGCGCACCTTCGGCCACAACCAGCGCGTGGAGGACGAGTTCGGCGACACCTACGGCCAGTGGCATCCGGCCATTGCCGCAGGCCCCCACGGTACGGTGGCGGTGGTGTGGGACGACAACCGGGACGGTACCCAGGATCTCTGGTTTTCCTGGTCCAAGGGCAAGGGCCATTGGAGCACCAACGCGTCCATCCCGCCGGCCTACGGTCCGGGCGATCAGAGCAACCCCGCCCTCGCGTTCGACGCGGCCGGAGACCTGCACGTGGCATGGATCAGCCAGAAGACCGACTACGGACCCAGCCGCCTCCTTTACGCCGAAGGCAAGCCCGTGCACTGAGGCGTCAAGGTCGCTGTGGCTCGGGCCGGCCTTGTAGGTTGGGCTGAGCGCAGCGAAGCCCAACAATCACCCCGATCCATATACCCGCCCCCCCGCAATCGACGATCGAGCGGCCCGGATGGCAACACGCGGCCGGTTTTTTTTCTGTACGTGGGTGCCACGGTATAGAGATGTTTCCGAATACCGCGCACGAAGATCGAGGACTTCGGGTTTCCCGTCGTTCGGCCCAACCAGCCACTGAGCTCAGCGGTACACCCGGCTCACTCGGCCCGGTAATAGTCCCGGCACTCCAATTCCCGGCCGCGCACCACCCGCCGCCCTTTCAGGGGACCCTGGTGCTCGGTGACGACGGTGTACTGGCCTTCCTGATGCCGGTCATCATGGAAGTAAATCACTACCCAGTCCCGGGTGCGTCCCAGTTCATGGGCGCGGGCCGTGTTGGAATACAGCGCCGTGAAATGCCAACGGTCCCGCTGGGTGTGCCACACCGGCAGCCATGCTCCGCCCCCCGGGTTGAAACGCCGCGGCGCGATGGTGGGAAGCCGACCTTGTTCGGACAGTTCCCGATAGCGCCGGTCCACTTCCAGCAAAACGGCCACCGGCGGGTCCGATTCCCTCGGCGGGCGGGACCGGCGGCGCCCCAGCATACCTTCCAGGGCCGCCCGGATGGCGGCGGCCCGGCGGGCTCCCACGCCTTCGACGTCCTCGAGACGACCGTCGTGGGCGGCGATCTCCAGGCCTTCCAGGGTGTCCACCTGCAGCGCATGGTGCAGCCGCTCCGCCAGGGCCGGCCCCACCCCCGGTACTGCCTGGAACAGTCGTTCCGGATCCAGCGCACCGTGCAGCCTGTCCAGACGACTGGAGCGCCCGGTAGCAACGATTTCATAAATGGCGCGGGCGATGCCGGCCCCGATCCCCGGCAGCCCTTCCAGGCCCTCCATGCCTTGTTCCTGGATCAGTGCATCCAGATCGCCGGGCAGTTGCTCCACGGTGGCCGCGGCCCGCCGATAGGCGCTGACCCGGAATTCGTTGGCGCCCTGAACCTGCAGCGCGTCGCCGATCTCCCGCAACTGGTCAGCCACCCGCCGGTTCAGTGGCGTAGCCATCAGGGCTCCCCGCCCTCACCGGGGCGATCCGCCTCGCTCAGCAGAAGGCCTCGCCGGACCGCACCCCGGCCCACTTCAGGATACGGGCCAGCGGACAGAAACCCGTGAAGGCGGATTGCAGCAGGTTGGCCCCCACGAATGCGGTGAACCAAAGCCAGTAGATACTCCAGACCTGCGAGAGCAGCACACTGATCAGAATGAAACTGCCGGCCACAGCCAGCACCAGACGATCGACATTCATGGCGAAGTGCCTCCCATGTTGGACGCGGTATCCCAATAGCTATAGGGCACCACACATTAGTATGTATTAATATATTGTCTGTGAGTGCCGATTTCATCCCCTTCCCCGTTGGGTGTTGCGGGCGACTCTGCCCCGGCTGGGCCTTCGCAGGTCGGCGCTGTGGAATATCCATGGATGTTGCCGGGTGCCGGACGGCCGGAACGCGATTGTGCCACCGCGGCGCCAGCCGGGCGAAGCCGGCGGGTCCCGTGCTTGCATTGCGGTCACCGTGGGAGCAAAGTGCTCGCCGCCCGCGCGGCGTATGACGAAGACCATTGCGTCCGGAGCGCGGCGAGAGTAGTATTGGTAATCATTCTCATTTGTACCTTGAGGTGCAGAAGTGACACTATCCAAATTGAGAGTGGGCGAACGAGCCTGTATCTCCGGTGTCTGCGGCGAAGATGCCCTCATCCACCGGTTTTCGGCCATGGGCCTGCGGATCGGCCGCGAAGCCTGCCTGATTCGCCGTAGCTGGTTCGGCGGCGCCCTCCAAGTGCAAGTCGGTGGAACCCATCTCATCATGCGGCGCGCCGACGCCGATCGCATCACCATCCAACGGTCCGAATGAGACGTATTGCACTGCTCGGCATGCCCAACACGGGCAAGTCGACCTTTTTCAACCGCCTGACCGGCGCCAGCGCCCGGGTCGGCAACTGGCCGGGCGTCACCGTGGACCTGCTGGCGGCCAAGGTGCTGCTGGGCGCCGAAATGGTCGAGGTGGTGGACCTGCCCGGCATCTACGACCTGCACGGGTTTTCCGATGACGAGGCGGTGGTGCGCCGGTTCTTCGAGAACAACCCCGCCGACCTGGTGTGCGTCATTCTCAACTCCACCCAGCTGGACAACCAACTGGCACTGGCCCTGCAGATCCGTGATCTGGGCCTTGAGACGGTGGTGCTGCTGAACATGGCCGACGAGTCGGACAAGCTCGGCATCCGCATCGATACCGATACCCTCTCCGAGCGCCTTGGCTGTCCGGTGGCGTTGATCAGCGCCAAACGCGGCCATGGCTTCCCGCAGGCCAAGGACATCCTTACCCGCCGCCTGCACGAAGCCCATCCGGTGGCACTGGACGCTCTGCGCCGGGACATGGAAGCGAGCGTCGCCGTGGTGGATCGGGCCGAAGCGCTGCTAGCCGAGACGGTGCGCATGCCCAGTGTGCTGGTGCGCAAGATCACCGAACGTCTGGATCGCCTGCTGCTGCATCCGGTGCTGGGACTGCCGCTGTTCTTTCTGGCCATGTTCCTGGTGTTCCAGGCGGTCTACACCCTGGGTACGCCCATACAGGAGGGCGTCGCCTGGCTGCTGGACGGTTTCAAACAGGTGGCCCTGCAGCCCCTTCTGCAGCCGCTGCTGCCCCATCTGGTCTACGGTCTGTTGGTGGACGGGCTCTACGACGGCCTGGGCACCGTTGCGTCCTTCGTACCGGTGATCATCCTGTTCTTTTTCATGATGGCGCTGGTGGAGGATACCGGTTACCTGTCGCGAGCTGCGTTTCTGACCGACTCCCTGATGGCCCGTTTCGGTCTGGACGGACGCGGCTTCGTGATGCTGCTGATGGGCTTCGGGTGCAACGTGCCCGCCCTGATGGGCACGCGCATCATGCGCAGCCGGCCGTTGCGGCTGCTCACCATGCTGATCATTCCCTTCTCGTTGTGCTCGGCACGACTGCAGGTGTTCCTGTTTCTCACCACTGCCATGTTCACTCCGCACCAGGCGCCGTTGGTGCTGTTCAGTCTGTATATGGTGAGTTTCGCCGCGGCCTTCGGAAGCGCGTTCCTGGTGCGGGGGCGTCTGCACAGCACCGAACCGTTCGTGATGGAACTGCCGCCCTATCGCATGCCCACGGTGCGCCATGTGTTTCTGCGGGGCTGGCACGAGGTCCATCACTTTCTGCGCCGCGCCACCAACTTCATCGTACTGGGCGTGACGCTGGTATGGGTGCTGACCCACTTTCCCCAGGCGGCGACGCCCGGCGGACCCGGCACCCTGGCGGGCATGCTCGGTCACTGGCTGGAGCCGGTGCTCCACCCCATCGGCATCGGTGCCCAGATGGCCGTGATCCTGGTGTTCGGATTCGTGGCGAAGGAAATCGTGCTGGGTTCGTTGGTGGCCATGACCGGCCTTTCCGGCGCGGCGCTGACCCAGTACCTGGGCCACCAGATGGACTGGGTGCAGGCCTACAGCTTCATGTTGTTCGTGCTGCTGTACACGCCCTGCCTGTCAACGGTGGCGACCATGAGAAGCGAGTCGCGCAGCCTGGCGTTCACCACCTTCAGCGTCATGTGGGCCCTGGGACTTGCCTGGATCGTCAGCTTCGGGTTCTACCAGGCGCTGCGGCTGCTGGGTTACTGATACCGGTTCGGTCTGCAGGCGGCCGGGCAACGCCGGCGAGCCTGGGCAGCGCCGACTCCATAGGCTCGGGCATTCCCACGCCGTATCCCTGGGCATGGTCGATCCCCAGCACCCGCGCGGCTTTCAGGGTGGCGTCGTTTTCCACGAACTCCGCGATGGTCTCGATGCTCATCACATGGCCCAGCTGGTTGATGGCCTTGACCATGGCCCGGTCGATGTTGTCCCGCACCATGTTCTTCACGAAGCTGCCGTCCAGCTTGAGGTAGTCCACCGACAGATTCTTCAGGTAGGCGAACGAGCTGAGGCCGCTGCCGAAATCGTCGAGCGCGAACCGGCAGCCCATGTTGCGCAGCACCGTCATGAAGCGGGTGGCATTGTTCAGATTGGCGATGACCGCCGTTTCGGTGATCTCGAAGCACAGCTGAGCCGGACGGGTGTGATGCTGCTCCATCTGGCCTACGATGAAATCCAGGAACGCGGGGTCGGACAGGGACTGGCCGGACAGGTTGATGGAACAGGTCCCCACATCGGCGCCTCCGAGCCGGTGGCGTGCCAGCTTCGCTAGGGCGTGGGAAACCACCCAGCGGTCGATGGCAGGCATTAGATGGTAGCGTTCCGCAGCGGGCAGGAAGGCGCCGGGCGGCACGATCTCCCCTTCGGGGGTACGCATGCGCAGCAGCACTTCGCCGTGCACGCCCACCTGGCCGCCTCTGCGAAGCTGTACGATGGGCTGGAAATACAGTTCGAAGCGGTCGTTGTCCAGCGCATCCTGGATGCGCTGCAACCACTGCATCTGACCATGACGCTCGGCAACGGCCTTGTCGTCGAGTTGGAAGACGTGAATACGATTGCGTCCCTGTTCCTTGGCCACATAGCAGGCCGAATCGGCGGCGCTCAGCAGCTGGGAAAGGCTGCTGCTGGTGGCGTCTATGGGCACCAGCCCGATGCTGGCCCCCAGGTGGAATGTCTTGTTCTGCCAGCTGAAGCGAAACTCGTCCACGACCTTGCGCAGCACCTCCGCCACCCGTTTGGCGTGCTCCGGTGGGCACCCTTCCAGCAGCACGCCGAACTCGTCGCCTCCCAACCGCGCCAGAGTGTCGCCTTTGCGCAGACGGGAGCGCAGGCGCACCGCCAGTTCCTTGAGCAGCGCATCGCCGGCATCGTGGCCGCAGGTGTCATTGACGATCTCGAAGCGGTCCAGGTCCAGGTAGCACAGAGCATGCTCGCGCCCTTCGGTGCGCGCGCTCTCCAGGACCCGCGCGATGCTCTCTTCGAATTCGGACCGGTTCAACAGCCCGGTCAGTGGATCGTGGGTGGGCGGCTGGGCAGCGGCGAGCGCGTGCTCGCCTTGATCCGGATCGGTAACCGCATGCGCCGGGCGCGCCCCAAATGCCAGCCGCACGATCAGCAGCCACACCAGGCCCGCCAGGGCCAGATCCAACGGGGCCGCCCCCCAGGCCAACAGCGCGGTGATGGGAACCAAAGCGGGTATGGCGAATCCCAGGGATACCCGGGTCATGTTGGCGGCTGCCGCATGGGCGCTGATCACGACCGCTGCGGTGGCAGCGAACAGAAAAGCGGTATAACCGGACGGCGCGCCCCAATCGGGAAGCAGCACGCCGGCGCCCCACACCAGCCCATGGAGCACGGCGCCGGCCTGCTGGCGTGCCAGCCTTTCGGCGGCGTCTTCGGCGGCCGGATGTCGGCTTGCGCGCTCCACGATCCACTGGGCCATCCGGGCCCCGCTCACCCCGAGCTGCAGGCCCATCCAACCCAGGACGGCGGCCAGCGGCGCCACGTGCCAGAACACGGCCGCCACGACGACCGCGGCCGTCAGACGGAACAGCAGATCGGGAGGAGTGCGACGACAAAGTACCGCGGTGACGCCGTACCCTCCCGCCCCGTCGTTTGCCCCGTCGGCTCGGTCACGGCGCGCAAGCGCTCCCGCAGTGGGTCGGTCCCGTTCAGCAAGCGTGTCGTCAGCCATAACCTTGATAGTCTTGTTGTGGTTCTGAAACGTCGGATGGCAGCATCGCCAAAGCCCGTGGCCGCACGGCCCCGACCCCGGGCAAGAGGTACCTTTCAGGCGTATCGGTCGGCCGGGCTGGGACTTTAGCTGCCGGCGGTGGCGGGATTGGAGCGTCCCGTGCAAGATGAGTCTGCGGAAGGCGTTGATCATACAGGAGGTAATTCTATGGCCCGCCGTACCGACGCTGTTTTCGCCCTGATCTGCACCCTGCTCGCAAGCGCCTGGGCCGCGGCCGCCGCACCGCCTGAGGTGACTAGCCGCGAGGCGCTGGTGAAGCAATATCAGGCCGTGACCCAGCACGCATCGGCGCTGGCCACCGACCTGTACCTGCGTTCGGAACAATCCGGCAACAGCGCCCGCGGCGACGTGTTCGCCGTGGTGGCGTATCCGTTTTCGACCCTGTCGGCCAGATTTCGCCAACCCGCCACCTGGTGCGCCATCCTGCTGCTGCACTTCAATGTGAAGGCGTGCGTGCATTCGCGCACCGACGACACCACCCACCTCACACTCTATCTGGGACGCAAGTACTACCAGCCGGCCGGTGAGGCCTACCGGGTGGAGGGACGCTTCCAGGTGCAGCAATCCAAGCCGGACTTCCTGCACGTGCTGGTGTCATCCGACAGCGGTCCACTGGGGCTGAAGAATTACGCCGTCGTACTCAGAGCGGCGCCCCTGACCGGCGGCCGGACATTGCTGTCGTTCAGTTATTCCTTCAGCTACGGGGACGTGGCCAACTGGCTGATGCGCGGGTATTTCGCTACGTTCGGACGGGACAAGGTGGGCTTCACCACCCGCCAGGTGGACGGCAAACAGGAACTGGTGGGAGGCATCAAAGGCATGGTGGAGCGCAATGCCATGCGCTACTACCTTGCGATCGAGGCCTATCTGGACACCCTCAACGCACCGACCGACCGGCGCTTCGATCTGCGCCTGCAACGCTGGTTCGCTCTCACCCAGCAATACCCTCGCCAACTCCACGAAATGGACCGCTCGACCTATCTCACCCAGAAGCACAAGGAGCTTGCGCAGCAGCGCACCCTGCAGGCCAAGGTCAATGACCGATTGCGTTCCGGCTCGTCCCATTGAGGGTCCCGCCACCCGCCCTCATATGGTAGAAGTAACGCTACCCGTCGCGGCCCGAGAACCCCGCTGAACCATGAGCTTGCACACCCACACCGACGACCTGCGCCTGCTGACGGGCGCGCTGCCCCCCGCCCTGCAGCGGGCCCTGGACGACATACCGTGCCAGGACCTGCTGGAAGTGGTCATGGACCTGGGGCGTCCTCCCCAGGCGCGGTTGCCGGCGCGCGCCGTGACCCTGTCGACCCAGCCCGTCACCCATGAGGACATCGCCCATGTCGCCGGACGGATCGGCGCATTCGGCGCCGACAACCGTGCCGGTATCGAGGGCACCCTGCACCGCATTTCGGCCATCCGAAACCGCAAGGGGCGGATCGTCGGCCTGACCCTGCGGGTGGGTCGCACGGTCGTAGGCACCATCGATCTGATCCGGGATCTGGTGGAGTCCGGTGCCAGCATCCTGATGCTGGGCCGGCCGGGGATCGGCAAGACCACCAAGCTGCGGGAAATCGCCCGAGTGCTGGCCGACGACTTCGGCAAACGGGTGGTCGTGATCGACACCTCCAACGAGATCGCCGGCGACGGGGATGTTCCCCATCCGGCCATCGGCAACGCCCGGCGTATGCAGGTGGCCCACCCCGCCGGGCAGCATGCGGTGATGATCGAGGCAGTGGAGAACCACATGCCCGAGGTGATCATCATCGACGAGATCGGCACCGAAGCCGAGGCCCTGGCGGCCCGCACCATCGCCGAACGGGGCGTGCAGCTGATCGGCACCGCCCACGGCAACAGCCTGGCCAATCTGGTGGAGAACCCGACTCTGTCGGATCTGATCGGCGGCGTACACACGGTCACCCTGGGAGACGAGGAAGCCCGCCTGCGGGGCAGCCAGAAAAGCGTCAACGAACGCAAACGTCCGCCCACCTTCGATGCGGTGGTGGAGATCGTCGACCGGGACGAGGTTATCCTGCATGCCGACACCGCCCGGGCGGTGGACAACCTGCTGCGCGGGTTGGAAGCCGGCGGCGCGCACCGTACACCCGCGGGCGAGCAGCCGCTACCGACGCGGCCGGCCGCGTCTCAAGGCCAGCCCGCGGCCATGGACCGGGTCATGGCCCGGCCCGGAGGGGCGCGCATCTACGCCTATGCCCTCAGCCGGGATTCGGTGGAGCGGGTGATCCGGGACCTGCGCATCGAAGCGCGCACGGTGGGCCGGCCCGAGCAGGCCGACCTTATCATCGCGCTGCGAGCGCGGGCAGGCGACCAGCGGTTGCAGCGCCTGCTGGACCTCACGGGCTTACCGCTGCACGTGGTGCGCAAGAACAGCACCGCTCAGATCCGACGTCTGCTGCAGGCTCTGTTCAATGTCTTCGGAGGACGGGAGGACAACGAAGTGGATGCGGCCGCCCGCGAAGCGGAAAGCGCGGCGCGGCAGGTGCTGCAGAGCGGTGCAGCCATCGAGCTGGCGCCCCAGCCGGCGTCGCTACGCAAGCTCCAGCACCGCATCGCGGCCCGATACCGCCTGGTGGCCGAAAGCGAGGGCCAGGAACCGTCACGCCATCTGGTGATACATCCGACCTGAACCGTGGTGCCGAGTCGGTGAACTCAACCTTTGAGCTCGTACAGCTGCCCCACGATGGAATCGACCAGGAACATGAGCTCCCCTTTCACTTCCTCCAGGGAATCCAGAGAGGTGAGCACCCGCGCGGTACGCTGCACGTCCCGGTAGACCGTCGGCTCCTCCGGCAACAGGTCCTGGGCGGATTGCAGGAACGTCTCCAGCTGGATCGCGAAACTGCTGATCTCCGGAATGCTCGGAATCTGTCCGACATCCAATTGCTGGAGGTTGAGCTTGAAGCCATTCAGCAGGTAGATGAGGTTGTCCAGCAGGTGCCGGCTCTGGGGCAGCGCCGCGAACAAAGTCTGCATACCGGGCCGCAGAGCGTGGAGATTGCCGTCGAGGAACTGCTTGACGCCCTGCAGCGAGTCCCTGAGCTCGTGGTAGAGATTGCCGGTCTGGCCGAGGTTGACTGTTCCGTTGGTCATCGGTGCGTCCAACATCTTGAGGTTCCGTGGATCGAGTGACGGCTGCGGGCCGCGGCGCTCACCCTGCATGGGGCCGCCCGAGTGCACCCGTCCAGGCATCAACATGTCCCAGGCGCGGCTCCCGGTCAACCTGGCAGTTACATTACCGTCGCCTCCGGGCCGGTGCAACCGGACTGCATTCCGGCGTCGCGAGGTGCACCTGTCCACACCTGCGGACCACCGCCACCCGGCGCAAGCGCACTCACCATCGCCGCGGGCGCGCCGGGGATATCGCGGCGGCGTTCATCGACGCCAGGTAGCCCTCAGCAACACGTCTTCCTCACCGTACTGCAGCTCCAGCTCGCCCTGATGTGCATGCCGCACGGCTTCGGCCACGCCCCGCGCAAGGTGGGCGTCGGTGAACGCCATCGCCACGCCGTCATCACGCTCGTCGACTTCCATGATGCGATCCAGGGGGTGTTCGGCCTTTTCCTTCTCCTCCACATTGCGTGCCAGCTGCATGATCTCGGTGCGATGCTCCTGGAAATACCCGCCGCTCAGATCGAGCAGTCCCGCAGGGACATGGTCGTGGGCGCGCTGGCAGGCCGGGCACAGCTGCCGATGGGCATCCTCCGGCACCGCACCCCACTGCCACCTGCCCCTGTGGAACACTGCACCGCACTCGGGGCACGCAGTCGGTTCCGGCCACTTCTGCTTGGATTTATAGGGGTCATGTTCGAGCTCCCGCAGCAGGCGGTCGCGCCGCCCCCTGCGAAGAAAATCGCCACGCTTGCTTCGTCCCGTCATGGCGTCCTCCTTGTGCCCGTCCCGCGGGCAGCAATACCTACTTCCCTTATAGTCCTTTGGCGGTCTGAAGCATTGACGTCCCTCAATCCCCGGAACGGTTCGCGCCGAAAACAGGCTAGCTGTCGAATTCCATGTGCACACGCATGAATACCACCGTGGCGTTGGCGATAGAGCTGCTCGCGGAAGGATCGACGACGTATTGCACATCCGGCTGCAGGTAGAAATGCCGGGATAGGGGCACCACGCAGGTGAATTCCCAGATGGTTTCAGCGGCCTTTGGGGCGCCCCGGATCCAAGCTCGCGCCACCGCGAGACCGAGCCGGTCGCCGGGACGGTCGAAAAGCGGGCTTCTGGCCATCAATCCCGCGCCCAGATAATAGGGTACCTGGTTGCCGGATCGCGGCGTGGCGCCGAACTGCACAAACCCGCTCACTCCCCTGGCCAACGTACCGGAGAAGCTGCCGTAGGCGCCCCAGTCGTTGCGTGCGGTGCTGCCCGTCTCCCGATAGTTCCACAGCCCCGCCTGCAGCGGTCCGCGCTGAACCTGGCCAATGGCCATGGCGCCATGCTGGAAGGGTTCCCCGCGGTGGGACGGTTCGCCCTGGAAGGCGCCCGCCTCCGCCTGCCAGCCGGCGACCCGGCCGCTGACGATGATGCCGGCCCCCGGCGTGGGGTAGATCGACGATGGCACGTTCACGGAAATGGTCGGCAGGATGCCGAACGAAGCGTTGAGGAAGGTACCGGCATGGGGCGTGACCGCGAAGTACTGGTTCATGTCGATGAGACCGGCGCGCACGGCCACCCTCCTGGACAGGCGCTGGCGGTACCAGAACTGATAGACCCGGGTGGCATTCGGCGCCGCGATGTTGCTGGTCACCTGCAGATCGCCGATGTTGTACGTATCGGGCTGTCCGCTGTTTATACGAACGGCCGACAGGCGCAGCTTTCCGCCCTGCCACAGGCCCAGTGCTCCGCTGTCCAGGTTGATGCCGGCGTGCAGCAGCGTATCGAACGCGGTGGCACGACGCAGGCCGCCCCCCACGTTGGACACCGATTCGGTGTCCAGATGCACGCCGGTCTGCAGGGCCTGGCGCAGGGTCGGGAACAACAGAATCCTAGCCGGGCGGGGGCCGGCGGCCAGTGCGGCGGTCGCCGCCAGCATTGCGGCGATCCCAGCCGCCGCCAACCCGACAACTCGAACGGTCAACGCTCCTCCTCAGGTTCCTTAAGGATATTGGGGCGGGTTACCCCGCCCGTTCCCGCAGATGACGCACGGCGGCGCCTTGCAGCAGCATTTCCCGAGCACGCCACTGCAGGGCGGGTTCCAGCCGGTCCGCCAGATACCGGACCTCGCCGTGCACCAGCGTAGCCACCGCCACGCCGCCACGGTACAGCACCCGATTGGCCGCCAATGACGGCACTCGCTCGTCCGGCGTAACGATGCCCACCAGGTTAAGGGGATCGACAGCGCTGACCACCAGGAATTCATCGCCGTGCGTTTGCTGGCGCAGGCGCCGCAGGCTGCCTACCGCTTCGGGCAGAGCGAACTGCTCCCCGCTGAAACCGGCTACGAAGCGCCCGCCGCGCACCTCGCCGCGGGCTTCCAGGCGATGGTAGACCCGCAACAGCTCCCGCCAGGGCGGCAGATGGTCGGCTTCGCGCTCCAGCACGCGCCGGAACACCACGCCGTAGCGGCGCAGCAGCACCCGGGCAACAGTCTCCAGCTCCTCATCGCCCAATCCGGAGGCGCGCCATCCCCGGGCAGTGTCGGCGGGTGCTCTGACCGGTGGCAGCACCGACCAGCGGCCGGCATCCTCCACGCCGGCCGGCAGGTTGCGCTGCCGGCGCAACCGCTCACTGCGGCGGCGGCGCTGGGCCGGCGCCACCAGGGCCCGCAGGCCCGCGAAACGGTCAGCGTGTGCGCGGCCGGTGGCCACCAGTTGTCCCAGAGCCTGTTCCAGTTGAGTGCGCAGCAGACCCGTCCGGTGTTGCAGGTCATCGAAGAACGATGCTCCGAGCTCGCGCAGAGCCTGTTCCACGGCCTGGGCAGTATCGCTTGTGCTCCCTTCCCCTGAAGCGCCGCCCAGGCGCCGCCACAGGTCCAGACGACGCCGGGGTGTGAGCACGATGGGCGTGGCGCGAACCGGCCCGGCGGCGCCGCGCCCATCGGCGCTCGGCTTGGGCGGCGCAATACGCGCCCACACCACCCGGCCGGATTGGCACAGGGCGTCCAGATCATGGGGCCAGAAGGTGGCCATGCGCGCCGCCAGCAGATCGCTTTCCCAACTGGCGGCCGGTGCCTCGAAACCTTCCAGCTGTTCGATCACCGCCAGCAGGGCGGCTTCGCCCTCTCCCCGCCCTTCCGGGCTCACATGCTGCCAGTGCAGCAGAAAGGCCATGAAGTCGGCCGCCGGCACCGGTTCGATTTCCGCCCGCAGACGCGCCACCGTATAGCGGTGGATGCGCGCCAGCAGACGTCGGTCGCACCATTCGGTGTCCACCGCGTCGCCGCTGTAGCGTCCACGCATGGCGAAGCCTTCCTGTTCGAGTGCGGCCAGGGCCGACGCCACCGGGGGCACCGTCACACCCAGGTCGCTCACCAGCCTGGCGGCAGTCACCGGCCCCAAACCCTCGAGGCGGCCGCGGATCAGCTCCCGCAGGGCGCCTTCCCCGTCCCAGGGCCGGAGCAGCTCCGGGGGCACAGCCAATGGTGGGTCGCATTGAAGATGCGGGTGGACGGCCTGCAACTGCGTCAGGCGCTCCGCGGCGACCCACAGCCGGGCAGACCCGCAATCGCAGCGCGTCGCCCGGCCATCCCCAGTCAGAGCGGCCATCGGCTGTTTCCAGGGCAGCGCCTCCGACTCGGTGAGAAAGCCCAGCAGCATCAGCCCGTCGTGCAGTTCATCCGCACTGGCCACTTCGGGCCACGCCTCCCGGCGTACCCGTTCGATGGCCTGGGGATCCAACCGCCCCAGATCGTCGTTGTCGTAGCCGGCCCAGCGACGGCTCTGCACGGCCAGGGTGCGGCGCTCCTCCGCCGGGGCGTCGTCGAGAAAAGCGTAGGGGTTGGCGACCAGCACCGCCTGGGCCAGCGGTGAGGGCTCCACGGTATCGTGGGTCAGCAGCTCGATGCGGCCAGCGGCCAGGTCCCCCAACAGGCGCTGCAGGCCATCGATGTCCATGACGTCGGTGAGGCAGTCCTCGACGGTCTGGTTGACCAGCGGATGGTCGGGCACCTCCCGATCGCCGGCGATGTTCTCCAGGCAGGCCAGCTGATCCGGGAACACCACCGCCACCAGATCCTCGGCCTGCATGCGCTGCAGTTGGGGCGCGACCCGCTTGCCGCCGCGCATGCGGGCAATGGCCAGGGCGACGGTGGCGTTCCAGCGCCAGCGCACCTCGAACATGGGCGCGGCCAGCAGTGCCTGGATGAGTACCTCCCGCACCGTATCGGGTGTCAGGTAGCGGGCGGGCTCGTCCAGAGGAAAACTGTGGGTAGCGCCCAGGGACAGCACGATGGCGTCCTCGGTGGCCGCCGCCTGCAGTTCGAAATTGAAGGTGCGGCAGAAGCGCTTGCGCAGGGCCAGTCCCCAGGCCCGGTTGATGCGCCCGCCGAATGTGGAATGGATGACCAGGTGCTGATCCCCCGCCTCGTCGAAGAAGCGCTCGAAGATCACCCGCTTGAGGGTCGGCAGCCCACCCAGGGCGGCCCTGGCCGCGCCCAGGTAGGCCGTTACCTGCGCCGCCGCGGTCTCGCCAAGGCCGATCTCTTCGGACAGCCAGCGCTGGGCCACCTCAGGCTCGTCCAGGCGCGCCTCCACGCCCTCCCGCAGGCGCGACACCGCCGCCGACAGTTCGTCGGTGCGGGCCGGCGCTTCGCCGAACCAGAACGGAATATTGGGCGGCTGGCCCTTGGCATCGGCGACCCAGACCTTGCCGTCGGCCACGCGCAGGATGCGGTAGGCGATATTGCCCAGCTGGAAGATATCGCCGGCCAGCGACTCGATGGCGAAATCCTCGTTCACCGAGCCCACCCGATGGCCTTCGGGTTCCAGCACCACGTCGAAGTCGGCCTGGTCCGGTATGGTGCCCCCGGAGGTGACGGCCGCCAGCCGCGCACCACGACGGGCCCGCAGGCGCCGGTTCACCGCGTCCCGGTGCAGATAGGCCCCACGTCGTCCGCGGCGGGTGGCGAAGCCGTCGGCGAGCATGCGCACCACATCGTCGAAGGTCTCGCGTGGGAGATCCCGGTACGGCCAGGCCCTGCGCACCAGATCGTAGAGAGCGTCCTCCTCCCACTCCCGGCCGGCCACCTCCGCCACCAGCTGCTGGGCCAGCACGTCCAAAGGGGCTGCCGGGATATGCACCCGATCCAGCTCGCCGCGCCCGACCGCATCCAGCAGAGCGGCGCATTCCACCAGATCGTCCCGGCTGAGGGGGAACAGCCGCCCCTTGGGGGTGCCGCCCACGCTGTGACCGGAGCGCCCCACCCGCTGCAGGAAGGCCGCCACCGAGCGGGGGCTGCCCAGCTGGCAGACCAGATCCACGTCTCCGATGTCGATACCCAGCTCCAGGGAGGCGGTGGCCACCAGGGCGCGCA
The DNA here is from genome assembly GCA_964571225.1 of uncultured Gammaproteobacteria bacterium. Lineage (GTDB taxonomy): Bacteria > Pseudomonadota > Gammaproteobacteria > DATFLG01 > DATFLG01 > DATFML01. The sequence goes on from CAZNBB010000051.1 coordinate 19,806, forward strand.
GCTGCCCGTGCTTGAGGCGTTGCTCAGCGTTCAGCCGGTGCTCCCGGGACAGACTGCCGTGGTGTGCCGTCACCTGGTCCTCCCCCAGCCGCTCGGAGAGGTGGCGGGCCATGCGTTCGGCCATGCGGCGTGTGTTCACGAACACCAGGGTGGTGCGGTGATCGGCAATGAGGCGGGCCAGCCGATCGTAGATCAGCGTCCAGCCATCGTTGGCCATCACCGCGTCGAGGGGCACGGGGGGCAGCTCCAGGGCCAGGTCCCGTTCCCGGCTGTAACCGGTGTCCACGATGGCGCAGTCGGCACTGCCGTCCGGTCGCACGCCGGGGCTGCCCACCAGGAAGCGTGCCACCGCTTCGATGGGCTTCTGGGTGGCGGACAGGCCGATACGCACCGCCGGTGCGTCGGTCAGCGCCTGCAACCGTTCCAGGGACAGGGCCAGGTGGGAACCGCGCTTGCTGCCCACCAGGGCGTGGATCTCATCCACGATCACTGTACGCACCGAGGCCAGCATGCGTCGACCGCTGTCACTGGTCAGCAGGATGTACAGGGACTCGGGGGTCGTCACCAGGATGTGAGGCGGCTGGCGACGCATGGCGGCGCGGGCGGCCTGGGGCGTGTCGCCGGTGCGCACCAGCGTGCGGATCCTCGCCGCCGGCTCGCCCGCCGCCGCCAGCTGCGCCTCAATGCCTGCCAGCGGCTCCTCCAGATTACGCTGGATGTCGTTGGACAGCGCCTTGAGGGGCGATACGTACAACACGCGGGTTTCATCCGGCAGGCCGCCGGCGATTCCCTCCCGGACAAGGTCGTCGATGGCGGCCAGAAATGCGGCCAGAGTCTTGCCCGAGCCGGTGGGCGCGGCCACCAGGGTATGACGGCCGGCCTTGATCGACGCCCAGGCCCGGGCCTGGGGCGGGGTGGGCACCGCAAAGCGGGCGCTGAACCAAGCGCGTACGGCGGGATGAAAGGTGGTCAGGTCCATGGGGCTGCCGGCACGCCATTGCGGCGGACGACCCATTATAGCGCGCCTGACCTCCTCGTGGACTTCCGGCCTCCTCCGAGCCCTTCAGACCTGGCATCCCGGCAGCGCCCGGGGACCGGCTACCAGGCTATACTGACGGCTGGGGAAACACAGCGGAACAGGACAACAACAACCATGAAAATCAGATCGATTGCACCTTTTACCGTATCGCTTCTACTGGGCGTAGCCGCGGGACCTGCCCTCGGTGCACCGGACGTGCAGACGGGCATGTGGGAGGTTCACGTGAAAACCGAGATGCCCGGCATGCCCATGGCCATCCCGCCGGTCACCCATCGATATTGCTTGACCAAGAAGGACCTGGTGCCCAACAGCTCGCCCCAACCGGGCCAGACCTGCCGGATGGTAGATCGGAAAACATCCGGCAACACCGTCACCTGGCGAGTGGAATGCAACAGCAACGGCTACCACAGCTCGGGCACCGGCAAGATCCAGTTCAGCGGTACCCGCTACCATGGCGAGATGACGTTTCACATGAATGAGGGCGGACAAGTTATGGAAATGCATCAGGTTATGGAAGGACGGCGAGTGGGAGCCTGCAAGTAGCCTGGATCGGTCCGCGCGGACAGGTCGCGCCCGCGACCATGAACGTCCCCTGGGAGCGTTGCGGCGCCGTTGGCTCCTCGACTGGAACGCCGGCGCGTCCAGGCAGGCTCTATAACTGACTTCAATAATAAATGGTATGTATATGTTTTATTGATCTTATTCTTACGGCACTCAAAGCAATTTCGGAAGTCGTCCGATCACTTCGCCGGCCGCTCAGGGCTCTGCCTGGCGGGCGGACGGCAGCCTGAAGACGCCATGGGGATCGTGTTCGAAATGGTAGAGCTTGGCCACTTCGATCTCGATTTTCCGCAGCCAGGTGAATCGATAGAGGGCCACGCCAAGCAAGGTGGCCAACAAGGGGCCGACCCAGTAGACCCACCAGTCGTGCCAGGTACCCGACAGCACCGCCGGCCCCAGACTGCGCGCCGGATTGGTACTGGTGCCGGAGACCGGCGCCTCCAGCAGCACCATGGCGGCGTACAACACCGGAAACAGCAGCGGCGTGAAGGTGCGGATCGCCTTGTGGCGCACGAAGAAGAACAGGCCGGTGATCAGCGCCAGGGTGGTCAGCGTCTCTCCCAGCACCGCCCACCCCGCCCCGTAGCCGGCACCCGGCACCGTGGCTCCGAATTGGACGCTGCGCCCCAGCGCGCCCCAGACGACCAGTGGCAGAGCGCCCAGGACGGCGCCGGCGAGTTGCGCAACCACATAGCCCAGGGCGTGGCGCCAGCGCATCTTGCCCATCAGCCAGAAACCCAGGGGCACCGATGGATTGATATGGGCACCGCTCGCCTTTCCCACGGGCGACACCGCAATCAGGGCGCCGGTGGAACCGAACAGAAAGCCCGTGAGCAGACGGCGCAGGCCCGGATCGGGCAGCACATGCCGCATGGGGCTGCCGTGACCGAAATCGAAGATGACCGCCGACAGGCCCACCGCGATGAGCACGGCGGTGCCGGTCAGCTCGCTGACAAACAGCGACCAGGGCAAGAAGCGGGTGTCGCTTGGCATCGGACACGGGGCACGGCGTCGGCCGCCGGTTGGGCCAGGGGTGGGTACGGGCGAAGCGTCGCCGACAGCCGCCCGGACACGGATTCCAAGGAACTTGCGGTCAATCGCGAATCACGACCGAATCCACGATGGCATGCACTTCCGCCCGCGATCCCGTGCTCTGGTCCCGGCGCGTTCCGGCTCCGATCAGGAAGAAATACTCCCCTCGGGGTACCACCCAGAGCTCGGACGTGGTCGGCACGGTCCGACCATCGTCCATGGGAAGGACATAGTGGAAGCGCATGTAGGCGGCGCGCCGGCCGCCCAAGCGGGTGGCGACGGGATACTGATCCACCCGATAACCGGAGAACTCGTCGGCCATCGGCGTGATGACCGCCGCCAGTATGGCGGCGGGGCTGGCACCCTTCATGACGCCCAGCGGCCGGATGGCCACCTCGACGCTGGGGTTCATATCGCTGTAGGGTTCCGGGTACTTGGTCATGACCACCAGCGGCCCGTTGGCATGCCTGCCCATGGCAGCCGCCCGGGTGGCGGCGTCCGGTTTGCCCTGGCCGGCGAACTGCACGTCCCGGGCGACCGTCATGAAATGCCAGTTCTCGGGCTTGGTGATCTCGAAACCCACCTGCGCACCGTCGAATCGGTCTGCACCCTAGGCGGATGCCCAGCACAGGACGGCGAACGCGGCCGCGGTCCAAAGGACAGACTGCCTCACACCCCTGCCATTCATGATCGAGTTCCCCGTTTACTGGCGTGCCCCATCGGCGCTGCCCGTTCGCGCCGCGCACCGGGCACCGCGATCCGAAATCCGACACCCGGGCCACGGCACCCGCACCGCGCCCATGCATGGATTCTAGCCGGGTCGATCCGGGGACGCTGCACGAAAATCTATCGGCGCCCGTCAATCGACGCTGCGCCCCTGGTTCTGCCGGCTGACCATCCATTCGGGATACTGGGCGGGCGGCGCGGTCACAGCATGGAGGTCATCCAGTTCCTTGCCAGACAGCGTCAGCTCCGCGCTGGCCAGGTTGTCGTCCAACTGCTCCAGGTTCCGCGCACCGATGATGACCGAGGTCACCTGGGGTTGGTGGAGCAGCCAGGCCAGGGCTGCCTGGGGAACGCTGGCGTCGTGGTCCCGGGCCACCGACTCCAGCGCCTCCACCGCGTCGTAGCCCCGCGCCTCGTCGATGGGCGGAAACTGAAAGTCGGTGCGCCGCGCCCCTGCCGGTCCACTGCCGTCCCGGCGGTATTTGCCGGTCAGGAAGCCGCCGGACAGCGGCGACCAGGGCAGTACCGCCAGGTCCTCTTCCCGGCACAGGGGAAGCAGCTCATGCTCCAGATCCCGCCCCACCAGGGAATAGTAGGCCTGCAGGGAAACGAACGGTGCCCAGCGCTCCCCGTTGGCGAGGGCGAGTGCCTTTGCCAGCTTGCGGGCCGGCCAGTTGGAGCACCCCACATAGCGAACCTTGCCGGCCCGCGTGGACGACTTCCAAAGCCCCAGATCGCCCTGCCATTGGACCTTCTCTTCCTGGGCCGGCTTGGTCTCGTGCTCGGTGATGGCATAGCGCCACAGCTTGCGCGCCGAGGAGCGGGTCACGTTGTGGACGACGTTGCCATCGCGAAGGTCCTTCATGCTATGGTACCGCACGCCCTTGCGCTCTGTGGTTTCCACGATCTGAACGCCGGTTCTCGGCGGATCGACGCCGCCGGGCAAGGCCGCCTCCGCTTCCGCCGGCGCCTCCTCTTCGACAGGCTCGGGCTCCATCCGCAGGGCGCGCTTGACCAGGGACACGATCTCGTCGCGCAGGGCGGGGTGAGTCTCGGCCTCCTGGCGCAGATAGACCGTGGTGCCATCCATCGTATAGGGCATATCCACGCCCACCGGCACGCTGATCTGCAACACCTGCTGGCCCCGGCTCTCCATGGTC
>CAZNBB010000052.1:0-24092 GCA_964571225.1 uncultured Gammaproteobacteria bacterium
CACGGAAAGCACGGAACAATTTGTTTGGCGGTCGGCGAATAGGTCGCGCCCGGTCACAACGCCGCGGCTCCTGCGCAGTAGCTCTACTGTCCGTGGATTCCGAGGGTACCGTGGCCCTTTCGCCACCCGCCCCCGTGGACGGTTCGCCCGAGCAGGCGACGTTGGAAGGCGCGAGGAAGGCAGAGACCGCACGGAAGTAGCGGCCGGCGCTGCGCCAGATCACAGCCGGACAACAGCGCGACGGCTGACCACGATGCTCTTTTCCGTGGGTTCCGTGGATTCCGTGGCTCTTCTCCTGGTGGCCGAGGGCAATGGGGGCGAACTCACCCGGGTCGCCCGTCAACGCGCGGGCGCAACAGCATTCGTCCGTAGCGCACCGCCCACGGAGTCAGGAACAGCAACCACACGGCGGCCGCAATCAGATTGAGGGGCACGCCGAAGGGGGCATAGATTAGCGGCGCGTCACCGGCGACCCGCAGGGCGGCCGCCAGGCTGACACCCCAGAAGCACACCCAGGTGAAGGTCCCCGCCACCAGGGGCCGGCCGGAATGACCCAGGGTCACCCGCGACACCATGGCCACCGACATGCCGGCAATGAAGCCGATGCCGAGGGCGTGCAGCGGTGCCAGACCCAATACGAAGCGGTCTCCGGTGACCAGCAGCACCAGACTCTGTGTCGAGTACAGGAGCATCGCCAGGGTCAGCCATGAGAATGCCACGTGCAGCATGGCGAGCAGGCGCACCTGGAAGCTGCGGCGCCATTGCCAGCGCACCGAGTGGTACAGGGCGATGGCGGCGAGAGGCAGGTCCGCCAGGAACAGCCACTGGTAGCGGCCCGCCAGCTCCAGGCCCAGATGACCGGTGGCACAGACCAGCACTGCCGGGACGGTCCAACGGGGCTGGACCACCCGGTAGTCCCGCAGCACGCTGTTGCTGAAGAACGGAATCATGCGGTGGGCGACCGCCACCAGCACCGGCACCAGAAACCACCACAGGCCCACCTCGATGGCGGCCCGCACCAGGATGAAATCACCGCTCAGCAGCCACAGCAGGTACAACAGCATGCCCACAGCGGCCATGGCCAGGGCCACGTTCAACAGGCGTTCGGTGGATTTGTCCCGGGCAGGCGCGGTGCGATAGACCCGGTACAGGACACTCACTGCGGACAGCCAGCCCACCAGCAGCACAATGACGCCCACGGCCATCCACTGCCGACCGACGAACACCCCCGCATAGTAAATCGCGACGCCAAGCACCATGGCCAGGAAGGGCCCCACGTAGCGGGGCCTGGCGATGACCTCACCGTTCATCCAGCGCGGGTAGGTGGTCATCAGAAAGCCGAGAATGAAGAACGGGAACAAACAGTAGATCATCAGGAAGGCGTGCACCCACACAGCCGGCGCCACGGTGGGCAGTGGCTGCCAGAGGCGGGTATAGCGGCCGGTGAGCTCGATGCCCCAGAACAGCAGAGTGAGCACAAGCTGGAGCGCGCCGGCAAACATCATCACCCGGTGGGGCGCGGCCGTGAACACCGACCAGTGCTCGCGCACGGTCACGGGGCGAGCGTCGGGCTCAGCCACGTTCGGTGGCACCACAAGCTGATCCTCCCCGGTTTCATGAAACCCAGTATATTTGATATACAAATAATACATCTTATAGCAGAGGGCATGCCCTGAAATCCAGACCTGCAGGCCGGGCCCGGCGGGATATCGGGTACAATGCACCGGCGAGGGGAGAACACAGCCGGCGCACCGGCGACCGCAACCACCGAATCAGGACATCATGAACGATACCAACCGATCACAGCGCCCTGTCGCGCTCTGGCTGCTGATCTGCTGTGCCATGATCTTCGGCATGGTGGTGCTGGGAGGCGTCACCCGGCTGACCGGGTCGGGTCTTTCCATGGTGAAGTGGAATCCGATCTTCGGCGTGGTGCCGCCCCTGACCCACGAGCGCTGGGAGAAGGTCTTTCACCAGTACCAGCAGTCGCCGGAATACAAGGACATCAACGTCGGCATGGACCTGGCCGGCTTCAAGAAGATCTACTGGTTCGAGTACACCCATCGACTGCTGGGGCGCACCATCGGGCTGGCGTTCCTGCTGCCCTTCCTCTACTTCCTGGCCCGGCGGCGACTGGACCGGCCCCTGATACCCAAGCTGGTGGTCATGTTCGTGTTGGGCGGTCTGCAGGGCCTGCTGGGCTGGTACATGGTCAAGAGCGGCCTGGTGAGCCGTCCCCACGTGAGTCAGTACCGATTGACGGCCCACCTGGGCACCGCCCTGGTGATCTACAGCTTCATCCTGTGGGTGGCGCTGGATCTGCTGTTCCCCCGCGGGCAGCGCCGCTTCACGCCACCGCCCGCCCTGCGACGCCTGTCCCTCGCGATGCTGGGCCTGGTGGCGGTGACCGTGCTGGCCGGGGGCTTCGTGGCCGGTCTGAAGGCCGGTTATGCCTACAACACCTTCCCGCTGATGGACGGCCACCTGATACCCCAGGCCATTTTCTATCAGGAGCCGCTGTGGCGGAATTTCTTCGAGAACATTGCCACCGTGCAGTTCGACCACCGGCTGCTGGCGACACTGACCTTCTGCGGCGTCATCGGACTGTGGTGGGCGGCGCGGCGTTACGAGCTGCCGCCGCGTCTACGGTTGGGCTACCACCTGCTGCTGGTCATGGTGGCCATCCAGGTCAGCCTGGGCATCTCGACCCTGCTGCTGCATGTCCCTATCCCTCTGGCATCGGCCCATCAGGCCGGCGCCGTGGTGCTGGTGACCCTGCTGGTGTATCTGAATCACGGGCTGTGGGAGGGCCGCGTCGAGGCCCGTAAACTGCGGCGGGCAACGGCGGTCACCCCCTGAACACTGGCCCGTCGCGGCCACCGAGGCGGCCGCAACGAACCCTCCGGTCTATTTGCCGGGGCAGGGGCTCAGGCTGCTGAAGTAGGCCGCCAGATTCTCCATGTCGGCGTCGCTGAGGGGCTTGGCCATGGGCGACATCAGCGGATCGCTGCGGGTGCCGGCACGGAATGCCTTCAACTGCTTGATGATATAGGCCTCCTTCTGGCCCGCCAGGTTGGGCCACAGGGGGTTGACGCTGATTCCGTTGGCACCGTGACAGCCAGCGCAGGTACCCGCCTTGGCGGCACCGGCGGCCGCGTCGCCGGCGGCCAGCGCCACAGAGCTCCCCCCCAGCAGGGCACCGGCAATCACCACTGACATCAATCGCTTCATCCGTCCATTCTCCGCTCGGAAATCGTAAAGGGTCGGCCGGGGCCCGGTGACACCCCCATCGCAGGACCCGCGGACGGCTCGCGCCGGCACCCGGCGCGGCTATTCTGGCAAATGGTCAAGTCCGTGTAAATTTCGGTCGCGCGATCAGCGCGGCTTGAGGTAGCGGGCGTCGTCGAAGGTCCAGATCCAGCGGGGGAAAAAGCCTACCAGAATGGTCACCAGCATGCCGTTCATGAATGCCTCGGGGAACATCATGAGGGGAAAATAGGGCAGGTACTCGTACACGATATGCTGGTAGGTGTAAGCGCCACTGGCGGCCAGCACAAGAGCGGAGGCCATGGCGCTGGTGGCCGCCGCGAAACCGGCCCCGAAGTACGCACAGGCGAAGATGTAGACGAAGATGTTGTGGGGCATCCACCGGTCCACGGCCCGGTAGATGCCGTAGCTGAGCAGCACAGGCACCACGCCGGTGAGCAGGCCGTTCATGGAGAACGCGTGCCAACCGCCCATGCCGTAGGCGGTCACCCCCAGCAGCACGATGCCGAGGGCGATCACCGCCAGCTCCCACCCGAACATGAGGGTCAGCATGGTGGCGCCCAGCAGATGGAAGCCCATGCCCGGGCTGACCCCCGCCTGCAGGCTCCAGAGCACCATCAGGAAGGTGCAGGCGCCGAGAAACACATGGGACATGCCGGGCTTGGTCAGGGCGCGCCACGGCGCCCGCCAGATGGCCAGGGCCAGTATCAAGCCATACAGCACATGTGCCGACCATACCCATGGGGCGGGGAGCATGCCGTCGACGATATTCATGGTATGCGGAACCCCCTGACCGGCCGCAAGAAAAGTTGCGAACCCACAAAGCTCGTGTAGAATCAAGCAGTAATAAGGATAGTCGAATCCGGGTCAGCATGAAACCGGACAGCAAAGCCGGCCGTACGATCAGACCGGCAACCAGTGAGGGAAGCATGGCCCACGTGAATCTCGACGCCGTTTGCACCGGAATGGTGCTGGAAGCCGATGTGACCAACAGTGGCGGTCATACCCTGCTGAAAGCCGGCACCGAGCTGTCCGCCCGTCACCTGACCCTGCTCCGGGCCTACGGCATAGCGGCGATCTCAGTGGGCGAAGCGCTCGCGGAACGTGCAACGGGGACGCTCCCGAGCGGCGCCCCGGACGACTGTTGCGTGGCCGAGCGTTTTCTACATAACGATCCGCACCATCCCCTGATCAGCGAGCTCATGAGGCTGTGCGAGGCCCGCCAGGCAGTGGCATCCACCGTGGCCGCCGGCCGATGAGCGACACCCTGCAAGCGCTGATTGCCGACAGCCCCGAGCTGGCGTCCCTGCCGGAGGTGGTCATGCGGGCCGTGGACATGATCAACGACCCGCGTACCTCCGCCTCGGATATCAGCGCGGTGATCCGCGAAGATCCGGCGCTCACCATACGCCTGCTGGGACTGGTGAACAGCCCGTTCTACGGCTTCCCGTCGCGCATCGAAACCATCTCCCGGGCGGTCACCGTCATCGGCACCCTGGAGCTGCTGGACCTGATTCTGGGCGCCAGCGTGATAAAGGCGTTCGCCGGCCTGCCCGCCAGCCTTGTGAACATGCACAAATTCTGGTCCCACAGCCTGTACACGGGGCTGGTCACCCGTGCGCTGGCGGTGCGCCATCGCGCACCCAATCCGGAGCGCTATTTCGTGGCGGGGCTGCTGCACGACATCGGCTCGCTGGTACTGTACCTGCGCCGGCCCGAACAGGCCGGCCAGGCGCTGGCCCAGGCACGGGACGACGGCGTGGTCCTCAGCGACGCGGAACAGGCGGTATTCGGCTTCGCCCACGCCGAGCTGGGCGCGGAGCTGATGGGCGGCTGGAAGCTACCGCCGGCCCTCATCGAACCGGTGCGGTTCCACCACCGCCCCAGTGCGGCGAACCAGTATCAGCTGGAGGCGGCGCTGGTGCATCTGGCGGACGTGATCGCCAGCTCGGTCATGGGTTGTGCCACCGACAGCGATCACGTACCGCCCCTGGACGAAGCCGCCTGGCAGTTGACCGGCCTGTCGGTGGACGTCATCGAGCCGGTGCTGGCCGATGCCGACCACGAATTTGCGGAAGTGCGCAGCGCGCTGTTGCCGGAAGCGAGTGCCGCTTAGCCGCTGCTGCGGGCTCCGTCCCCGGACGGCCACAGCACCGGCCAGACCCGCAGGGCGAACACCAGCAACGCCAGCCAGGCGGCCGCTCCCCCGACGATCTGCAGGATGTGGACGGACAAATACAGGCCCGCCACCAATCCCCACACACCCAGGTGGGCGAGCGCAAGCTGAGCCCACGGCCACGCCCCCATGCGGATGGGATTGCCCGTGAACCGGGGCAGCATGTGGTCGCCCAGGCCGTAGATCATGAACACGACAAATCCAAGCGTGAACACGTGCAGAGGCGCCACCCGCTGGGGACCGTCGATGAAGAAGCCGTCGTAGACGGGCAGGGAAGCGCCGGCGATGAACAGATAGACTACGGAAGACAGCACGGCGAGCCGGCTGGGCAGCGCCAGCCCGAGCCCCACCTGCTGCGTCGCGGAGCGCGCCTTCAGCGGCGCGCCCGCCACCATCTCCAGGGCCTCGGCCTTGCTCTGCACGCCGATTCCCTTGAGCTCGCCGTCGACCACCAGGGACGGCACCGTTTTCAGGCGCAGGCGGCTCACCAGTTCGCGCCCTTCCGGCTGCCCCATGTCCACGACCTGGAAGTCGATGTCCCGCTCCTCGGCCACCTCGCGCCAGACGCGCTCGGCCTGATGGCAGGACGCGCACCACTCGGAAACCAGCAGTTGGACGATCATGGTCCGGTCACTCGGCGCAGCGCATGCACTGCACGTCGTAACGCTCGATCCAGGCCCGCAGCGCATCGACGGCCTGGTCGCCACGGGTCAGGCGTTGCAGGGCGGTGTCGGGGTCGTCGGGCCGCATGACCACCAGCCAGGCGTTGGTGTAGGGTTCCACGTTCACGAAGCCGGGATTTTCCTCCACCTGCGGATTGATCCTCTCCACTTTGCCGTCGAACGGTGTGGGCACGCCGCCTGCCCACTTGCCGGACTCCAGCCTGACCACGGACTTGCCGGCCTTGCGGTGGGTGCCCGGCTTCTTGAAGAACACGTACTGCACCCTTCCGGCCATGGTCTGGGCCGGATCGGTGATGCCCAGGGTGAAAGTGCCGTCCCCGTTGGGGCGGACCCAGACATAGTCCAGGTCGTAGTAGAGGTCTTCGGGCAGCTCGCAGCCCCGGTATTCGGCCATGGTCCTAAGATCCTCCGCCTCGTCGGTCACTTCCACCCAGCCCGGTGACCGGCTGGCACGGTGTGCGGGTCAACCCTTCGGTCCGTAATGGCGCACCGTCATCAGGATGTTGAGGCTGAACAGCGCCATGGCCAGCCAGGACAGGACACCGCCGGCGGCGATGATGGCGTTGTGCAGGCTCAGCCAGCCGGCCACCATGATCAACAGCCCCACGTTGGCCACGTACAGCTGCCAGTTCGCCAGCCGTTCGGAGAACAGCGGACGTCCCGAGAAGCGGGGCAGCACATGCAGGCCCACCCCGTAGATGGTCATGGCCACGAATCCCAGCAGCATGAGGTGGCCGTGCAGGCGGGCCACATTTCCCGGCACCGCCGCCGGATTCACCAGCCAGGTCAGTGCCACCAAACCGCCACCCAGGCCGTACGCCAGGGCCAGTGTCACGAACAGTCGATTGCGCCAGTGCATAGCCACACTCTAGCGCGTCCCTCGGCGGACGCTCCTTGATGCAAATCAATATCCAAAATACATCATATACACGTCAAGAGAACCGGGCCAGAGCCACCATCATTTCCACGGGATCCGCCGCCTGTCGGCTCAGAACGGAAACGGGCGTTTTGTGAGGGCGACCGCCACGATGTACAGAAAGACAACCTGGGCGGCAATCCAGAACACGGTCCGCAGCCAGCGGCGACGGGCAAATCGGAATGCCATCATGCCCATCAGGATATACACCACCAGACCGGTCAGCTTGGCGGTCAACCAGGGATCGACGCCGGGGTACTGATGGATGATCACGGCCAGGGTGATGCCGCTGGCCAGCAGGACGGTGTCGTTGACGTGGGGAACCACCCGCACCCACCGCCGGCGCAACAGGGCGGATTCCCGCAACATCCACACCCCGCGAGTAGCGAACAAGCTGTAGCTGAGCGCAACCGTGGTCACGTGCAGGGCCTTTATCCAGGGATACCACGGCACCAACGTCACTCGTTTCTCCTCCGATGGCTCAAAGGCACGCGCCCAGCTTCCAGTTTGTATGCCCGGCCGGCTTGCCGGCCGCACACTGCAGATCGTCGACGGCGCCCATTTCAATCCATCCCAGCAGCCGGATGCGTTGATCCGGGTCAAGGACACCGGGCCCGCCCCATGGTGAGCTACATCAGCGGACTGGCATGCCATCAGTCCAAGAGGGAAAAGCGCCACGGAAGACACGGAAAGATGTCTGCTTACCAACGCGCCACCGTCCCAGCGAGGGCGACGCCAAAGGAGGCGGTCAGCGCAAAAGCCCGTTCGTTTTTCCGTGGATTCCGTGGGTTCCGTGGCTCTCGAAATCGGTATTCCAGGTCCGGCACACCTCAGGTGCGGCCGATCGTCAACCTTCACTGCCAGCAGGTGTGAAATGCATTCGGCAAACCACCACCATCGCGGATCATCCCACGGCAGCGGGAATGTGAAACCAGCCACCCGGGACCGGACCGTGGACCTGCGCCAGCGCGGCGACCTGGCCGCCCACAGTTATGCCTACTACATGCTGCGCACCCTGGAACCCGGCCAGGTGTGCGAACTGATCGCCGACGAGGATCCGCGCCTGCTCATGGACGGTGTCAGCCTGCAGTTGCGCGGGCGTATCCACTGGGAACTGGTGGAGGAAGGCCCTCCCCTGTGGAAGGTGCGGGTCCGGCCCCGCGACGACACGCCCGCCGGATCGCTCACCGATCTGCTGAGCCGCGATCACGAACGCCTGGACCGTTTGTTCGCCCACGCCCTGGCCTGCGTCAACCGGACCGATGTGGCCGCCGCCCAGCCCTACATGCACGCGTTCGGCGCTGGCATCCGCCGTCACCTTCGGGTGGAGAACGAAGTGCTGGCCCCCGCCTTCGTGGCACCGCGGGATCCGCTGGGCGCGGACCCCACATCCACCATGCTGCGCGAGCACGACCAGATCCTGGAGCAGGTGGCCATGATCGAGACCTGCCTGGAGGACGCCGCCGCGGCCGGCGACGGCGAACCCCTGAACGAAGCGGTGACGTTCATGGCCCTGCTGTCCGGGACCCTGGCCAAGCACGAGCACCGCGAGGAACAGAACCTGTTCCCCCACTGGGACCGGGCGCTGGCCCAGGCGCCCGGGGGCGAGGGCGGCCAGGCTCTGCTGCAACGGGTCATCGACCTGCTGGGGGACGGAACGGGCGGCGACAAGTGACGGGACTTCAGGCCGCGAGCGCCGCCTTCACCCGCTCCAGGCGCCCGCGCACTTCCCCCGCCAGCGCTTCCACACCGGCCTTGTTCACCAGCTTGAGCACCGCCTCCGGATCCATGAAGCCCACCGTGACGGCGCCGTTTTCTTCCTGGCGCACGATGACGTTGCAGGGCAGCAGCATGCCGATGTCCGGATCGGCCTCCAGCGCCTGGTTGGCAAGCGTCGGATTGCACGCGCCCAGGATCCGGTAAGGCCGCTTCTCCACACCCAGTTTGGCCTTCAGGGTACCGGCGACATCGATCTCGGTGAGCACACCGAAACCTTCCTTCTTGAGCTCTTCGGTGACCCGGGCCACCGCGTTGTCGAAACTGTCGGACACCGTCACCGTAAAACCATACATAACCTGTCTCCTTGCTGTTGATGCCTGAAACCACGATGCCGTGCCGCCATTGTGCAATGCGGCGGGCGGTTGGAGCACGCCGGCATGACCGCGCCGGCCGGCGCCGGGCGTACGTGAAGATTCCCCAATGGTAGATGACGGCGCCTCACCGGACAGGCTCGGCCTCCGGTACCGGCGTGGCAGCCGCCGGACGCGACTCAGGAAGTGGCCATCAGCCGCCGCTGGGCCTCGCGGTACTTCTCGGCGGTGCGGGCGATGACCTCGGCGGGCAGATGGGGGCCCGGCGCCGTCTTGTCCCAGTCCAGGGTTTCCAGATAGTCGCGCACATACTGCTTGTCGAAACTGGGCGGACTGCTTCCCGGGCTGTACTGGTCGGCCGGCCAGAAACGGGAGGAGTCGGGCGTGAGAATTTCATCGATCAGGGTCAGCCGCCCCTGGTCGTCCACGCCGAACTCGAACTTGGTGTCAGCAATCAGAATGCCGTGCTCGGCCGCATAGCCCACCGCAGCACGATAGATACGCAGACTGACGTCGCGCACCTGCTCGGCCAGCTCGCGCCCCAGCAGCTCGACGGTGCGGTCGAAATCGATGTTCTCGTCGTGGGCGCCCGTGTCGGCCTTGGTGGAGGGCGTGAAGATGGGCTCCGGCAGACGCTCGGCCAGCTGCAGGCCGGGCGGCAATGGGATGCCGCACACCGCTCCGCCGGCCTGATAGTCCTTCCAACCCGAGCCGATCAGATAGCCCCGTACGATGGCCTCCACCGGCAGGGCCTGCAGGCGCCGCACCACGATCGCCCGCCCCTCCACCTGGGCGCGCTCGGCGTCGTCGGGCAACACATCGGCCAGGCTCAGGTCCGCCAGGTGATTCGGCACGATATCCGCCATGCGCCGGAACCAGAAGTTGGAAACGGCAGTGAGCACGGCGCCCTTGCCCGGAATGGGATCGGGCAGCACCACGTCGAAAGCGGACAGCCGGTCGGTGGTCACGATCAACAGGTGCTCGCTGCCGACCTCGTAGATGTCCCGCACCTTGCCCCGGTTCAGCAGGGGGAGACTCTGGAGAGTGGACTCGAAAAGAACGTCGGGCATGGTCCTCGGGTCATCGATGGCGGCTTAAAACCGCATTGTACCTCAGCTCCGTGCGCGGCCAAGGCGTGCGGACGTACCCCGGCGGCCTCGCCCTGCCCCGCAGCCCGGGCCACCGGGCCGCCCGCGCCGTGGACCGGCTCCACGCCAAGCTACTGCCGGACCGTACATGGTGCTAAAATGTGCGTTTTTCCCGCGTCTTGGTAAAAAGCATGGACTCACCCCGCATTGGTCTGGTGATGGGCAGCAACAGTGACTGGTCGGTCATGGAGGCGGGCGCCCGCATGCTGGACAAACTGGCGATCCCCTACGAGGCCAAGGTGGTTTCCGCCCACCGCACGCCGGACCGGCTGTTCGAGTATGCGGAAACCGCCCGTCAGCGGGGATTGGCGTGCATCATCGCCGGCGCCGGCGGCGCCGCCCACCTGCCCGGCATGCTGGCCGCCAAGACGACGCTGCCGGTGCTGGGCGTGCCGGTGCCCTCCCGCCACCTGCAGGGCATGGACTCGCTGCTGTCCATCGTCCAGATGCCCAAGGGCGTGCCGGTGGCCACCTTCGCCATCGGCGAGGCGGGCGCCGCCAATGCCGCGCTGTTCGCGGCGGCCCTGCTGGCGGTGGAGGACTCGCAGCTGGCCGCACGACTGGACGCCTTCCGCGCCGAGCAGCACCAGAACGTGCTGGACATGACCCTGCCACCTGCGCCGTGATCGCC
Organism: uncultured Gammaproteobacteria bacterium; assembly: GCA_964571225.1. Lineage (GTDB taxonomy): Bacteria > Pseudomonadota > Gammaproteobacteria > DATFLG01 > DATFLG01 > DATFML01. Next base: position 10,912 of record CAZNBB010000052.1, read on the forward strand.
CCCGACGCCACCCTCGGCGTGCTGGGCGGCGGCCAGCTCGGCCGCATGTTCACCGTCGCCGCCCGCACCATGGGCTATCGGGTGATCGCCCTGGACCCGGATCCCCTGAGCCCGGCCGGCGGTGTCGCCAACGAGCATCTGCAGCGCGATTACAACGACCCGGATGCCCTGGACTACCTGGGCCGCACCTGCGCCGCGGTGACCACCGAGTTCGAGAATGTGCCCGCTGGCGCATTGCGTGCTCTGGAGCAGCACTGTCCGGTGCGGCCTGGGGCGGCCGCCGTGGAGCTGGTGCAGGATCGCATCCGGGAAAAGACCTTCATCCGCGACTGCGGCCTGGCCACCGCGCCGTTCCGGGCGGTGCGGGAGGCCGGCGAGCTGGACGCCGCCGTGACAGGCGTGCGGCTGCCCGCCATTCTCAAGACCGCCGCTCTCGGCTACGACGGCAAGGGCCAGCGCCCGGTGGCGACTGCGGAGCAGGCGCGGGCGGCGTTCGCCGAGCTGGGCTCGGCACCCTGCGTGCTGGAGGAACGGGTGGATCTGGCCGTGGAGCTGTCGGTGGTGCTGGTGCGCAGCGTCGACGGTGAGCTGGCCTGCTATCCGCCCGCCGAGAACCGGCACGTGAACGGCATCCTGGATACCTCCATCGTGCCTGCCCGGGTACCCCAGGCGGTGACCGACAGGGCCGTGGCCATGGCCCGCACCCTGGCCGAGCAGCTGGACTACTGCGGCGTGCTCGCGGTGGAATTCTTCCTGTCCAAGGGCGGCGAGCTGCTGGTGAACGAGCTCGCCCCCAGACCTCACAACAGCGGCCACTACACCCTGGACGCCTGCCTGACCACCCAGTTCGAGCAGCAGGTACGCATGATGTGCGGCCTGCCGCCCGGGGAGACACGCCTGCTGTCGCCGGTGGTCATGGTCAACCTGCTGGGGGATCTTTGGGGCGAACAGGCGCCGCCGTGGAACGAGCTGTTCCGTCACCCCAACGCCAAGCTGCACCTGTACGGCAAGCACCATGCCCGCCCCGGACGCAAGATGGGCCACTACAATGTGGTGGCCGCAGACGGCGAACAGGCTTTGGAGCTGGCCGAGCGCATCCGTTCGGCACTCGCCAGCCGGCAGCCCTGACCCCCACCGCCGGGTTCCCTTCCGGCAGCCGGAAAATGCACCGCAGCTTCTACGGTTGCGTGCCACCCGCCATCGCCTAGCCTTATGAACGACAGCGCTTTCCGACGGCACCCATCCCACGGCGCCGGCAGGGATTCGCCTCCGACGCCCGGCATTCGTATTCGTCGGCGCAAACAAGCAAAAGAACCCGCCCATGACCGAACCGACCAAAGCACCATCCCCAGGCACGCCCTATCCCCCCATGTCCCGCTATGCCTTGATCGGCGACTGCCATACGGCGGCTCTGGTATCCGAGGACGGGGCCGTGGACTGGTGTTGCCTGCCCCGGTTCGACTCGGGCAGTTGCTGCGGGCGGCTGCTGGACTGGCAGGAGGGCGGCTACATCGCCATCACACCGACGGCGCCCGACTACCAGGTGGAGCGCGCCTATGTGGACGAAACGCTGGTGCTGGTCACCACCTTCCGTGACGGTGGCGGCGAGGTCCGCCTGTACGATTTCTTCAGCATGCACGAAGGCGGTCGGGAAAACCCTCATCGCCAGCTCATCCGCGTCCTGGAAGGGGTGAGCGGCACCATGGAGTTGGCATTGCACGTGGAACCGCGCTTCGACATGGGCGAGATCAAACCCTGGATACGCCGCCACTCCACCCCCACGGGTCCGGCGTTCACGGCAGTGGGAGGCGATACCGGACTGGTCATCGCCGGCGACCCGGAACTGGCCATCCGCCAGGACTATCGCCTCGACTGCAAGCTTGAGGTGAGCGCCGGCGAGCGCAGCCGGCTGTACGTACAGTTCATCCACCCCGAGGAACTCGACGACGGTCAACCATCGGTCACCGACGCCCAGGCGCTGGACCGGCGCTTGGAGGAAACCATCGCCTGGTGGCGTCAATGGGCCTCGAAGGTGCGCGCACCCGATGCCCTGCGGGACACCATATTGCGGTCGGCCGTCGTTCTGAAAGCCCTGGACTACGCGCCCACCGGCGCGGTGATCGCCGCGCCCACCACCTCCCTGCCCGCCGATCTGCAGGCAGCCCGCAACTGGGACTACCGCTACGCCTGGATACGGGATGCCACCTTCACCGTCGACTCCCTGGTGGCTCTGGGCTGCCAGTCCGAAGCGGACGGACTGCGCCGATTCATGGAGCGCAGCGCGGCGGGCAGCGCCCAGCAACTGCAGGTGCTGTACGGCGTGGACGGGCGCCGCCGCCATAACGAATTCGAGCTGCCCCACCTGGAAGGGTACCGGGGGGTGGGGCCGGTGCGGGTCGGCAACCAGGCCGCCGAGCAACTGCAGCTGGACATCTTCGGCGAGGTGATGGAACTGGCGTGGCGATGGCATGTGCACGGCCATTCCCCGGAACCGGACTATTGGGCTTTCCTCATGGATATCGTCGAGGAAGCGGCCCGGCGCTGGGAAGACCCCGACCAGGGGCTTTGGGAAATGCGCGGCGAGCCCCGCCACTTCGTGCATTCCAAAGTGATGTGCTGGACCGCCCTGGACCGGGGCATCCGCATCGCCGGGGACAGCGATCTGCGCGCTCCCGTGCAGCGTTGGCAGGAAACCCGCCAGGCCATCCGGGACGCCGTGGAAAGCAAGGGCTACGACCCGGAACGGGGCACCTTCGTGCAGGCATTCGGCAGCCGCGAAGTGGATGCGGCGCTGTTGCTGCTGCCCAACGTCGGATTCGTGGATTACAACGACCCGCGCATGGTGGGTACGGTGGCCGCCATACGCAAGGACCTGCACCACCACGGCCTGCTGCGCCGCTACCGGGCTTCGGACAGTCTCGAGGGCCGCGACAATCCGTTTCTGGCCTGCAGCTTCTGGCTGGCCGAATGCCTGGCCCGCCAGCACCGCAACGGGGAGGCGCGGGAGGTATTCGACGCCGCCTGCCGCACCGCGAGCCCCTTGGGGCTGTTCGCCGAACAGTACGACCCGCAGGCCCGGGAGATGCGCGGCAACTATCCCCAGGGCCTCACCCACCTGTCCCATGTGTCGGCGGCACTGGCACTGGCCCGGGCCGAGCAAAACGGGTGATGGCCGCCTCAGCCTGGAGGGGCGGACGCGGCGGGCGTCGCCGCGGCGGCAACCTGCGGAAGACCGGTAAGCAGCTCGCGCGCCTCTTCCAGCACGAATTTCCGGAATGCCTCCGCCACCGCCGGTAGCCGCTTGCCCTCCCGATGCACGATGTACCAGTGGCGCAGGATGGGAAAGTGTTCCACATCCAGCACCACCACCCGGTCCAGGGCCAGCTCCAGCTCCAGGGTATGGAGGGACAGCAAACCAAGTCCCAGACCCGCCTGCACGCCCTGCTTGATGGCCTCGTTGCTGCTGAGCTCCAGGGGTGTGGACAGCGTCACGCCGTACTTGGCGAAGAACCGCTCCATGGCCGAACGGGTTCCCGAACCCTGCTCGCGGATCAGAAACGTCTCACCCTGCAGGCGCGCCAGGGGAATATGGCGGGCCGTGGCCAGGGGGTGTCCCGGCGGGGCGATCACCACCAGGGGATTCTGCAGGAAGGGCTCGGCCACCACGTCGATGTCCACCGGCGGCTGTCCCATCACCACCAGGTCGGTCTGGTTGTCCATCAAATGCTGAAGCAGCCGCTTGCGGTTGGTGACGTCGATGCTGACGGTGACGCCCTGGTGACGCTGGCAGAAGGTGGCCAGCAGGCGTGGCACGAAGTAGTTGGCGGTGCTGGCCACCGACACGGACAGCCTTCCGCGCTGCAGGCCCCGCATCTCCTCGAATACCTGGTCCAGCTCGTTCAGCTCGTCGGTGATGGAGCGGCTGTAGCGGTACAGCTCCTGGCCGGCTTCGGTGAGGTAGATGCGCTTGCCCAACTGCTCGAATAGGGGCAGACCGACCGACTGCTCCAGCTGCTTGATCTGCATGGACACGGCCGGCTGGGTCAGATGCAGCTCTTCGGAAGCGCGGGTGAAGCTCTGGAGACGGGCAACCGCTTCGAAGATGCTCAGTTGGCGGAAAGTGACGTTCATAGGCCCGACCCCAGGCTCTCGCTGACCCCACGCAGTGCGCGCATCCTGCCGGCCGCTGTGCGTTCAGCGCTGGCCGGTGGACGCCGACGGCGGCGGCTTGTGCGCATCGGAGGGACCCGCTTCGATCTCCCGTCCGTCGTAGGGAAAGCGCACATGGCCGTAGCGCACCACCAGCACGGCAAGCGCCAGCAGCAGCACGCTGGCCGACACGGCCAGCATACGCCACTCGTTCATGGCCTTCATGTCGAGGATAAGGTAGCGCGCCAGGGCCACCATGCCGATATACAGGGGCAGGCGCACCGGCAGCTGTCCGGACTCCAGGTAGAGGCCCACCATGGCCACCACCTCGAGGTAGATGAACAGCAGCAGCAGGTCACCGAGGCTCACCCGGCCGGCGTCCACCATCAGCCCCACTTCCTGGGCGGCGGCGATCACCGTGGCGATGGCGATCACGAACAACCCCAGGACTTCCACCGCACCGATCGCCTTGCGGCCGTAACGCTGGATGTGGTTCGCAGGTTCCATAGCTCCAACCGCTCCGGCGAGGGCTGGCGCTACTTGGTCAGCCCCAGGAAAACCGCCGGCAACTTCTCCGGCAGCCGGTTAACGTGATCGACCACGGTGTAGCCGCGTGGCCCGAAGATACGCGACACGTACTCGTCAGCGTGGCTGTCTAGAGTCAGACAGTAAGTGAAAATGCCGCGGGTGGCCAGTTCCTCCACCGCCTTCTTGGTGTCCTGGCGCAGGTGCTGGGGATCGCGTACGTCGATATCCGACGGCTCCCCGTCGCTGACCAGCAGCAGCAGTTTCTTCTGCTCGGGGCGATTGGACAGGTAGCTGGCGGCGTGGCGCAATGCCCCTCCCATGCGGGTGGACAGGCCGCCGCGCATGCCGGCCAGCCGTCGTTTCGCCTTGTCGTCGTAGGGTTGCTCGAAGTCCTTGAACCGGTAGTACTGCACGTCGTGACGCCCGTCGGAGGCAAAGCCGTGCACCGCGAACGGATCGCCGATGCCGTCGATGGCCCAGGACAGCAGGGCGGCCGCCTCCCGGGTGAGCTGCAACACCGAGCGGTCGCTGCCGGGCAGCACTTCGTTGGTGGATTCGGACAGGTCCAGCAGCACCAGCACGGCCAGATCCCGGGTCTTGCGGATGTAGCGCAGGTTGATGCGGGTGTCCGGGGTGTGCCCCATGCGCAGGTCGATCATGGCGCGGATGGCAGCGTCCAGATCGATGTCGTCGCCGCTCTCCTGGCGCCGCAGACGGACCACGCCCTCCGGCTGCAGGCTGTCGATCACCAGCTTGATGCGGTTGGCCAGAGGCTTGTACTCGTCCAGCACGCCGTCGATGTCGGCCGGGTCGCCCTTGCCCTGGCTCTTCTCCAGCACGGTCACCCAGTCGGGGCGATGGAGCTGGATCTGGTAGTCCCATTCCTGATAGTGGTAGGGCCGGCTGACCGGCTCGGTGCCTTCCAGCTCGTTGATGGTGCAACCTTCCTGATCCAGATAGAAAGGCGTCTCCAGGCGCCAGATCTCCTGGGCATCGTCGCCGGCGAGCTCGCAATCCAGCTCGTTGGCCATCTCGATCAGGGACACCGTGCGCCGCACCTGGCGCTGGCTGGCGGGCATGTACTCGGTTTCCGCGTCCCACACGTTCTCGGCGTACTGCCAGATCATGCGGTTGTCGTCCCGGTAGGGGATGCCGATCTGCTCCAGCACCCGGGCCGACGGCAGGGACAGGCGGTCGTGCAGGCGGTTGTAGAAGTCCACGCCCAGGTCCCAGCTGAGCTGGTTGTCCTCGGGACGGCGCTCGAACTCCGTGCGGAACGATTCGGCCAGTTCATTGACCAGGGAATCGTCATCGCGGTAGTCGGCATCCAGCATGGCGCGGGCGGCCCGCTCCATCAGGGCCAGCGCCGGATGGGCCGGCTCGTGCACCTTGTCCATGGCCTGATGGAACTGGCCCCACAATGCCTTCAGGCCGGGGAATTCCCGGATGGCCAGCTGCTCGATGCGCGCATCCTCCACCAGACCGATGAAGGCCATCTGGGCGGGGGTCAACGCCTCGGCGGAAATGGGGCCCGTGGTGTAGACCAGGTGCGCAGCGGCGTGGGCGCAGGTGGCCCGATACAGCTCCGCACCGGCGATGCCGCCGTAGGCGTCGTAGGCGTCGGGCACATGGATCACGGCGCGCTCGATATAGGGCTTGTAGCCCTCCCGGGTCTCGTAGTCGCCGGAGGTGGGGCGGACAAAGAAGTCCCGCCCCCACAGGGCGCGCAGATAGAAATTCAGGCGCCGGTGCAGGTCCACGAACAGCACGCCCCGGCGCTCGTTCTGCAGCACCGCCTGGCTGTCGTTGGACTGCAGGGAGAAATACTTGGCCTGGGCGGCGAAATCCCGGCCGTGGGCCTGGGCACCCCAGTTCGCCCAGCGGCGCAGGCCACCCAGAGTGAGCTTGCTCAGCAGCTGGTCCAGGTGCTCCAGCATGGGTCGCAGGCCGCGGGGCACCTTGGCCGAGAGCTGATGGATGAGTGCGAGATAGTTGCGCATCAGCTCGGCATCACCGAACCGGCGCGCCGCCACCGGCATGGACCAGAACAGCTCGGCGATCACCGCCCCGCTGACCATGGAAGCCAGTTTCAGGGCGGCGGTGACACTCTCGGCGATCAGCTCGTCGCCCACTTCCTTGGCCACTGCGGGCATGGCCTCCAGGTACGACACCACCAGGTCGGTGCCCCGGCCCAGATCGCAAAGGGCTTTGGCGCCCTCCAGGTAGTTCTTCAGGCCGCCCGGCGACATGATGTGGGCCGCTTCGGCGAAGCTGGCCTCGAAGGTGTCGCGCACTTCCGGCGCGGCCTTTTCCAGAAACGGTCGGTATTCTTCAATGTCGATGGTCATAGCACGCTACCGCATCGATGAAACGAAACGCCGTTCAGCCGCCGCCCGCGGACGCTGTATGGCAAGGCGGGCGCGGAGGCGGCGTTACGGCCGGGCAAGGCCGGGTGGGGTGGCCCGGACCCGCTAACGCTGCGCTCAATCCGGCTCCTTGACAGCCAGGGCAACCGTGTAGGCCTTGCCTTGCTTGAGCTTGTCATAGTTTCCGAACACCTCGCGGAAGCCACGCTCCATGAACCGGCGCAGCCCGGTGATGGTCACCACGTACAGACGCCCTCCGGGCTCGAGGTGGGCCAGGGCGTCGTAGAGATACAGGTAGAGCATCTCCTTGCCCACCTTGGCCGGGATGTTGGAGGCCACCGCATTGAAGCGCCGCTCGCCCACGTGGCTGAACCCGTTGCTGAGAAAGGCCTCGCAGTTGGCGATGCCGTTCGCCTTGGCGTTCCTGGCGGCGTAGTCGACGGCCACGAAGTCCTTGTCCACCAGGGCAGTGCGGCCCTTGGGCGCCAACCGGGCCATGGTCAGGCCGATGGGGCCGTAGCCGCAGCCCAGATCCAGGCAGTCGTCCGCCGGATCGAGCTCCAGGCGGTCGATGAGCAGCCGCGAGCCCTCGTCCACCCCGCGGGGCGAGAACAGGCCCCAGGTGGAATGGAAGGTAAACGGCTGCCCACGCAGGGTGTCGGTGAAGACGATGTCCTCACGCAGGCTCGCCAGGTATGCGTCCTTGTCCATGACGTGCGGGCGACGTCAGCCCTAGAAATAAGTGGCGACAGCGGCGTCCAGAGTGTCGCGCATATCCGGATCGTCCGTGATGGGACGCACCAGGGTCATGCGGCACGCTGACTTGGGATCGATGCCCTTGGCGATCAGGTTGCCCGCATAGGCCAGCAGACGGGTGGAGATGCCTTCATCCAGACCGTGGCCCTTCAGGTTGCGGGCGCGCTTGGCGATGGACACCAGCTTTTCGGCGATCTCGGCGTCGACGCCCGTCTCGTGCATCACGATCTCGGCCTCCACTTCCGCGTCCGGATAGTCGAAGTCCAGGGCGGCGAAACGCTGCTTGGTGGACTGCTTGAGGTCCTTCATCAGGCTCTGGTAGCCGGGATTGTAGGAAATCACCAGCTGGAAGTCCGGGTGGGCCGTCACCAGCTCGCCCTTCTTGTCCAGGGGCAGGTTACGGCGGTGGTCCGTGAGCGGATGGATGATCACCGTCGTGTCCTGACGGGCTTCGACCACTTCGTCCAGGTAGCAGATGGCGCCGATACGGGCGGCGATGGTCAGGGGGCCGTCGTGCCAGCGGGTCCCGTCGGGTTCCAGCAGGTAACGGCCCACCAGGTCGGAAGCCGTCATGTCCTCATTGCAGGCCACAGTGATCAACGGCCGCTGGAGTTTGTGGGCCATGTACTCCACGAAGCGGGACTTGCCGCAGCCGGTGGGCCCTTTGAGCATGACCGGCATGCGGGCACTGTAGGCGGCGTCGTAGAGTTCCACTTCGTCGGAAACGGGCCGGTAGTACGGCTGCTCCTGGATCAGGTACTGGTCGACATTGCTTTCGCTCATTTGCAGTCACTCAGCCAGTTGAAGCCGGCGGACGGGCGCACACTGTCACCCACGCCGCCTGAGATCAAAAAAAAACCCCCGCTCGGCGAGCCGGGCAGGGGCCGTTAGGCGAACCCGGACAGATCAGGTCAGACCTTGATGGGACCCCGGTAGATCACCATGGACGTACCCTGGGACTGGGCGTAGTTATCGTAGCCGACCAGGCGCACGTGGTGGGTGGGGTGCGCCTTGTGGCAGGCGTCGGCCTCGCCCAGGATGCGGTCCACGTCGGTCTCGCCGAACATGGGCAGCTTCCACATGTACCAGTAGTGGCCGAAGGAGTTTTCCGGCTCGGTGTGCTCGATGGCCGGGTTCCAGCCCTTGCTCACGATGTACTCCACCTGCTTGCGGATTTTATCCTTACTCAGCTCCGGCAGGTAGGAGAAAGTCTCGAACTTGCGGCTGCTCGGATCGCTCAGGCTGGATTGGTAGTCCTGCATGTCACTCATTGCGTAATCCTCGAATCGAATCGGTTAGGCGGTTGCGGCCGGGGCGGAGCCGCCGAACACACGGCGACTCCGCCCGGCGCCTCGAGCCGTCTTACTTGTGGGCAACGTCCAGCTTGTCCACGGTGTCGAACTCGAACTTGATTTCCTTCCACGTCTCCATGGCGGCCTTCAGTTCGGGGCTGCTCTTGGCAGCGGCGGTGAGGATCTCCTTGCCTTCCTTCTCCACCGCACGGCCTTCGTTGCGGGCCTCGACGCAGGCTTCCAGGGCCACGCGGTTGGCCGCGGCGCCGGCTGCATTGCCCCAGGGATGGCCCAGGGTGCCACCGCCGAACTGCAGCACGGAGTCGTCGCCGAAGATGGTGACCAGCGCCGGCATGTGCCAGACGTGGATACCGCCGGAGGCCACCGGGAACACGCCGGGCATGGAGCCCCAGTCCTGATCGAAGAAGATACCGCGCGAACGGTCTTCCTTGATGTAGGAGTCGCGCATCAGGTCGATCCAGCCCAGGGTCGCCTCGCGGTCGCCCTCGAGCTTGCCCACCACGGTGCCGGAGTGCAGGTGGTCGCCGCCGGACAGACGCAGGATCTTGGCCAGCACGCGGAAGTGGATGCCGTGCTTGGGATGGCGGTCGAGCACGGCGTGCATGGCACGGTGGATGTGCAGCAGCAGACCGTTGTCACGGCACCAGTTGGCCAGACCCGTGTTGGCGCAGAAGCCGCCGGTGATGTAGTCGTGCATGATGATCGGTGCGCCCAGCTCCTTGGCGTGCTCGGCGCGCTTGTACATCTCTTCCGGGGTCGGGGCGGTGACGTTCAGGTAGTGGCCCTTGCGCTCGCCGGTCTCGGCCTCGGCCTTGTGGATGGCCTCCATGACGAAGTCGAACCGCTGACGCCAGCGCATGAAGGGCTGGGAGTTGACGTTCTCGTCGTCCTTGGTGAAGTCCAGACCGCCGCGCAGGCACTCGTACACGGCGCGGCCGTAGTTCTTGGCCGACAGGCCCAGCTTGGGCTTGATGGTGCAGCCCAGCAGCGGACGGCCGTACTTGTTCATGATGTCGCGCTCGACCTGGATGCCGTTGGGCGGACCGCCGCAGGTCTTGACGTAGGCGATGGGGAAGCGCACGTCCTCCAGGCGCAGGTGACGGACGGCCTTGAAGCCGAACACGTTACCCACCAGGGAGGTGAACACGTTGACCACGGAACCCTCTTCGAACAGGTCGATGGGGTAGGCGATGAAGGCGTAGAAGCACTCGTCGTCGCCCGGCACGTCCTCGATGGCGTAGGCGCGGCCCTTGTAGTAGTCCAGATCGGTCAGCAGGTCGGTCCACACCGTGGTCCAGGTACCGGTGGAGGATTCGGCGGCCACAGCGGCGGCGGCCTCCTCGCGGGGCACACCCGCCTGGGGCGTGATCTTGAAGCAGGCCAGAATATCCGTATCGGCCGGGGTGTATTCCGGCATCCAGTAAGTCTCGCGGTACTCTTTCACGCCCGCCTGGTAACTCTTAACAGCCATGGCAGTATCCTCTCGCTGTAGTCAACCTGAATCCTGTGGCGCGTAACCGGGCTTGGGTGCCGGCGGCCGGCTGCGAATGGTGCGCAGCGCCTGCCCTGAGCGGCCGAAGCCAGTTTCACGGTGGGAAGATCCTAGCAGAGAATTACATAAAGACAATTCAATAATAGTGATTATTTCCATAAGTACTAATTATGGATTACGTAGATTGGAAAACACGGAATTTATGATTGAGGGGCCGAGCGGGGAATGGCTATGGAATATGGCCAGTGGGTCGGACGTCGTTCAAGGAAGTACGGCGGTCGGCCGAAAGACCGATTAATAACAACAATGCAAAGGCGCATTGGGGAGAAATACGCCGGGCGGGCGCCGCGCAGTTCACGCCCCGCCTTAATATATAGGGCTGGATAGCCCGCTAAGCCATTGAGGGGGCATGCATAATGTTCCGTATCCGTTTCGCCGGCCTGGGTGCCGCATTCCTTTTATTGGCCATGTCGGGCAGCCCTTCGCGCGGAGCCGAAAGCAAGCCGCTGCCCAATATTGCATCGAAAGCGACCCTGAAGTGGGTGGGCTGCGGCATCAGCAAGAAAGCGTACATGAACGCCCTGGCGGCTCTGTATGAAAAGAAGACGGGGATCCACATCCAGGTTTCCGGCGGCGGCGCCACCAAGGGAATCCGGGAAGTCTCCGCCGGCACGGCGGATATCGGCGGATCCTGCCGCTTCAAGCTGCCCAACAATCCCAAGGAGGAGAACGCGGTGCTGGTGCCGGTGGCATGGGACGCCCTGGTGGTCATCACCCATCCGGACAATCCGGTCAGCAACATCACCGTCGACCAGATCCGCAAGGTGTATCTGGGCCAGATCACCAACTGGAAGCAGTTGGGCGGGCGGGACGCGCCGATCCACCTGTTCGTGCGCAAGGGGAAGATATCCGGCGTCGGGCTGACCATCCGGCAGTTGGTGTTCGCCAACTACGATCAGGACTTCACCCCCAAGGCACAGCGGTTCCGCTCCTCCGGGCCATTGGAGAAAGGTATCGAGAAGGATCCGGACGCCATCGGAATCACCGGCGTCAGCAGCGCCCGCAAGCGCCACGTGAAGATACTCAAACTCGACGGCAAGGACCCGAGCTACGCCAACATCAAAGAAGGCAAGTACCTGCTCTACCGCCCCCTGTACCTGGCCTACAATCCGAAATCACCGCACCTGAAGGAAATCCAGGCGTTCATCCGGTTCGCGGACACGCCGGCGGGCCAGAAGTGCATGCGCGACAACGGCACGGTACCGTACCTTTCCGCCATCAACCTGGTGACCAAGAAACTGCACCAGGCGATCGAGGCAAACAAGCGCGGCCTATAGCGCCGCCACCGACAAAGAAGGCCCGGTCTCCCTGGGAGACCGGGCCTTCTTTGTACCCCTCGCCGGCGCAGGCGCGCCCGCGAACGCAGGTTCCAAGCGGAAACAGTCAGTCGCTGGGGGCGTCGTCGCGGGGATCGTGGGCCTTGTGGCGCTCGACTTCCTCGCGGCGTTTCTGCTCGATGTGGTCCCGGCGCTTGGCAAGGCGCTGCTCCCGCGCACCCTGCTTCACGGGTATGCTGAGCTCGCCGAACAGCACCTGTTTGAGAAAACGCATGGCGAACTGCAGCAGGGCCTCATCGTCGGCGGCCAGCTCAGCCATGGTGTCGGCGTCCACGTCGAACACTTCCTGAAAGCCGTCGGTGCGGATAAAGTCCCGGAAGCTGTCCAGGTCGTAGCTGCACATGTCGAACAGCTGCATGCTGCGCTCGGACGGCTTACCGATGGTCGGCCCACTGGAGCGCTTCTTGATAATCACGTCGCGCCAGGCGCGATTCATGTCGTCGTACTGATCGACTCCCTGTTCGTGACGGTATTCCCGCACGGTCTGGGTCTTCGGTTCCTGGTGCCCCAGACAGTGGGACTCCTTCACCACAAAGAAGATGTCCTCGACCTCGGCGCTGTCCTTCTTGCGCACGCCCATACTGCCCAGGGCGTAGTAGCGGCAGGCCGCCGGGCGGTCCTCATAGACGCTGCAGCCTTCTTCGGTGAGAAAGACGCACTCGCCGGTACCCGGCTTGGTGCGCAGCTTCAGCCCGGGCAGGCCGTGGTGGTCCATCTCGAAGGGGAGCGTGTACTTCGCCACCACCTCGCTGGAGGTCATCTCCAGGCGCTTTCGCAGGCGCAGCAGATCGTAGGGCGTCAGCGTGATGTCGATGCTGCGGCAGCACTCGTTGAAGCAGGCGATGCCCTTGTGGCAGTGGAAGGTGAAGCTGTCGTCCAGGGTCAGCTGATGGGGCTGCACCGGGCTTTTGTGGGGCACCTCGAAGCTGCCCTCGAACAGTTTGGCGGGATCGCCCATCATCTCGTCAGTCGGATCGTTGGTCATCACATCACCCCGCTTGGGGAAATTCAGCTGGAACAGACCGGTAAGAATACCACGGGATCGGCGTAACCCGCATATTGCATCAGCATCCGGGATGCTGGCGCAGGACAGCTGCGGCTGAGCGCCGCTCTGGAGCGAAAGTCATAGCCGTTGCTATGACTTGAGTGACAAATTTGCCGGGAGCAAATTTGGACAACG
>CAZNBB010000053.1:0-23948 GCA_964571225.1 uncultured Gammaproteobacteria bacterium
CGCCACCTACTTCCTGCCGGTGGCCAAGGACTCCGACGTCTGCCTGTTCATCTGACGACGTCGGCTGCAGCGCCGGCGTCTTAGCCGGACCGACTGCATAATGGGTAAAGGGCGCCTGCGGGCGCCCTTTCTCATGTGCGGATGGCGGCTACGGCAAGGGACAGGTGTTCCAGAAAAGGAAAACCCCGGCCTTGCGGCCGGGGCGTGATGAGCCTACTGGCTGTAACGCGGTATGTTCCATCCGTGGAATCCACTCGGAGCAGCACCCCGGCTTCCTGCCGTAACGGGATTGGTACTTCCCCCAGCTTTTCTTATCCCCAGACTTCCCGGCATCATCTGCCTCGAAGTGCTATGCATAATGGCATAGGCTGGTTCCACGGACAGTCGGTAAACGCCGGGATTTCTTGTAGGACCAGGCTTACTCACGGGCGGCGCCGTGACCGCAACCGGTTCGAGGGGGGAGTCATGATCGGGAAGAAGAATGTTGTCTTCGGTTTTCTGTATCTGGTGTTGACGGCCGCGTTGGGTCCCTACATGGTCCTCCATATGGGCCCGCTGGAGCAGGCCCGTGCCGAGAAGCAGAAGGCCCTGGGCGCCCTGCAACTGATGGCCAGCAGCGGCTACCAGAACGATCAGACGCTGGCGCCCATGACGGCCGAGGAAATCGCCAAGGCCAACACCACGGCCCTGCTGGCCATCAACAAGCAGCTCAACGCCCAGGCCGTCATCGACGCCATCAAGAGCGGTCCACACACCCATGGCAACCTGGAGTCGCTGCTCAACATCGCGGTGGGTCTGGTGCTGGGCTTCCTGGCGGCGGCGCCGTTTTTCAAGCAGCTGGTCAGCTGGTTGTTCATTCTGGGCGCCCTGCTGCACTCCGGTATGCTGTACCTGACCACCTTCGGCGTCGGCTGGGCCGGTGTGGTACTGGGTACCGGCGTCGGCCCGGTCATGATCCTGGTCGGCCTGTTGCTTGCCGGTGTCATCGCGGCGTTCGGCTTCCGGGGCGAGCTGGTCCGCGACCGATCGACTTAGCAAATACAGAGGACTCCATGGCAGACCTGTTTCCGGATATCCAACCCTATGTCCGTCATACGCTCGAGGTCGACGAACCCCATCGGCTCTATGTGGAGGAGTCGGGCAATCCGGAAGGCATTCCCGTGGTGTTCGTGCACGGTGGTCCCGGGGCCGGTACCCAGCCGGGCCACCGCCGGTTCTTCGATCCCCAGCGCTACCGCATCGTGCTGTTCGACCAGCGCGGCTGCGGCCGGTCAGCGCCCCACGCCAGCCTGGAGGGGAACACCACCCAGGCGTTGGTGGGCGATATGGAATTCATCCGCAAGCGCCTGGGTATCGAGCGCTGGATGGTGTTCGGCGGTTCGTGGGGTTCCACCCTGGGCCTGGTGTACGCCCAGACCCATCCCGAGCGGGTGCTGGCGCTGGTGCTGCGGGGTATCTTTCTGTGCCGCGCCCGGGACGTGCAATGGTTCTATCAGGACGGCGCCAGTCGGCTGTATCCGGACCATTGGGAGGATTTCCTGGAGCCGATCCCGGCCGAGGAGCGCCACGATATGGTGTCGGCGTACTACGCCCGCCTGACGGGGGATGACGAGGTCACCCGCATGGCCGCCGCCAAGGCCTGGTCTATCTGGGAGGCGCGGGCGTCCACGTTGCGCACCCGGGAAGACATCACCGAGCAGTTCGGGGCGCCCTACGCCGCCCTCAGCCTGGCCCGCATCGAGTGCCACTACTTCATGCACGACAGCTTCCTGGAACCGGGCCAGATTCTGCGCGATGCCCACCGTCTGGCCGACATCCCCGGGGTGATCGTGCACGGGCGCTATGACACCGTGTGCCCGGTGGAACAGGCCTGGCTGCTGCACCAGGCCTGGCCCCAGGCCCGGTTGCGCATCGTGCCGGCCGCCGGCCATTCGGTGGCCGAGCCGGCCATCGCGGCGGAGCTGGTGGCCGCCACCCAACGGCTCGCCGATCAACTGGCATGATCGGCCTGCTGCAGCGCGTGACCCAGGCGAGCGTCCGGATCGGGGGCGAGACCGTGGGCGCCATCGAGGCCGGGCTGCTGGTGCTGGTGGGTGTGGAACGGGGCGACGGCGAGGCGCAGGCCGACCGGCTGCTGGAGCGTCTGTTGGGCTATCGCGTGTTCGCCGACGAGCAGCAGCGCATGAACCTGAGCGTCACCGACACCGGCGGCGGCTTGCTGCTGGTTCCCCAGTTCACCCTGGCCGCCGACACCCGCAAAGGCATGCGTCCCAGCTTCACGCCGGCGGCGCCCCCCGAGCGGGGCGAGCGGCTGTTCGGATACCTGCTGGAGCAGGCCCGGCGCCGCCACGCGCCGGTGGCCGGCGGACGTTTCGGGGCGGACATGCAGGTGCAGCTGGTGAACGACGGTCCGGTCACGTTCTGGTTGCAGGTGCCTGCGCCGCCATCGCCCTGAGCCGCATCGAAACGGCTCGGCACGGTCCCAGGCACCGGCCGGTCACGATAGCGGGCGGTTGTGGTCGTCGCAGGGGCGTCGGAAGTAGCAGGTCAAAGCGCTGCTCACGGTGGTCAGGGCCCAGAACAGAAAAAAACCGATGGTGTAGGCGCCCAGCCGACTGAGTTCGGCATAGCGCGTGTTGGCCAGCAGTTCCTGGGGATCGAAGGCCGTGAAAAATAAAATGGTGGCGACCCCGGACATCAGAAACGACGGCCACAGTACCGCGACGACCCGTTGCACAAGGGGCAGCTCGTGCCCGGTCATGTTCTCCATGGGCCCCTCCTTATTGTGATTGACGGCACAGCGGGCGTGACGCCGGCTACCAGTCGGCGCCGGCCACCAGCCGGGTCCCGCTGCGTTGGGGCAGTTGCAGGCGACCGGTCAGGCGCCAGTTCCCGTCGCTGGGCTCGAGGCTCACGTGCCAGCGCCCGGGGGGAATGTCCCGCAAGGGGGTCATGTACTGCCCGCGGCCCTGGGGCTGCAGGAGCAGCACCCGGTCCAGATGGGCCCGGGTCGGATGGGTCAGCCGCAACAGCAGCTCCGGCTGCCCGATGGGCAGACCCGAGGTCAGGGTGAGCCGGATGTATTGAGCGTCCGGGTCGTAGCTGACCTGGGCCGCCACCCCCAGCTGCTGGGCGGCACGGTCCCGTGCCAGCACCCGGTTGATGGCCAATCCCTGCTTGTAGTAGTCGTCCACCACCAGGCCGTCGGGATTCTCGATGGCGATCACCAGGGTGGCGATTCCGGCGATCACCGCGCTGGCCGGCAGGGCGATCAGGAACCAGGGCCAGAACTGGCGATACCAGGGCGGAACGGGAACAACGGGTGCGGTTGCGGACATCAGCGCGCTCCTAATGCAGGGCCGAGGAAGCGGCCCGTCTGGGTCACCTTCAGGTCGGGTGTGTCTACCGCCTGGAGCGTGAAGTACACATCGTTGCCGGGTCGTTTAAGGTTGATGGGATCCACACGCAGGGCCACCGGCAGATCCAGCACCTCACCGGCCGGCACGGCGATCCGGGGCCGCTCGCTCACCAGGCTCAGACCGGGGATGCCGCTCACGGTCAGGCGGTAGGTGTGGGGCTTCTCGTCCATGTTGATGACCTTCAGGGTGTAGACGTTCTCCACCAGGCCCATGCCGGTTTCCCGGTACAGCATGTTGCGGTCCCTGATGATGTCCAGCTCCAGGGGAACCCGCTGGCTGATGGCATAGCCAAGCCCCGACATCAGCGTCACCAGCAGCAGGGCGTAGAGCACGATACGCGGGCGCAGGATATGGGACCTACCCCCTTCCAGCGCATTCTCGGTGGTGTAGCGGATCAGGCCCTTGGGATAGCCCATCCTGTCCATGACCTGGTCGCATACGTCCACGCAGGCGGCGCAGCCGATGCACTGGTATTGCAGTCCGTTGCGGATGTCGATGCCGGTCGGGCACACCTGTACGCACAACGTGCAGTCCACACAGTCGCCGAGCCCCCGGGCCCGATGGTCGATATTGCGCTTGCGCGAGCCGCGCGGTTCGCCGCGCTGGGTGTCGTAGGAAATGATCAGGGTATTGCGGTCGAACATGGCGCTCTGGAAGCGCGCGTAAGGACACATGTAGATGCACACCTGTTCGCGCATCCAGCCGGCGTTGCCGTAGGTGGCAAGGCCGTAGAACAGCACCCAGAAGGTTTCCCAGGGCCCCATGGACAGGGTGAACAGCTCGTGCGATAGGGTGTGGATGGGCGTGAAGTAGCCGACGAACGTGAAGCCGGTGTACAGGGAGAAGGCGATCCACGCGCCGTGCTTGGCGCTCTTGATGCCCAGCTTGCGCGCCGTCCACGGGGCGCGATCCAGTTTCATCTGCCGGCCGCGATCGCCCTCGATGCGCCGTTCCATCCACAGGAAGATCTCCGTCCACACCGTCTGCGGACAGGCGTAACCGCACCACAGCCGTCCGGCCAGGGCGGTGAAGAAGAACAGCGACAGCGCCGCCACGATCAGCAGCACGGCGAGAAAGAAGAAATCCTGGGGCCAGAAGGTCAGCCCGAAGATGTGGAACTTGCGGGCCGGCAGGTCGAACAGCACGGCCTGGCGCCCGTCCCAGCCCAGCCACGGCAGCCCGTAGTAGATGCCCAGCAGAGTCGCCATCCCCAGCACCCGCAGGTTGGCGAAGATGCCGTGCACCTCGCGCGGATAGATCTTCTGGCGCTTGGCGTAAAGCTCCTCTTCGACTTCGTCGGTCGCTGTCGCGGGCCCTTGGGTGTCTTTCGGCTGGGTGCTCATGGTCACTGTCTGCCGCCGGGGCCGATGGGCGCCCGACAGCGCTGTGCAGGGTTCGGACAAGGGGCACGGTGGCGGCGGACCCGCCGCCACCGTGCGACGCTCACTGGCCGGTCTTGCCGGTGCCGGCTGACAGGCTGTACACGTAGGCCGCCAGCAGATGCACCTTGTCTTCGCCCAGGAAGTTGCGATGGGCCGGCATGCGTCCGTTGCGCCCGTTGGCGATGGTCTGCTTGATGGTTCCCGGAGAACCGCCGTAGAGCCAGATGTTGTCGGTCAGATTGGGCGCGCCGATCTGCTGGTTGCCCTTGCCGTCCGCACCGTGGCAGGCCGCGCAGAACATCTGGAACTTGGCTTTGCCCGCCTCGGCCAGTTGCGCATCCACCGGCCGCCCGCTCAGACTCATCACGTAGGCCGCCACCTGATCCACGCCCTGCTCGCCCAGCGACGCCTTCCACGCGGGCATGACGCCCTGGCGCCCGTCCAGGATGGTCTTCTGGATGGCCTCCGGGCTGCCGCCGTGCAGCCAGTCATGGTCGGTCAGGTTGGGGAAGCCGGGGGCGCCGCGGGCGTCCGAGCCGTGACAGCTCGCGCAGTAGGTCACGAACAGACGCTGCCCTGCCTGCATGGCCTTGGGATCGTCGATCAGGGCCGTGATGGGGGTCTTGGCATACTGGGCGAAGATCGGTCCGTACTTTTCGTGGGCCTGCTTCATCTCGCTCTGGTACTGGGACACCTCGGTCCAGCCCAGCAGCCCCCGGAACTTGCCCAGCCCCGGATACAGGGCCAGGTACACCAGGGCGAACACCAGGGTGATGTTGAACATCCACAGCCACCAGCGCGGCAGCGGGTTGTTGTACTCCTGAAGGTCCTCGTCCCAGGTGTGGCCGGTGACCTGGCCGCTGGCGCTCTCGCCGGACCGGCGTTTGCTGGCCCACATGATCAGCCACCAGCATGCCAGCACGTTGCCGATGGTGAGCAGTATCACCCACCAGCTCCAGAAATCGCTCTTGAAGGCAAATTCACTCATGGCTCGAATCCTCCGGGGACTGCGCCAGGTCATCGTCGGCAAACGGCAGCTGGGCGGCTTCTTCGAAGTCGGTCTTGCGCTTGGCGCTCCACGCCCAGATCCAGATGCCCAGGAACACGGCCAGCAGCAGCACCGTGAACAACGAACGCACCGTGATGATGTCCATGGCGCTACCTCCGGGTCTGGATGTCGGTGCCCAGGTGCTGCAGGTAGGCGATCAGGGCGTCCATCTCCGTCTTGCCCTTGACCGCCGCGCTCGCACCGGCGATGTCCGCATCGGTGTAGGGCACGCCCAGCTCACGCATGAGGTTCATCTTCTTGGGCGTTTCCGTCTCGTCGATGACGTTCTTGGCCAGCCAGGGGAAGCCCGGCATGTTGGACTCGGGCACCACGTCCCGCGGATTCATCAGGTGGATGCGGTGCCAGTCGTCGCTGTAGCGCCCGCCCACGCGGGCCAGGTCCGGTCCGGTGCGCTTGGAGCCCCACTGGAACGGATGGTCGTAGACGAACTCCCCGGCCACCGAGTAGTGGCCGTAGCGCTCGGTCTCGGCCCGGAAAGGCCGGATCATCTGGGAGTGGCACAGGTAGCAGCCTTCCCGTATGTACACATCACGGCCTTCCAGCTGCAGGGCGGTGTAGGGCCGCAGGTCCGACACCGGTTCGGTGGTGCTTTTCAGGAAGAACAGGGGCACGATTTCCACCAGGCCGCCCACGCTGATCACCAGCAGCACGAACAGCACCATTATCCCGATGTTCTTCTCGACAACTTCATGGCTCATGGCGATTTCCCCCTTCAGGCGATCTGCGGTATCGGTGCTTCCACCGCCCGCCGGCCCGAGATGGTCTTTGCGACGTTGTAGGCCATCAGCAGCATGCCGCTGAGGAACACCACACCGCCCAGGAAGCGCACGAAGTAGAAGGGATACATCCGCTCCAGCGATTCCACGAAGCTGTAGGTCAGCGTGCCGTCGTCATTGACCGCCCGCCACATCAGCCCCTGCATCACGCCCGCCATCCACATGGAGGCGATGTACAGCACCACGCCGATGGTGGCGATCCAGAAGTGCGCCTCGGCCAGCTTCATGCTGTACATCTTCTCGCGCCCGAACAGCCGGGGGATCAGGAAGTACACCGAGCCGATGGTCACCATGGCCACCCAGCCCATGGCCCCGGAATGCACGTGGCCGATGGTCCAGTCGGTGTAGTGGGACAGGGAGTTGACCGTCTTGATGGACATCATCGGTCCCTCGAAGGTGGACATGCCGTAGAACGACACCGACACGATGAGGAACTTCAGGATGGGATCGGTGCGCAGCTTATGCCAGGCACCCGAGAGGGTCATGATGCCGTTGATCATGCCGCCCCAGGAGGGCGCCAGCAGGATCAGGGAGAACACCATGCCCAGGGACTGGGCCCAGTCCGGCAGGGCGGTGTAGTGCAGGTGGTGGGGGCCGGCCCACATGTAGGTGGAGATCAGCGCCCAGAAGTGCACCACCGACAGGCGGTAGGAGTACACCGGCCGGTTGGCCTGCTTGGGAATGAAGTAGTACATCATTCCCAGGAAGCCGGCGGTCAAAAAGAAGCCCACCGCGTTGTGGCCGTACCACCACTGCACCATGGCATCGATGGCGCCGGGATAGACCGAGTAGGACTTCATGGGCCAGAAGGTCAGCGGCAGCTCGGCGCTGTTGACCACGTGCAGCACGGCGATGGTGAGGATGAACGCGCCGTAGAACCAGTTGGCCACGTAGATGTGCTTGGTGCGCCGTTTCATGATGGTGCCGAAGAACACCACCGCGTAGCTCACCCACACCACCGTGATCAGGATGTCGATGGGCCATTCCAGCTCGGCGTACTCCTTGCCGGTGGTCATGCCCATGGGCAGGGTGATGGCCGCCAGCACGATGATCGCCTGCCAGCCCCAGAAGGTGAACGCCGCCAGCCCGTCGCTGATCAGGCGGGTCTGGCAGGTGCGCTGCACCACGTAGTAGGAGGTGGCGAACAATGCCGAGCCGCCGAAGGCGAAGATCACTGCGTTGGTGTGCAGTGGCCGCAGGCGGCTGAAGGTGATGTACGGGATGTTCATGTTCAGCTGGGGCCACACCAGCTCCGCGGCGATATACACGCCGACCAGCATGCCGACGATGCCCCACACGACGGTCATGATGGTGAACTGGCGCACGACCTTGTAGTTGTACGTGGTCTGCGTATCCATGGGTTGGCTTCTCTCGCTGCATGGGCAATAGGGAGTGCGCTGCCCGTTCTTCCTGCGGACGAACGCACGGGCCCTAATGTGCAAAGGGAACGTCAACCAAACAATGATCCACGTCAATGGAACGTTGTTGTTGCGTAAATAATATGTGAGATATGGCGCTGTCGGCCGGTGGGGATGGTGGCGGGGTCAGGGGAAGAGCGGTCGGCGCGGGTGCCCGGGACGGGTCCCCGCGTTACCGGCTCAGTTCGCGCTCGCAGCTCTCCCCGCTGGGGCGGGCGAGGCAATTCAGGCGTTTAATATCTTGAATAATCACGTGCTTGCGATCCGCGCTCAGCAGGCCGTCGGCCTGGAAGCGGGTAAACAGGCGGCTCACCGTTTCCACGGCCAGGCCGAGGTAATTGGCGATATCGTTGCGGGACATGCTGAGGTTGAATTCACTGGCCGAGAAGCCGCGCTGCTTGAAGCGTTCCGAGATGCTGATCAGCAGGGCCGCCAGGCGGCCCTCGGCGGACTTCTTGCCCAGCAGCATCATGAGCTGCTCGTCCTCCAGCAGCTCCTTGCTCATCAGCCGCAGCAGCTGGCGCTGCAGCCCCGGGATCTTGCCGCCCAGCTCCTCCAGGCGGTCGAAGGGAATCTCGCACACGCTGGTGGTTTCCAGGGCGCGGGAGCTGCAGGGATGGCGCTCGCGGATGATGGCGTCCAGGCCCACCAGCTCGCCGGGCAGATGGAAGCCGGTCACCTGCTCGTGGCCTTCCTCGGTGGCCGCGAAGGTCTTCACCGACCCGGAGCGGATGGCGTAGATGGCCCGGAACGGATCGCCGGCCTGGAAGAGGTACTCGCCGCGCCGCAGCGGCCGTTTGCGCCGGATGATCCGGTCCAGCTCGTCCATGTCATCGTTGTCGATGCCCAGCGGCAGGCACAGATGATAGAGGGAGCAGTTGCGGCAGGCGGCTTTCAGGCCGGGGATGCTGATGATATTGGTCGGGTCCTTACTCATGACGCTGTCCCGCCTCGGACGGGATCCTGCTTGAGGCACATTCGAGCAAATTCATTGACATGAACCACCGAGCTTCGCTGTAAATCGATTCGTCAGCGCGGGCCCGCCGTCAGGGACGGAAGGCGCCGTCACCGGAAAGCGGTTCTCTGGACGGGCATTTTCCGCTACGATTTAGCCTTTGTTCGTTCACCGCCGGCGCGGCCGGCGGGGTGCCGGACCTTAATGATAAGAAAAGGCCGGCCCGAAAGCGAGAAGCCAATGGCGCAACGACAGGTTAGCGTGACTCGGGACACCCTGGAAACCCGGATCCGGGTTGATTTGAACCTCGACGGGACCGGCAGCTGCAACCTGCAGACCGGCGTGCCGTTCCTGGAACACATGCTGGACCAGGTGGCCCGTCACGGGCTGCTGGACCTGCAGTTGCACGCCGAGGGCGATCTGCACATCGACGCCCATCACACCGTCGAAGACATCGGCATCAGTGTGGGCCAGGCCTTCGCCAAGGCCCTGGGCGACAAGGCCGGCATTCGCCGCTACGGCCATGCCTACGTGCCGCTGGACGAGGCGCTCTCGAGGGTGGTCATCGACTTCTCCGGGCGCCCGGGGCTGGAATACCATGTGCAGTTCCAGCGTGCCCGCATCGGCGAATTCGACGTGGATCTGATTCACGAGTTCTTCCAGGGGTTCGTGAACCACGCCCCCGCAACCCTTCATATCGACAACCTGCGGGGCGTGAACGCCCACCACGTGGCCGAAACCGTGTTCAAGGCGTTCGGCCGCGCGGTGCGCGCCGCCGTGGAGCCGGATGCGCGCATGGCCGGCGTGGTGCCTTCAACCAAGGGGAGTCTCTGACTCCGCACACCGGCCCGTCAGTATTCGGATTGAGCTGAAGCCAACCTACTCCGGAATCAAACCGCTATGGCCTCCATTGCGATCATCGACTATGGCATGGGGAATCTCCATTCCATCGCCAAGGCGCTCGAGCATGTCGCCGGCGACTCCCTGGTATTCATCAGTTCCGACCCCGACGCCATACGGCGCGCGCCGCGGGTGGTGTTTCCGGGGGTGGGCGCGATCCGCGACTGCATGTCGGAGTTGCAGCGCCTGGAGCTGGACGCGGTGGTGCGGGAAGTGGCCAAGGAGAAGCCGCTGCTGGGCGTTTGCCTGGGGATGCAGGCGCTGCTCACCCACAGTGAGGAAAACCAAGGCACCGCCTGCCTGGACGTGTTGCCGGGGGAAGTGCGGCGCTTTCCCGAGGCCCTGGCGGACGCCCGTACCGGCGAGCGCCTGAAAGTGCCCCACATGGGTTGGAATCAGGTTCGCCAGGTGCGCAGCCACCCGCTTTGGAAGGATATACCGGACAACAGCCGTTTCTACTTCGTGCACAGCTACTACACCGACCCGGCCGCGCCCGAGCTGGCGGTGGGTACCACCGACTACGGCATCGAATTCGCGTCGGTGCTGGCACGGGATAACGTGTTCGCCGCCCAGTTCCATCCCGAGAAGAGCCAACAGGCCGGGCTGACCCTGTTGGCCAATTTCGTGCGCTGGGACGGGCAGCAGTGAGGCTTGCGAATTGGGGGGCGGCCCGCGGCTTTCCAGCGGATACCCGCACGGGCCGTTAATGGTGCGTTTGGAAATGAGGAGCAGGGCATGCAGTTGATACCGGCCATCGATCTGAAAGACGGCAAGTGCGTTCGTCTGCGGCAGGGCCGAATGGAAGACGAGACGGTGTTCTCCGACGACCCGCTGCAGATCGCCGAGCGCTGGGTGAATGCCGGCGCCCGCCGCCTGCATATCGTGGATCTCAACGGCGCGTTCGCGGGCAAGCCGGTCAATGCCGGCCCCATTCACGCCATCGCCGAGGCCTATCCGGAGCTGCCCATACAGGTGGGCGGCGGCATCCGGGACGAGGACACCGTGCAGGCGTATCTGGATGCCGGCGTGAGCTACGTCATCATCGGCACCAAGGCGGTCAGCGCGCCGCATTTCATCAACGACCTGTGCATCGAGTTTCCCGGGCGCATCATCGTGGGGCTGGATGCCAAGAACGGCAAGGTGGCCATCGACGGCTGGTCCAAGCTGTCCAACCACGACGTGGTGGACCTGGCCCGGCGCTTCGAGCGCGACGGCGTGGCCGCCATCATCTACACCGACATCGGCCGCGACGGCATGATGAGCGGCGTGAGCCTGGAATCCACGGTCGCCCTGGCCCAGGCGGTGAGCGTGCCCATCATCGCCTCCGGGGGCGTCACCAACCTGGACGATATCCGCGCCCTGTGCGGGGTGGCCAAAGAAGGCATCACCGGCGCCATCATCGGGCGGGCGCTGTACGAGGGCGGGATCGATCTCGCCGAGGCCCAGAAGCTGGCCGACGAGCTCGATCCGCAGTAATCCAGTCATCAGGCCGGCAGCAGGGGTGGCGTGCAGGCCGCCGCCCGCACCGGCGGAGCGCAGACAGTCATGGGGCTTGCCAAGCGAATCATTCCCTGCCTCGATGTGGACGCGGGACGGGTGGTCAAGGGTGTGAAGTTCGTGGAGATCCGCGACGCCGGCGACCCGGTGGAAATCGCCCGCCGCTACGACCAGGAGGGGGCCGACGAGATCACCTTCCTGGACATCACCGCCAGTTCCGACGAGCGCGAGACCATGGTGCACGTGGTCGAGCGGGTGGCCGGCGAGGTGTTCATTCCCCTCACCGTGGGCGGCGGCATCCGCGAGCTGCCGGACATCCGGCGCATGCTTTCCGCCGGCGCCGACAAGGTGGCCATCAACACCGCCGCCGTGGCCCGTCCGGAGTTCGTGAAGGAGGCGGCCGAGCGCTTCGGCTCCCAGTGCATCGTGGTGTCCGTGGACGCCAAGCGGGTCAGCGCCGAGGGCGAGGCGCCGCGCTGGGAGATCTTCACCCACGGCGGGCGCAAGCCCACCGGCATCGATGCCATCGAATGGGCCGTGCGCATGACCGACTACGGCGCCGGCGAGATTCTGCTCACCAGCATGGACCGGGACGGCACCCGCGACGGCTTCGACCTGCCCCTGACCCGCACGGTCAGCGAGGCGGTGGACGTGCCGGTGATCGCCTCGGGCGGGGTGGGCAACCTGGACCACCTGGTGGCCGGGGTGCTGGAGGGCAAGGCCGATGCGGTGCTGGCGGCCAGCATCTTCCATTTCGGCGAGTACACCATCGAGCAGGCCAAGCGCCATATGGCCGCCGCCGGCATCGAGGTGCGGCTGTAACCCGGATGCCGATGCAACAGGCGGGTTAACCAAGGGGGCGTTCCCCCAGGGTGAAAAAAAGATGAGCTCGACAGTGAACCAAAGCTGGCTGGATGCGATCAAATGGACCGACGACGGGCTGGTGCCTGTCATCGCCCAGGACGCCGTGGACGGTCAGGTGCTGATGTTCGCGTGGATGAACCGCGAATCCCTCGCCCTGACGGCCCAGGAAGGGCGGGCCGTGTACTGGTCCCGTTCGCGCCGCAAGCTGTGGCGCAAGGGAGAGGAGTCCGGGCATGTGCAGATCGTCAAGGAAATCCGTACCGACTGCGACAACGACGTGGTGCTGCTGAAGGTGGAGCAGCGCGGCGGCATCGCCTGCCACACCGGGCGGCGCAGCTGCTTCTATCAGCGCCTGGACGACGGCCAGTGGCAGGGCGTGGAGCCGGTGCTGAAGAATCCCGACGAGATCTATGGCTAGGTCCCCGGGCTCTTTCCGGATTCCATGAGCGAAGCGGGGTGGCCAACCATGGCGACAGGTGAGATCTTGGAAGAACTGGCGCGGGTGCTGGAGGCGCGCAAGGGCGCCGATCCCGATTCGTCCTACGTGGCGAGCCTGTACGGCAAAGGGCTGAACGCTATCCTGAAAAAGGTAGGCGAGGAAGCGACCGAGACCATCATCGCGGCCAAGGAGGACTCGGACGAACATTTGGTTTATGAGACGGCCGATCTGTGGTTTCATACAATGGTAATGTTGGCCGCGCGGGGCCTGGGCCCCGATGACGTGCTGCGCGAGCTGGGCCGCCGTTTCGGACTTTCGGGCCTGGACGAGAAGGCCGCTCGCGGCAAACGCTGAGACAGTCGCCCGCAGCCACCGTGCCGGTTCGGTGCGGGAAACGGGCAGGAGTAGCAAACATGGGTCCAAGCATCACGCAATTGTTGATCATTCTGGCCATCGTGCTGGTCATCTTCGGCGCCAAGCGCCTGCGCAACCTGGGGTCGGACCTCGGCGGTGCGATCAAGGGCTTCCGCGAAGCCATGCACGAAGGCAGCGAGAAGGGCGAGCAGACCCACACGGCCGCTCGGCTCGAAGAGCAGGACGAGGAAGGCCGTGTGATCGACGGAGAGGTGACCTCCAAAGAGAAGCACAAGTCGTCTTGAATGACGGTCGCGAGCGCCACGGCGCTCGTCCCGCCTTTTCCGTCCGACACCGTTAGCCTCCCCGAGCCATGTTCGACGTCGGTTTTTCCGAGTTAGTCCTGGTGTTCATTGTCGCGCTCCTGGTCATCGGACCGGAGCGCCTGCCGCGGGTTGCCCGCGCCGCCGGCCTGTGGCTGGGGCGGCTGCGCAACTTCGTGCAGACCGTCAAGGAGGACATCGACAAGGAACTGGCCGCCGAGGACCTCAAGCGTCAGCTGCGCGAAAGCACGGACCTGGCCGAGGTCAGGAAGATCCTGGACGAGGCCGACGGGGTGAGCCGCCAGGCCAAGGCCACCCTCGAAAAGGAGCAGGACTACCTGGTCAAGGCCGTGAAGCCGGAGTCGGAACAGGCTTCCCGGGCCGACGCTGAAACCGAAACCGAAACCGAAACCGAAACCGGGATCGAGACCGAAACTCCTGGGGCATCGGCCCCGGCGGAAGAGGAAGCGGAAACCGGGTCACAGAAACCCGCTGCCGCGCCGTCCCACGATGCTGAGCCTGGGGCACCGCACACCAACGATGAGGCACCCGCCGCCGAGCCGGCGCCGCGGAAGGCCGGGACCGACCCACACACTCCTGACGATTCCGTGAATGAGCGCAACCGGTAAGCACACCGACACCAGTCCCGACGAAGAGGAATTCGAGGAACAGCCGTTCATTTCCCACCTGCTGGAGCTGCGCAACCGGCTGCTGAAGGGTGTGCTGGCGGTGCTGGTGCTGTTCCTGGTGATGGCGCCGTTCTCCAATCACCTGTTCACCTGGCTTTCGGGACCGTTGAGCCGCGACCTGCCGCCCGGCAGCTCGCTGATCTCCATCGAGGTGGTGGCACCGTTCTTCGTGCCCATCAAGCTGACCCTGGTGCTGGCCGTGTTCCTGGCCATGCCCTTCCTGCTCTATCAGCTGTGGGCGTTCGTGGCGCCGGGTCTGTACCGCCACGAACGCAAGATGATCTTCCCCCTGCTGGTATCCAGCACCGCCCTGTTCTACCTCGGCGCGCTGTTCGCCTACTACGTGGTGTTCCCCATCGTGTTCGGCTTCATGGCCCGCACGACGCCTCACGGGGTCACCATGATGACCGACATCAGCAAGTACCTGAGCTTCGTGCTGACCATGTTCCTCGCCTTCGGCGCGGCCTTCGAGGTGCCGGTGGCGACGGTGGTACTGGTGTGGGCCGGGGTGGTCACGCCCGCGCAGCTTTCCGAGAAACGACCTTATGTGATCGTGGGCTGCTTCGTGCTGGGCATGTTTCTCACCCCCCCGGACATGTTCTCCCAGACCATGCTGGCCATTCCCATGTGGCTGCTGTTCGAGACCGGGGTGTTCTTCTCGCGCCACTACGTGCGCCCGCGGGAGACCGAGGCGGCCGAGGAAGCGGCGGCGGCCGATCCCCCGCCGGACGACGAGCCCGCCGGCGAGCCGGATGACGACTACCGTCCCATGACGGACGAGGAAATGGACAGCGAGCTGGACCGGGCGGACGAGGAGCACGGTGACGATACCGGCTCACACTCCGACGGCGAGGACCGCGACTCCGACCGTCGATCCGACGACGATCCCGACCGCCGTCCCGAAGACCGCTGATCGCCTCACCGCCGGGCCGGTCCGTCTTCGGCGGAGCGGCCCGGCGACACCGTTCGCTACGACAGGGAAACCGTCCCATGGCACGCTGGCTGCTCGCCCTGCTGCTCTCGGGCGTCGTCTGCGCGGCGGCGGCAACGCCGCTTCGCAATCAGCTGGCCGGCGCCCCCTCGCCCTACCTGCTCATGCACGCCCGCGATCCGGTGCACTGGCAGCGCTGGGGCCCCAAGGTGTTCGCCCGCGCCCGCGCCGAGCACAAGCTGGTGTTCGTCACCAGCGGCTACTACGCCTGTCGCTGGTGCCATGTCATGGATCGGGAAAGCTTTCGCGACCCGGCCGTCGCCCGCCTCCTGAATCGGGATTTCATACCGGTGGCCGTGGACCGCGAGCTGCTGCCCGCCGTGGACCACCGGCTGCTGGAGTTCGTGCAGCGCACCCGCGGCCAGGGCGGCTGGCCCCTGAATGTCTTTCTCACCCCCGAAGGCTATCCGCTGGTGGGAACCACCTACCTGCCGCCCGACCAGTTCAGCGCTTTCATCGCCAAGCTGCAGCGGCGCTGGCGCAAGGACCCCGCCGGCCTGAAGGCGCTGGCGCGCCGCGCCGCCCGCTCCCACCCGGCGCCCACCGCACCGGTTTCCGCCCACCCCCTCGAGGATCTGGTGTCGGCCGCCCTCGAGCGCGCCGACGAGCTGGACGGCGGCTTCGGCCAGCAGAACAAGTTTCCCCTGGCACCCCAGCTGCAGGCGCTGCTGACCGCCCAGGCCCGCCACCCGTCGGCGCAGCTGGGCGGTTTCCTGCGCCTGACCCTGGACCGCATGGCTCACCGCGGCCTGCGCGACCAGCTCGGTGGGGGGTTCTTCCGCTACACGGTGGACCCCAACTGGCAGGTGCCCCACTTCGAGAAGATGCTGTACGACAATGCGCAGCTGGCCACGGTCTACCTGCGGGCGGCCCGGGTGCTGCACGATCCCGCCTACGGCGCGGTGGGCCGCAACACCCTCCACTTCATGCTGCGTCGCATGCGCGCGCCGGACGGCGGCTTCGTCAGCAGCCTGTCGGCCCTGGACGGCAAGGGGGAGGACGGGGGCTACTACCTGTGGAGCGCCGCCGAGCTCGCCAAGGTGCTGCCCGCACCCGAGTTGCAGGTGGCGCGCCGCTACTGGCAGCTCTCCGGCCCGCCCCCCTTCGACGGGGGCTATCTGCCGGAACAGAGCCAGTCGGCCGCCCAGGTGGCCCGCGAGCTGGGCATTTCGGTGGCCCTGGTGCGGGCCCGGGTGGCCGCCGCCCGCCGTCGTCTGCTGACCGCCCGCCGCCACCGCACCCTGCCCCGGGACCCCAAGGTGATCGCCGGCTGGAACGGTCTGGCGCTGTCGGCCTTGGCTGAGGCCGCCCGGGGCAAAGACCCCGGAGGGCGCTACGCCCGGGCCGCCCGCCGGCTGGCCCATATGCTGTCCAGCCAGATGTGGGACGGTCACCGCCTGTATCGCATGGCGGGACCCCATGGCCCCCTCGGGCAGGCCTCCCTGCAGGACTATGCCTACGTGGCCCGGGGGCTGTGGGAATGGGGGCTAGGCGGGGGCAACGAGAACGACCGGCGTCTGGCCCTGGCGCTGGTGCGCCAGGCGTGGCACCGCTTCTACGGGAGTGGAGGCTGGCGGCGCAGCGACGCCACTCTGGTAGCCGGGGGCCGGCCCCGGGCGGCTCTGGCCGCAGGCGGTCTGCCGGCGGCGCCGGCGGTGCTGATCGACGTGTCCATCAGGATTGCCGACGCCCTGCACCTGCCCGGCCTCGATGCCCGTGCCCGCCGGGCCCTCGCCCGTGCCGCGCCGGTGGTGGCGGCGGATCCCTTCTGGTACGCCAGCTACGCGCCCTTGCTGGCCGGGTCCAGGCTTCGCATGCACTGATAGCGCATGCGGGTGCCGTGCAGCAGGGAGAGCGTGATCTCTTCGGCGTAGACCTCCCGGGGGAAATAGGTCCCCGAGATCTTGGCGGCGTTGATGCTGGCACCCTCCAGGTTGGCGGTGCTCAGATCCAGGCCCCGCAGGTCGGCGCCGCGCAGGTAGGCGCCGCTCAGGTCCAGCTGGTCGGCATCCATGCCGCGCAGGTCCAGCCCCCGCAGGTCCGAGCCGCGCAGATCGCAGCTTTCCCCCCCAGCCCGGCGGGCATTGAATTCCTTGATCTTGCCCTGGCGGAGCAGCTGGTACATGGGATCCGTCGTCATGGCGGGTTTCTTGGGTTCCGTCATCTGCACACTCCTGTTTGACTGATCATGCCGCCGCCGGGGTCCGCCGCGCGGGCCCGGGCTATCGGCGGCGCCGGCTGCGCCGGGTCAGAGCAATTGCCTGAGGGATTCTATCTTGCGCTTTTCGCTGTCGGGAGGGCTCACCAGTTCGTATTGGAATCTCGAATAGGAGCGTGTCGTCTCCACCAGGGTGGTGAGCCTTCCGTACAACAGCGTGTCGCCCATGTTCAAGGCGGTGACCGTGCCGCTGTCGTAGATGGACGCCGGCACCACCAAGGTGCCGTCCGCGCTCTGCAGGTCGCCGGCCGGCAGGCGCAGGGCGCGGAAATACTCGCTGTCCTTGCCGACGCCCTGTACGCCACGTATCGCCAGTGGGGTCGCGCTGTCGGCCAGCACCTCGATGCCCATCTCCATCTGCAGTCCCGGCGCCGTGCACAGCCAGCGCACCGTCCCCACCTGCCAGCGGCCCAGATCGCCGGAGATCTGGAAGACCACCAGTTCGCCCACCCGCAGTTGTACCGCACAGTCGCTGCGGCAGTACAGGCAAAGGCCCTGGGCGCTGGCATTCTTCTGCTGCCAGGGTGTGGCCCGGTAAGCCGGTCCCGCGGCCTCGTCGTCGGCCTCCGCGCGCCCGCGGGTGGAGTAGATCTTCTGCCACATGTCCAGGTCGTCGCTTTCGCTGTCGAACACCGACCGGCGCGGCATGTTGATTTCATGCTCCAGGCGCGAAGCGTCCTCGTCCGCCTTCCAGGGCTCGGACTCGGCGGGCACCAGGGAGAGTTTGCTGGACGGTTTGGGCGCGCTGCTTTCCCCGATGCCGAAGGCCGCCCGGTGCAGGGTGATCTCGTCCTTCTCGGGCGTGAACGGCGCCTCGGCGCTCAGGAAGTGGTGGCAGGCGCTCAGCCCGGCGGCGATCTCCACGTTGGCGTGGGCGCTGTGCCGCGCGCTGGCGCGGTCGCGGGGGCCGCTCCAGCCGTCGCGCAGGCGCTGCAGCAGGTCCCGTTCCATGCGCCGGGCCAGGGGCAGTTGCCGGGGCCGCCCGTCTTCGTCGGCGGCTTCCTTGGCGATGGCCGCAAGCCGCGCCGTGGCCGCCTCCGCCAGCGGGCCGCATTCCAGGATGCGCGGGTTGCTGGGGCGCCGGTCCAGGTCCCGCGGCGCGTAACGGGGCGGCAGGTCGCTGTCCAGGTCCACATAGAAGTGTCCCGCCACCGCGCTGAGGGCGTCGGCCGCTTCCATGGGGCAGCGGTCGGCCCATTGGTCGAGCCAGTGATAGACGTTGTTGGCTTCCTGCTGCATCAACTGGTAGGGGTCCACCAGCGCCAGCAGCACCACCCGCTTGTAGGCGTGCTGCACGGACGCGCGGCCCGATGCGGCCAGCGGCTGGGCCTGGATGCCCATCAGCTCCGCGTAGCGGTACAGCCGGTGCAGCTCGCCCCAGGTTTCACGGGGCTCGGGGCCGTAGGTCAGGTAGGTGTCCACCAGCTGCCTGGCCAGCAGTTCCACCGACCGGAACAGGGCCAGCAGCCGCAGGGAGGTATCCGCCCCCTTGGCGTCGGCCAGCTCCAGCAGGCCGATCTTGTAGCTGTCGGTCAGCTCCCGCAGCAGCCCGGTGCCGATCTCCGCCACCTGCCGGGCACGGGCCGACAGGGGCACGGCGGCGTTGCGCAGGCGCGAGCGCAGGGCGGCGCCGGTCTCCTCGCAGATGGGCCGCAGCCGCTCGGCCGCAGCCAGCCGTGCATCCGCCGGCCAGGCGGTGCGGTTGTGCCGGGCAAGACCTTCGGTGAGGGCCCGCGCCGCTTCCTGGGGATCGCCCATGGGCAGCTCGGCCAGCCAGCTTTCCAGGGCACGGGCGTCGAGTCCGTTGCCGGCCGGCTTGGCGGTGCGTTCCGGAACCCTCAGGTCAAGCAGGCTCATAATCGGAGGACGCGGAGGGTTGCGGCGCGAAGATCTCGTCGACGCTGGCATACACCGACGTCGCCCCCAGGGGTACGAACAGCAGCAGACCCAGGCCCAGGGGAATCAGGGCGACGATGCCAAGCACGGCCAGGCACAGTCCGTACACCGTCAGCGGCCACATGTTGCGCGACGAGGCCGCAAAGCTCAGGCGGATCGCTTCCTGGGGTGGGGCGTAACCGAGCATCACCAGGGGCACCGCGAACCACAGGGCCATGGCCACCAGCACCGCCAGGGTCAGCATCAGCAGGATGCCGACGATGAAGCTGGCGCTCAGGGTGGGCCATGCCAGCCCGCCACCCATGAGGCTGCCGTGCATGACGCCCACGGCGGTGCCGGCGCCGATCAGCGTCATGGCCAGTGCCACCCCCAGGTTGATGACGCCCAGCACCAGCATGGGCCCGGTGCGGCTGCGGTCGCGGAAAGCCTGAAACAAGTGGGAGACATCCAGGGCGCGACCATGGCGCAGCTCGCTGGCCCCGAAGATCATGCCGCCGCCGAGCGCGGGGGCGATCAGGCTGAGGGCCAGGGTGCCGACGCCCGGGATGGCGCTGAGGATCAGGTACAGTATGAAATACACGACGGTCATGGCGACCCACAGCCCGGGCCTGGCCGCCACCAGCGCCCAGCCCTGTTTGAGCCAGTCGAGCCCACGGCCGGCCGGAACCCTTACTATCTCCATCCGAGAGCCGCCATGTCGGTTGTCATGGGCCTCAATCCTATCACAGGGCTCGCCCGGCAAGACCCTGCCGCGAGACGTATTTTCCCGCGCTCATCCGGCTTGAATTCGCCGTCCGAAGGCACGCCCGGGCGCTGTCCTGCGGCCCCGATCGGTCCACTGTGGCGATGGGGATACCCAACCCGCGGTTGATCTACATCATGGCCGAGTTCGGCGCCTCCAACGTAGGCTGTCGTCACATTACAGCCCGGCCGGCGCCGGGGGAGGCGCGGGCACTGCCCGCGTAGCGAATCGAGGTAACCGACATGCACGACTTGCTTTGGCAGCAGATGTTCTGGGATTGGTCGTCCATGGCCCTGGCAGCCACCACCCTGGCAGGGGTGTGGTGGCTGATGGTGGTGGAAGCCAAGCGCCGCGCGCCCGAATCCGACGACGCCCGCAATCGGGATCCCTTCTAGCTCCACAACCCTCCATCCACCGTTCCAAAGCGGGCATCGCTCCAGCGGCTGCTGCTCGGCCGCGCGGGGCGCCGCCCCGTGGGTCCGGCCGGCGGTTTCAACGGGCAGCGCGAAGCATGCAACGCGCCGCTGAAATGCGCCGGACCTGCGCCTTGCCTCAGCATGTTCCCATACCCCCCCGGCGTCCCAGTTCCGGGCCGCATTGCCTCTTTCGGGTTGGCTTGCGCCTGTCTGCTGGATATGTAATAGCTATAAAAATAGCTATTAAGGCTCATTCAATGGCTAAATACCAAAATATTAGCTATTAAACTCGAATTCATTGTAGTCCCGCCTCCGTTGGCTATAATAGTCAATATTTAGACTATTTCTGCCAATTCAGCATGTAATAGATATAAATTTATCGATTATGTCGACGGACTATTACACCCTCTCCGATGCCGCCGTCGCCCAGCTCCTGGGGCGGCGGGTGCGTGCCCTGCGCCTGCGCCGGGACCGCACCCAGGAGGAGGTGGCGGCCAGTGCGGCGGTCAGCGTCGGCACCATCAAGAACCTGGAGGCGGGCAAGGGCAAGCTGGAGACCCTGATCGCCGTGCTGCGGGAGCTGGGTGCCCTGGATGCCCTGGACGGCTTCATTCCCGAGCCCACCGTCAGCCCGGTGCAGCTGGCCAGGCGCCAGGGGCGCCCCCGCCGGCGCGCCTCGGGCAAACACGCGCCATCGCCCCAGGACGACACCGAGGCCGACAGCTCGTGGTAGCGAAGGTCACCACCGCCTACGTGCGCCTGTGGGGCCAGCGCATCGGCGCGGTGGCCTGGCTGCCCGACCGGGAGGTGGCCGCCTTCGAGTACCTGCCGGAGTTCCTGTCCTCCGGCCTGGAGGTGGCGCCCCTGACCATGCCCCTGGGCGAGGCCCGCGGGCAGGTGTTCGAATTCCCGTCCCTGAACCGCGAGACCTTCCTGGGCCTGCCCGGCCTGCTGGCCGACGCCCTGCCCGACAAGTTCGGCAACGCCATCATCGACGCCTGGCTGGTGCGCAACGGGCGCAGCGCCGCCGACTTCAGCCCGGTGGAGCGCCTGTGCTACACCGGCACCCGCGGCATGGGCGCCCTGGAGTTCGAGCCGGCCATGAACGCCAGGCTGGAGCGTGCCGTGCCGGTGGAGGTGGACGAACTGGTGGGCCTCGCCCAGCAGATCATGGCCGAGCGGGGCAGCCTCGACGCCCGCATGGGCGACGGCGATGGGCCCGACCGGGAGGCCATGCGCGACATCCTGCGGGTCGGCACCTCCGCCGGCGGCGCCCGCCCCAAGGCGGTGATCGCCATGAACGACGCGGGCCGCGTCCTGTCGGGCCAGACCGCCGTGCCGGAGGGCTATGACTACTGGCTGCTGAAATTCGACGGCGTGACGGACCTGGAGCTGGGCGCGCCCGCCGGCTACGGGCGCATCGAATACGCCTACTACCTCATGGCCCGGGCCGCCGGCATCGAGATGAGCGAATGCCGGCTGCTGGAGGAAAACGGCCGGGCCCATTTCATGACCCGGCGCTTCGATCGCCAGGGCAACGACAAGCTGCACCTGCAGTCCTTGTGCGGCATCGCCCACTATGATTACAACACGCCCGGCGCCTACGGTTACGAGCAGGCCTTCGAGGTGATGCGCCGCCTGCGCCTGACCAAGGCCGAAGCGGTGCAGCAGTACCGCCGCATGCTGTTCAACGTGGTGGCCCGCAACCAGGACGACCACACCAAGAACATCGCCTTCCTGATGGACCGGGAGGGCCGCTGGCGCCTCGCCCCGGCGTTCGACGTGATCTACGCCCACAACCCCAAGGGCCGGTGGACCGACCAGCACCAGATGAGCATCAACGGCAAGCGCGACCACTTCACCCGCGCCGACCTGCTGGCCGTGGGCGAATCCATCAGCGTCAGCCAGCCCGGCGACATCCTGGACGAGATCGTCAGCGTGGTGGGTGAGTGGCCCGAATATGCCGGCCAGGCGGGCGTGGATCCCGATCGGGCCGGCCAGATCGGAGCGACGCTGCGGCTGGCGTGGTGACCCGACGGGTCCGCGTTCATTGCAAGGAATCTGAAGGGCTTGGCCCGCCGCGGGCTTTCTTCCGCGCGGTGTCCGTGCACGCCCAGGCAAAGTTCCTTAACACTCCGCGCGCAAAATAAATCCCCGTTTCCCTCGGAAACCTATAACCCGTCCTGATGTCCTAATTAATAACGACCAACCCACCTACGGAGACCTGACTTTATTGAACGCCAGTACCACGCAAACCCCCGCCCCGGTGGACACCATCGAACTGAGCCGGCTGGGCGGAGCCTCTGAAACCAACCCTCAGCGCTTCTCCAGCTTCACCCAGGCCAGTGACTGGCTCCAATCCCGGGCCGCTACGTTCCCGAAGAACGGCTACGACCGCGTCGAATTCCGCGTCCAGTGGCGCGACGGCGCGTACTGCTCGGGCCGGTTCAATGCACGAAACCCCGAGAACCCGCTGTTCATCGACTTCGACATCGGCCGCCAGATCCGCCGCCAGGCAGAATTTCTGCTCAACGCCGTGTCCTACCACTTCGCCGGCCAACGCCGCTTCGAAACGGCAAAACGCATCCTGGACGGCGAGCTCGCCCTGGCCGACCACGGCCTGGACGTCGACCACGCGGCCTGACCTAACCGGTCGCCCGGGCCTTCCCGCAAAAGGCCCCTCCTGTCTCCTCCGCTAGCCGAACCGTCGTTGGAATCCCGACAGGGGTTCGGTTGCCAGCGCGCGAAATAAATCTGACCCATTATTCTCCTGAAGCGGGTGGTCCTGTATCCAGCTCCAAAAGCTGGTAGTTCGCCGTATGTCGACCACACTTGATCTCGGCGGCGGAGTGGATCAAACAAATGTGGTGCCCGTGTCGTGGTGGACAACCGGCTAGAGGCTTAACGAAACACGCTGCTGTCGGGCAGCAGCTGGGGGAAGGCCCACAACATCTTTTGCGGGCGTGCGTTGCACGCCGAATGCCTTGTGCCCTTGGGTCTGTGCAGGAACAAAGACTGAACGCCCCATTTCAGGAGTCTTTGGCTTCAAAGGGAGGCATGAGGTTTATTGGTGGGCCCGCCAGGACTCGAACCTGGGACCAAGGGATTATGAGTCCCCTGCTCTAACCAACTGAGCTACAGGCCCGTACGGCTGGTTTTCCGTGTCGGGCAGTATAAAGCCCGGGCCCGGCGGCGTCACTACCGGTGCCGGGCCCGGTGGCGCCTTCCCGATTGTCCATCGCGCTGGCTGGAGGCCGTTGCCGCCCGCACAAAGAAAAAGGGCCACGCTTTCGCGTGGCCCCTTCGGGATTGCCTGACCGCCGGGCGGTCCGAACCGGACTACTCGATCTCCAGGAAGCTGCGCAGCTGTTCCGAGCGGGTCGGGTGGCGCAGCTTGCGCAGGGCCTTGGCTTCGATCTGCCGGATCCGCTCGCGGGTGACATCGAACTGCTTGCCCACTTCTTCCAGCGTGTGGTCGGTGTTCATGTCGATGCCGAAGCGCATGCGCAGCACCTTGGCTTCCCGGGGCGTGAGCCCCGACAGCACGCCGCGGGTCGCTTCGCGCAGGCCCTCGGTGGCCGCCGAGTCCACCGGCGACAG
>CAZNBB010000054.1:0-23414 GCA_964571225.1 uncultured Gammaproteobacteria bacterium
GTTGCGGCCGCGTGAAAGGCATACGCGCGTCGGGGTCTGCAATTCCCTCGCGGGCGGCGAACCGCCGATAGTCGTAACCGGCGAACGGGTTCCGGTCCAGCAGGTCGTCCTTCAGCGCGCTCGAGAACAGAGCCCCTATGAGGGTCCCCTTCTTCTCGAGCGTCTTTGGGCCGTTGCCGTGTGCATCCCGCAGGTGGCGGAGCCACGCTGTGACCTCGGCGCGAGTCAGGGTCGTCGGCTTAGACTGGGGCAGGAATGCGGTGAGTGAATCGAGATCCCGTTCAACCTCATCGAGCGTACGGCGGTTACGCGGCCGATCGCCTTTCCAATGCTCGAGCAGGTCCTGCCATCCAAACCCGGTTGGCGGTGGTGTCGGCGGCGGTTCCCATACGGCCGGCAATGGCGGGGTGTCCGACGGTTGCGGCTCGACGAGCCGGCCCGCCTGGCGCTGGGCCAGGATATCGTAGCCTTCCTGGACGGCGGGCAGCACGTCCAGCACGAGCTGTCGCTCCTCTTCGGGCGACACGTCGAGATCATAGCCCTTGCCGTGCAGCATGAAGTGAATTGCCGGCAGGAAGGGCTCTGGCTGTCCACGAGCGAGAGCCCGCGCGATTAGCTCGCGCATCTCGGCGATATTCTGGTTCAAGTCTTCGTAGTCCGCCTCATCGACACCGCGGCGGCGCCAGGCGATGTCCTCACTCAGTGAAGACAGCCAGAGGCTGCGCAGCCCTGCCGCAAATTCGGGCGTGACGCGGGTGATGCGTTTGAGCCGCTTCTCAAGGGGCGTACGTCGGAAGACGGCCAGGCCGTCTTCCTGTTGGCGACGGAGGGTGTGTTGCGCACGCGCCGCGGCGAGCTGCTGCTCGGCTTCAGCCGCGAAGGTGCGTGCGCGGCTGACGGCCTCGCGATAGTCACGCCCAAGGGACTTTTTGATTTCGCGTTTGCCAATCAGGGGGCGCAGAGCTTCGGGAACAACGATACGAAAGACGAAGCCGTGAGGGGTACGGTAGCAGTTACGTGGTAATGCCGGCATGGGGCTCTCCTTCCCCCGCTCTCCATGCCGTTTTGTACCAGGTTTTTGTACCAAACCGACATCCCCATGCCGTTCTATGACGCGCATTCAGGATGTTAGCACACTATTGGCGGAGAGGGTGGGATTCGAACCCACGGACCCCGAAGGGTCACTCGATTTCGAGTCGAGCCCTTTCGACCACTCAGGCACCTCTCCGGAGGGTGTTGACACAAACAAGGCGCAAGGCCTTGCCGGCTCAGGTATTCTACCCGATGAGGCCGGCGAGTTCTAAACAAATCCCGGCATCTGACCGCTATAGTTGGAAGCCGGACTGGATACCTACCCATCGCATGGCCCGCATCGCCCTACTCGCTCTGCTGGCGCTTGCCCTGACGGGCTGCGGCGGCCCCACCACCCAACTCCAGCGGATCGAACGCTCGGGGGAATTGACGGTGGTGACCCGCAATGGCCCGACCACCTACTATGAAGGGCCCAACGGACCCGCCGGCTTCGAATACGACCTGGCCAAGATGTTCGCCGATCACCTGGGAGTCAGCTTGAAGATCAAGGTGGCGGACAGCGTCTCCGACATCCTGCCCATGGTGATCGACGGCAAGGCCGATCTGGCGGCGGCGGGCTTGGCCATGACCAAGCGGCGCGCCAAACGGGTTCGCTTCGGGCCCAGTTACTACCAGGTCACCCCGGAGCTGATCTACCGGGTCGGTACCCGCCGGCCCAAGGACCTGGACGATCTCGACGGCCACGTGGAAGTGGTGGCGGGCAGCAGCAACGCCGAGTTGCTCAGGCGCCTCAAGGCCACCCATCCCAAGCTGGCCTTCCGTACCAATTCGGAAGTGGACAGCGACGAGCTTCTGTATCTGGTTTACCAGCAACTCGTCGACTATACGGTGGCCGATTCCAACATGGTGGCCATCAACCAGCAGTACTATCCGGAGCTGCACGTTGCGTTCAAAGTGAGCCCCCCCCGCAAGCTGGCCTGGGCCTTCCCGCCGGGGCCTGACGACAGCCTGTACCAGGCCGCAGTGCGGTTCTTCAAGGAGATTCGCAAGGATCACCGCCTGGAACAGGCGGTGGAGCGCAACTTCGGCCACGTGCAGGACTTCGACTACGTGGGCACCGTACGCTACATCGCCCATATCCACGAGCGCCTGCCGGCCTACGAGCCACTATTCAAGGAAGCGGCCGCCAAGACCGGACTGGACTGGCGTCTGCTGGCTGCCATGGGCTACCAGGAGTCCCACTGGAACCCCAAGGCCATCTCCCCCACCGGCGTGCGCGGCATCATGATGCTGACCCGCAAGACCATGGCCTACCTGGGCCTGGACAACCGGGTGGACCCGGAGCAGAGCATCCTGGGCGGCGCGCGCTATTTTGACATCATCAAGAACCGGATCCCGGAACGCATCCCGGAGCCAGACCGTACCTGGCTGGCACTGGCCGCCTACAACATCGGCTTCGGTCACCTGGAGGATGCCCGTGTGCTCACCGCACGCCACGGAGGCGACCCGGACAAATGGGTGGACGTGAAGAAATACCTGCCACTGCTCAGCCAGAAGAAGTACTACCGGCACGCGGTGCACGGCTACGCCCGCGGCCGCGAGCCGGTGCAGTACGTGGAGAACATCCGCAGCTACTACGACATCCTGGTGTGGTTCACCAGTCCCCGCAGGGCCGCGAAGCCCAAGCCCCTGCCTGCCCTGTCCATCGACTCACCGGTGCTGTAGGACGCCATTGCGACGTCACCGGCGGGCCGCGAAAAATCCCTGCAACAGCGCGGCGCAGTCGGCGGCCAGCACCCCGCCCCGCCACTGCACCCGGTGATTGAGGCCCGGTGCCTCCAGCGCATTCCACACACTGCCCACCGCGCCCGACTTGGGATCGAAGGCGCCGAACACCACTCGCGCTACCCGTGCATGCACCAGCGCTCCGGCGCACATCATGCAGGGTTCCAGGGTCACGTAGAGCGTGGTATCCGGAAGGCGGTAGTTGCCGGCACTCGCACCCGCAGCCCGCAGGGCGACAATCTCCGCATGGGCACTGGGGTCGTGACCGGAGATAGGCCGGTTCCATCCCTCGCCCAGCACGGCACCGTCTTTGATCACCACCGCACCCACCGGCACTTCCCCGGCGTCGGCAGCGCGCTTGGCCAGGATCAGCGCGTAGCGCAGCCAGGCTTCGTCGGAGGGGGAGTAATCACTGCCTGACGGCGGGCACATGGCAGCGGCAACGGGTCAGGAATGTTGAGGTGTCCGGCGGTTCGTGCCGTCCATGGGGCGCTTGCCGTGTTGCACTGGGGGCCGCGCCTTCACCTGCTTCGCGTGCCGGTACGCACGTGGAACGACGCGGGACGCAACGTTCGGGCGACCGCCGGCGGCCCGCCATTCGCCGTTCATCGCCGGCCGCTCATTCCCATTCGATGGTCGCCGGCGGCTTGCCCGAGATGTCGTAGGTGACACGGGAGATGCCTTCGATCTCGTTGATGATGCGCCGGGACACATGATCCAGGAACTCGTAGGGCAGATGCGCCCAGCGGGCGGTCATGAAGTCGATGGTTTCCACGGCCCGCAGGGCCACCACATAGTCGTAGCGCCGCCCGTCGCCGGTGACCCCCACGGACTTGACCGGCAGGAACACGGCGAAGGCCTGGCTGACCTGGTCGTACAGGTCGTGGCTGCGCAGCTCATCGATGAAGATGGCGTCGGCGCGGCGCAGCAGGTCGGCGTACTCCTTGCGCACCGCGCCCAGGATGCGCACCCCCAGCCCAGGTCCGGGGAAGGGATGGCGGTAGACCATCTCCGCCGGCAGGCCCAGTTCCACGCCGATCTTGCGCACCTCGTCCTTGAACAGCTCGCGCAGGGGCTCCACCAGCTTGAGGTTCATCTTCTCGGGCAGCCCGCCCACGTTGTGGTGGGACTTGATGACCTTGGCCTTACCGGTGCTGGCGCCGGCGGATTCGATCACGTCCGGGTAGATGGTCCCCTGGGCCAGCCAGCGGGCGTTGGTGAGCTTGCCGGCCTCCTCGTCGAAGATCTCTATGAACAGGTTGCCGATGATCTTGCGCTTGCGCTCGGGATCGGTCTCCCCTTCCAGGGCGGCCAGGAAGCGCTCTTCGGCGTCCACCCGCAGCACCTTCACACCCATGTGGCGGGCGAAGGTGGCCATCACCTGGTCGCCTTCGTCCAGGCGCAGCAGGCCGTTGTCCACGAACACGCAGGTGAGCTGCTCGCCGATGGCCTTGTGCAGCAGGGCCGCCACCACCGAGGAGTCCACGCCGCCGGACAGGCCCAGCACCACATGCTCGTCGCCCACCTGCTCGCGGATGCGCACCAGGTGATCCTCGATGATGTTGCCGGGGGTCCACAAGGATTCGCAGCCGCAGATCTCGTGGACGAAGCGTTCCAGGATGCGCCGGCCCTGCTTGGTGTGGGTGACCTCCGGATGGAACTGCAGGCCGTAGTAGCCCCGCTCGTCATCGGCGATGCCCGCCAGGGGGGCGCTGTCGGTGCTGGCGATGGCCTTGAAACCCTCGGGCAGGGCCGCCACCCGGTCGCCATGGCTCATCCACACGTCCAGCAACCCGTAGCCCTCGGGGCTGGCGTGGTCCTCGATGTCCCGCAGCAGCCGCGAGTGGCCGCGGGCACGCACCTGGGCGTAGCCGAACTCCTTGTGGGGCCAGGTCTCCACCTGCCCGCCCAGCTGGGCGGCCATGGTCTGCATGCCGTAGCAGATGCCCAGCACCGGCACCCCGAGTTCGAACACCAGGTCGGGCGCGCGCGGGCCGGCTTCGGCGGTCACCGACTCGGGGCCGCCGGAGAGGATCACGCCGCGGGGATGGAATACCCGCAGGGCCTGCTCGTTCATGTCGTAGGGGTGGATTTCGCAGTACACGCCGGCCTCGCGCACGCGGCGGGCGATGAGCTGGGTGTACTGGGAACCGAAGTCCAGGATCAGGATGCGATGGGCATGGATATCGCCCCCTTCGGGGGCGTTGGATTCGTGGGCTGATGGTTTCATGCAGACGCTCGCTGGTACATCAAGGAAACGGGGGTCGGGAACCGCCCCCGTCAGTCGACGCGGTAGTTGGGCGCTTCCTTGGTGATCGTGACGTCGTGCACGTGACTCTCACGCACGCCGGCATTGGTGACGCGCACGAATTCGGGCTTGGTGCGCATGTCGTCGATGCTCTGGGAGCCGGTGTAGCCCATGCTGGCCCGCAGCCCGCCGATGAGCTGGTACAGGATGCTGACCACCGTACCCTTGTAGGGCACCCGCCCTTCGATGCCCTCGGGCACCAGCTTGTCCAGATCGGTGGCGCCTTCCTGGAAGTAACGGTCCGAGGAGCCCTTCTGCATGGCGCCCAGGGAACCCATGCCCCGGTAGGACTTGTAGGAGCGGCCCTGGTAGAGCTCCACTTCGCCGGGGGCCTCCTCGGTGCCGGCGAACAGGCCGCCGATCATCACCGAATGGGCGCCCGCGGCAATGGCCTTGGCCATGTCGCCGGAGTAGCGGATGCCGCCGTCGGCGATCAGCGGTATGCCGGTGCCCTGCAGTTCGGCCGCCACGTTGGCCACGGCCGTGATCTGGGGCACCCCCACGCCGGCCACGATGCGGGTGGTGCAGATGGAACCCGGACCGATACCGACCTTGACCGCATCCGCGCCGGCTTCCGCCAGAGCACGGGCGGCGGCGCCGGTGGCGATGTTGCCGCCGATCACCTGCACGTCGGGATAGTGATCCTTGACCCAGCGCACCCGGTCCAGCACGCCCTGGGAGTGGCCGTGGGCGGTGTCCACCACGATCACGTCCACGCCGGCCGCCACCAGGGCGGCCACCCGGTCCTCGGTGCCCTCGCCGGTGCCGACGGCCGCGCCCACCCGCAGGCGACCCTGCTCGTCCTTGCAGGCGTTGGGATAGTCCTTGGACTTCTGGATGTCCTTGACGGTGACCAGGCCGCGCAACTGGAAGTTGTCGTTCACCACCAGCACCTTCTCGATGCGGTGGCGGTGCAGCAGGGCCAGGATCTCTTCGCGCTCGGCACCCTCGCGGACCGTCACCAGACGCTCCTTGGGGGTCATGATGCTGGACACGGGATTGTCGAAATGGGTCTCGAAGCGCAGGTCGCGGCTGGTGACGATGCCCACCAACTTCTCGCCGTCCACCACCGGCACGCCGGAGATGTTGTGGGCGCGGGTCAGGTCCATGACGTCGCGGATGCTGGTGGTCGGCGACACCGTGATGGGCTCCTTGATGACGCCGCTCTCGAACTTCTTGACCCGTTGCACCTGACCGGCCTGGGCCTCCGGATTCATGTTCTTGTGGATGATTCCGATACCGCCTTCCTGGGCCAGGGTAATGGCCAGCCGGGCCTCGGTCACGGTATCCATGGCCGCGGAAATGATCGGCATGTGCAGACGGATGTCGCGGGTCAGCTGGGTGTCCAGCCGCACGTCGCGGGGCAGCACGCGGGAGAGGGCCGGAAGGAGGAGAACGTCGTCGAAAGTGAGGGCTTCCTCAACGATACGCATAGGGGAATACCGTGCCAGCGTTGCCAAAAACGCATTATATGGCGTGGGCGCGAAAGGGTAAACCGCGCCTGTGCCGCGTCTTTGGCCGTTCGACACCGGTTTTACGCCGCCCGACCATGGGCTAACATGCCCTGTCATGCAGCCATCGACGGTCTCCCTGCCCCAGCGCGACGTCTACACCGTCGGGCGCCTGAACCGAGAAGTACGGGCGGCCCTGGAAGGCGGCTTCCCCTTGTTGTGGGTGGAAGGCGAGCTGTCCAACGTCGCCCGGCCCGCCTCCGGTCACCTGTATCTCACCCTCAAGGACGCCCAGGCTCAGGTGCGCTGCGCCATGTTCCGCAGCCGGGCCCAGTTTCTGGGGTTCACGCCGGAGAACGGGATGCAGGTGCTGGTGCGGGCGCGGGTCAGTCTCTACGAGGCCCGCGGCGACTTCCAGCTCATCATCGAGCACATGGAAGAGGCCGGCGACGGCGCCCTGCTGCGGGCCTTCGAAGCTCTCAAGCAGCGCCTGTCCAAGGA
The DNA here is from genome assembly GCA_964571225.1 of uncultured Gammaproteobacteria bacterium. Taxonomy (GTDB): domain Bacteria; phylum Pseudomonadota; class Gammaproteobacteria; order DATFLG01; family DATFLG01; genus DATFML01. Next base: position 7,078 of record CAZNBB010000054.1, read on the forward strand.
AGGGCTGTTCGACGAGGCCCACAAGCGCGACATCCCGACCCTGCCCCGGCGGATCGGTGTGGTCACCTCCCCCACCGGTGCGGCCATCCGGGACATTCTCAGCGTGCTGCGCCGGCGCTTCCCGGCCCTGCCGGTCATGGTCTATCCGGTGCCCGTGCAGGGCACCGACGCGGCCCCCCGGATCGCCGCCGCCATCCGGCGTGCCTGCGAACGGGCCGAGTGCGACGTGCTCATCGTGTCCCGGGGCGGTGGCTCCCTGGAGGACCTGTGGGCCTTCAACGAGGAAGTGGTGGCCCGGGCTATCCATGAAAGCACCATCCCGGTGGTCAGCGGGGTGGGCCACGAGATCGACTTCACCATCGCCGACTTCGCGGCGGACCGACGGGCCCCCACGCCGTCGGCGGCCGCCGAGTTGGTCAGTCCCGACCAGAACGAGTGGCTGACCCAGTTGCGTACCCTGGACACCGGCCTGCTGGGGCACCTGCAACGGCGTCTGCGGGAGCTGACGCAGCGGGTGCAGTGGCTCGCCAAGCGACTGGAACAGCAGCACCCGGGCCAACGCCTGCGCCAGCGGAGCCAGCGCCTGGACGAGCTGGAGCAGCGCCTGCGACTGGCCTGGCGGGGTGAGTTGCGCCAGCGGCGCGCCGCCCTGGGAGAGCTGGCCGGCCGCCTGCACCGCCATGCCCCGGTGCACCGGGTGCAGCAGTTGCAGGCCCATCGGGACCAGCTCAGCCGCCGGCTGGCGGCCGCCATGACCCTGAATCTGGAACGGGCCGGGCGCCGGCTCGCTTCCGTCACCCGCGCCCTGGACGCCATCAGCCCACTGGCGACCCTGGACAGGGGCTACGCCATCGTGTCGCGGGTGTCGGATCAGGCCGTGCTGCGCGACGCCCGCTTCATCAAGGTCGGCGAGCGGGTCAAGGCCCGCCTGGCCCACGGCCACCTGATCTGCACGGTGGACGAAACCCACGAGGACAATTGATGGCCGCTGGAAACATCCATCGAAAAGGCCGCCGATCGCTGTCGGCGTTCGCCGCCGGCGCGGCGCTGTGGCTGGCGGCGGGCGCCGCCCGGGCACAGGACCTGCCCCGCAACGAACCGGCGCCCGGCGGCGTGGCGGTGCTGGCCCTGCCCGCCCGGGCCGCGCGCCCCCGGGTCAGCTTCCAGGGGCGGCCGGTAATGGTGGTCCGACACCAGGGGCGCTGGTACGCGGTAGTGGGCATTCCCCTGTCGGTCAAACCCGGCCCGGAGAGCCTGCGCCTGAACGACCACCACACCCTGCGATTCGAGGTGGCGGCCAAGACCTATCCCAGCCAGCACATCACCATCAAGAACCGGCATATGGTGAATCCCACACCTGCCGAGCTCATACGTATCCACAGGGATCGAGTGCGTATCGACAAGGCGGTCACTCACTGGACGGACCGTGCCGACGTGCCGGTGCGTCTGGCCATGCCGGTGCACGGACCGCTCAGCAGCACCTTCGGCCTACGCCGCTATTTCAACGGCGAACCCCGTGCGCCCCACAGCGGCTGGGACATCGCGGTGCCGGCCGGCACGCCGATCCATGCCCCCGCCGCGGGCACCGTGGTACTGACCGGCGACTTCTTCTTCGACGGCAACATGGTGGCCATCGACCACGGCCAGGGGCTGGTGACTCTGTACGCCCATATCCATCGCATCAAGGTGCATAGGGGTGAGGCCGTCAAAGCCGGCCAGGTGATCGGCACCGTCGGCCGCACCGGCCGCGCCACCGGCCCCCACCTGCACTGGGGCGTGAGCCTCAACGACGCCCGCGTGGACCCGGCGCTGTTCGTGACCGATGCACCGGTGGCCGCGCGGTGAGAGCCTTACGGACAAAACGCCAAAATCAAATACGCCACGGAATCCACGGAACCCACTGAAGGGGAAAATGACAAAGCGCAGGGCAACGCCTTTCGGCTAGCGCATCATCCAGCGATTCGCATTCACCATTATCCTTTTCCGTGGGTTCCGTGGATTCCGTGGCGTTTTTATCTTTAACTCTGGAGACAAACATGAAAACGCTCGACCAATATTCCCTGGACGACCTGAAACGGGTCTATCGGCACCTGCACAACCAGCTGCAGGAGGATTTCGAGTTGATGGATTCAGACCTGCTGCAGGATATCCAGACTCTACTGCAGACCCGCGCCCGGGAAGCGGGCGTGGACGTGTCGGTGCACGCGCAGTGGGCGGCGTGGCTCAACGACGGGGTGCAGCTGCGCAGTATCTAGGTTATCCGGCGCAATGCCCTTCGGTTATTGCGCCCTACATCGACTGTTCACGGCCGACCGACCGGCGGACACACCACGAGATCCTTTCGGGCAAGGGGCGAAGATCAAATACGCCACGGAATCCACGGAACCCACAGAAGAAAGAAACCATCCACCAAAGAGCCACGCGTTCCGGCTGGCGCGTGGTCCATCATTCCCCACCACTCAATTTTCCCTTTCCGTGGATTCCGTGGCGTTTTTTGCATTTTTTGAGGGCAAACTTGGAGCCTACCCCCCATCAATCCGCTTCCCGTTCGATGCTGCAGCAGTGGACGCCGCCGGCGCGCGGGTCGAACGACTCCAGGATGGCGCCGGTGACCGGGTTGGGACGGAAGGTGGTGCAACCCTTCAGGCCCTGCAGATAGGCCTCCATGTAGACGGCCTTGAAGCTCTCGAAGGAAAGGTCCCGCGGAATGTTGATTGTCTTGGAAATGGAGTTGTCCACGTAGGGCTGCAGGACCGCCTGCATGGCCAGGTGATCGGCCGGCGTCAAATCGGTGGCATGAACGAAGACATCGGGCAGCGCCGCGGGTGCTCCGCCTTGACGCTCGCGCCACTGCGCAAAAGCGTAGTCGTTCAACACGAACTCGCGGTATTCACCGTCCAGACCGATCACCTTGCGGCGGTGCGAGAAGTCGAACACAGGCTCAATGCCGCTGGAGACATTGTCGGCCAACAGACTGACCGTGCCGGTGGGCGCGATCGCCAGCAGGTGACTGTTGCGTATCCCGCTCTCGCCGATTCCCTCGCGGATGTCCACCGGCAGACTCTTGACGAAAGCGCCTTCCTGGTAGTGTTCGGCCTGGAAGAACGGAAAAGCGCCCTTGTCCCTCGCCAGGGCGACGGATGTGCGGTAAGCGCTGTGGCAGATGCGCTCCATGGCTTCCGCCGCCAGGGCGCGCGCCTCTTCGGAGTCGTAGCGCAGGCCCAGCATGATGAGCGCATCGGCGAGCCCGGTGACCCCGAGACCGATACGCCGCGAGCCGTGCGCCTGCTCCTTTTGCTGGGGCAACGGGAAGCGCGACGCATCGATCACGTTGTCCAACAGGCGGGCGCCGATGCCGGCGGTATGGGCAATGGCCGCCATGTCCAGTTGCGCCCGTTCCGTGAACGGGTCCCGCACGAATCGGGTCAGGTTGATGGAACCGAGATCGCACGCCCCGTAGGGGGGAAGCGGAATTTCTCCGCACGGGTTGGTGGCCGTAATGTGCTCCCGATACCACAGGTTGTTGAGATGGTTGATACGGTCGATGAACAGCACGCCGGGCTCGGCGTGTTCGTAGGTACCGCGCATGATGCGGTCCCACAGACTCCGGGCGCGCATCTTCCTGAGCACGCGGCAGGGCACCGGACCGTCGAATCCCGGCCAACGCCGGTCCACCTGTTCCTCGCCCACGCCGTCCAGTTGGGACTCGGGATAGACCAGCAGCCACTCCCGGTCGTCGCGCACCGCCTCCATGAAGCGGTCGGTGACCTGCACGGACAGGTTGAAGTGGCGCAGAAAGCCGGCCTTGCGCTTGGCGTCCACGAACTCCAGGATGTCCGGATGGTCGCAGCGCAGAGTGGCCATCATGGCGCCGCGACGGGCGCCGGTGGAAAGCAGGGTATCGCACATGGCGTCCCAGATCGCCATGAAGGATACCGGTCCCGAGGCGATGGTCCCCACACTGTGGGCCGGTTCGCCCCTCGGGCGCAGGGTGGAAAAATCGTAGCCCACGCCGCCGCCCTGCTGCATGGTGAGCGCACCTTCCTTGAGGGCGTCGAAGATGCCGTCCATGGAATCCTCGATACGTCTCATCACAAAGCAGTTGAACAGGGTGACCCGCCGGTCGGTGCCCGCACCCGCCAGAATGCGGCCACCCGGCAGGAAACGAAAGTCCTCGAGAATGGAGTAAAAGCGCTGCTCCCAGACCTGGCGGTCGTAGGGCTCGACGGCGGCCAACGCGCGCGCCACCCGATGCCAGGTATCCTCCACCGTTCGGTCGAGCGGCTGGTCCCCGTGGCTATAGCGGTATTTGGTTTCCCACACATGGCGGGAAATGTCGGTCGCCAGCGCGTTGTCCATGTCCCAAGAATAGCATCGAGTTCGACACCCCTGGGATGGCGTCGACCCGGCGGAAGACGGGACTATTTCTTCACGTGGCGCAGCAGACGCTTGCGCCGGCGCTGCTGTGCCGCCGTAAGGACGTTCTTGCGTCCCTGGTACGGATTGGCGCCGGTCTTGAATTCCAGCCGAAGGGGCGTGCCGACAAGGCGCAGGCTCTTGCGGAAGGTATTGATGAGGTAACGTCGGTAGGCTTCCGGCACCCGCTCGGTCTGGTTGCCGTGGATCACGATCACCGGCGGATTCTGCCCGCCCTGGTGGGCGTAGCGCAGCTTGATCCGCCGGCCGTGCACCAGCGGCGGCTGGTGGGCGGTGACCGCCGCTTCCAGGGTGCGGGTGAGTTCAGGGGTTGAGAACCGGCGCACGGCGCTGTCATAGGCGCGCCGCACCGCGTCGAAAAGAGTGCCCACGGCGGTGCCATGGAGCGCGGAGATGAAGTACAGCTCGGCAAAGCCCAGGAAAGGCAGCTTGATGTCCAGTTCGCGCCGGACCCGGTCGCGCTGATCGGGGGACAGGCCGTCCCACTTGTTCACCGCCACCACCAGAGCCCGGCCCTGCTCGATGGCCTGCCCCACCAGTGTGGCATCCTGCTCGGCCACGCCCTCCCGGGCGTCCAGCACCAGGATTACCACGTTCGCCGCTTCGATCGCCTGCAGCGTCTTGATGACGCTGAATTTCTCCACCGCCTCGCTGACCCGCGCGCGGCGCCGCACGCCGGCGGTGTCGATCAGTGTGTAGCGTACGCCGTCCCGCTCGAAGGGAATGAAGATGCTGTCGCGGGTGGTGCCCGGCTGATCGAAGGCCAGCACCCTTTCCTCGCCCAGCAGCCGATTCACCAGCGTGGACTTGCCCACGTTGGGACGGCCGATCACAGCGACCTTGATCCCCGCCTCCTTGTCGGGGATGGGCATCGCCGACGGCTCCGGCTCGGGCAGCGCTGCCAGCACGGTGTCGATCAGCCGCGCGACGCCGTGCCCCTGGCTGGCGGAAATTCCGATGGGAGCGCCCATGCCCAGGCTGAAGAAATCGGCCGTCGCCACCGGCGCATCCAGGCCGTCGGTCTTGTTCACCACCAGGAATACGGGCTTGCCCGTACGACGCAGTTCGCCTGCCACCGCTTCGTCGGCGGCGGTAACGCCTTGGCGGGCATCCACCAGAAACAGGATGGCATCGGCTTCCTGAACGGCCTGCCAGGCCTGGCGGGCCATCAGCCCGTCCAGCCCGTCGGGCTGGGCGCTGAGACCGCCGGTATCCACCACAAGGTAATGCTGCCCGCCCAGCCGACCCTCGCCGTACTGACGGTCGCGGGTCAGCCCCGGGAAATCGGCCACCAGCGCATCACGGGATTTGGTGAGCCGGTTGAAAAGCGTGGACTTGCCGACATTCGGCCGTCCGACCAAAGCGATAACGGGAAGCATGGCTGCAGATGCCGGACTCGCTGCGGAGCTCTTAGGAAACAATGCCGCCGCTGCGGGCGGCGGACCTGGCGAGCCGCTTCAGCCCCCCGTCACTTGGCAGGCCGAGAGCGTGCCGCCCTCACCGTATGTGTAGATGGTGTCGCCCACCACCACCGGCGCCGCCAGTATACCGGAACTGTCCAGTCGGATGCGGGCCTGCAACGAGCCGTCGGCCTTGGACAGCAGGTGCAGATAGCCCTGGAAATCCCCCACCGCCAGATACTTGCCGAAGGGTGTCGGAGCGGTCAGCCCACGGTTGTGCAACTTGTCCTGCTTCCAGACCGATGCCCCGGAGGCCCGGTCCAACGCCCACACGTCGCTGTCGGCGTCGGTGACATAGACCTGTCCGCCGTCCACCGAAAGGCCGGCATAGGACGACATCTTGCGGGCCCAGATCGGGTTGCCGTTGCTGAGATTGAAAGCCGCCACCCGTCCCTGATAGGTGACCGTATACACCACTCCGCCGGCCACTATGGGTTTGCTGTCGATGTCCACCATGCGGGACAGCTCCGAGCGGCCGCTGGGCTCGGCGACCGTCGTCGCCCAGATCAGGTCGCCGTTCTTCGCGTTCAAGGCCACCAGCTTGCCGCTGGCGAAGCCGGCCAGCACACCGCCGTCCACGAACGTGGGAGTGGCCGTGCCGCGCAGACTGAGTACCGGCACGCTGCGGTCATAGACCCACAACTCGTGGCCGTCGGAGGCGCTCAGACCCGTCACGTTGCCGTCCACGGTCTGGGCAACCACTACGCCGGAGTTGGACTGAGGCGCCGACAGCACCTCACTGGACACCGTCGCGTGCCAACGGGGTTTGCCGGTCTTTTCGTCCAGGGCGATCACCCGCGCGTCACTGGTGCCCACCAGCAACAGTCCGTCCCCCACACCGATGCCGCCGGAGATCTGCGCCTTGGTATCCGTCTTCCATACCTGCTTGCCGGTCTTGGCATCGAATGCCGCAACCTCGCCGTCCCGGGCACAGACGTAGATGCGGCTGCCGTCCGCCGCCGGCACCAGCTTCACATACTGCCCCCCGCTGCCGTCGCCCAGGCTGGCACTCCAAATGGTCTTCAGGTGCACCTGGGTGTGCAGTTGCTGCAGAGGCGCCGGCGGGGGGCCGCTGGAACCGCCGCCGAACCAGCCGCTGATGGTCGAGCACCCCCCGAGCAGCCAGGTCAGCGCGATGATGAGGCCGATACGCCTCACGACTTGGGCTCCGCCGCCGCGTGGCTGCGGGTGGCATCGTCACGCTTGGCCTGGAACAGACCGCGCTCCGGCGAGCCCGGAGGCAGTGCGGCAAGTGCCTGATCGTATGCCTTGCGGGCCTCGTCGGGATTGTTCTGTGCCATAGCAAGGTCGCCGCGCACTTCGTCGTACTCGGCCTTGAACGCACCGGGATCCTGCTTCATCTGGTCCAGTATCCCGGCAGCGCCCTGGTAGTCCTTCTGCGCGAGCATCACCCGCGCCAGGCGCAGGCGTACGATCTGTTTGATGCCGTCCTGATCGGCGTGCTTCAGTGCCCACTGCAGCTCCGCCTGGGCGGCCTTGTCCTGCCCCTGCTCGAGCTTGAACTTGGCCAGTGCCATGGTGGCGAGCACGGCATAGGTGCTGGAGCTGTACTTGGTGGTCAGCACCTCGCCGGCTTCGGTCGCCGCCTGGGCGTTGTTGCTCGCCAAAGCGTTCATGACCTGGATATAGACGCCGGACGCCTGATCCGCCTGCTTGTGTTGATACGCAAACCATGCCTTGGCGCCGAACAGAACGGCGAGCCCGAGCAGCACCCCGGTGATCAGGGTGGTCCCGTTCTCCTTCCACCACTTGCGTATGGCTTCGACTTTCTCTTCGTCGGTTGCGTAGACGTCCACGTTGCGCTCCTGTTAATTCAATTCGCCATGACGGTCCGCGCGCCGGCCGTCATTGTCATTCACTGTCGATCAGCGCGCGCAGACGCTCGGTCAGCGCCTGCTGGGGCAGCACTTCCTGCTCACCGGCCCCGCGCAGCGGCTTGACGGCCACCTGCCCGCGGCTGATTTCATCGTCGCCCAGCACCAGCGCCACCGTGGCACCGCTGCGGTCGGCCCGTTTGAACTGGCTCTTGAAGCTGCCGCCCCCGCAATGGGTCTGCAGCCGCAAACCGGGCAGAGCGTCTCGCAGAGACTCCGCCAGTGCAAGCCCCCGACGCTGGGCCGCCTCGCCCATCAGCACGAGATAGGCGTGGGGATCGCGGGCAGGCGGCACGACCTCCAGTTCCTCCAACAGGGCGATGAGGCGCTCCAGACCGATGGCGAAACCCACTGCCGGCGTCGTGCGCCCGCCCAGAAACTCCACCAGCCCGTCATAGCGACCGCCCGCGCATACCGTTCCCTGGGCGCCCAGCCGGTCGGTGACCCACTCGAACACGGTCTTGCCGTAGTAATCCAATCCGCGCACCAGCCGCGGATTGATCTCGTAGGGCACCCCGGCCTCGTCCAGCATGGCCCGCAGGGCGTCGAAGTGCGCCTGCGAATCGGCGTCCAGGTAGTCAGCCAGGCGGGGCGCGGCGGCGATCAACTCCTGCATCTGGGGATTCTTGCTGTCCAGGATGCGCAGCGGATTGGTATTCAGGCGCCGCCTGCTGTCCTCGTCCAACTGGTCCATGCGTGCACTGAGGTACTCCACCAGCACCTGCCGATAGGCGTTGCGCGATTCCAGCGTGCCCAGGGAATTGAGCTGCAGGGTCACGTCCCGCACGCCGAGGGCCCGCCAGAGCCGCGCAGTCAGCAGTATCAGCTCCGCATCCACGTCCGGACCTTCCATACCGAAGGTCTCCACGCCGATCTGGTGGAACTGGCGGTAGCGCCCCTTCTGAGGGCGCTCGTGGCGAAACATGGGGCCGAGGTACCAGAGGCGCTGGACCTGATTGTGCAGCAGCCCGTGCTGGATGCCGGCGCGCACGCAGCCGGCGGTACCTTCCGGGCGCAGCGTGAGACTGTCGCCGTTGCGGTCCTCGAAGGTATACATCTCCTTCTCGACGATGTCGGTCACTTCGCCGATGGAGCGTTTGAACAGTTCGGTCTTTTCCAGTAGCGGCAGGCGGATTTCCCGATAGCCATAGGCCCGCAGCACTCCACGGGCGATATCCTCGATATGCTGCCAGGCAGAGGACTGGTCCGGAAGGATATCGTTCATCCCCCGGATGGCTTGGATGACATTCGACATGACTATCGGGCTTTCGTTGCAGGGGAACGCATGGAGAATGCTCGTCCGGTCGGTAATCGGCCGACGCTATTCGCTGTACTCACGTGCCGTCGCGCGTGCCGATTTCACTGGCCATGGGAGCCTTCACCGACCTGAAAGCGGGCGACATTGCCCTGATTGTAACGCGACTGATCGAAGGGTTTGCCATCATAGGTGATGGACACCGCCTGGGAGTTACCCAGCAACACGGAAAACGGTGGGCGCCCCGCCAGCTTCTTCTGCTCTCCCCTGTGGATCAGCCCGAACAGCAGACGTTTACCGGTAGCGTCCCGCACTTCGGTCCAGCAATCGCCGTGAAACTCCAAGGTCAGGGTATCCTGCGCCGCTGCGGCTGCCGGAGCGGGCGGGGTGCTCTGCTGGCCGGCCGACGAGGCCGGCTGCCCGGTCCCGGACGACTCGTCTGCCGGAGCCGCGGACTGCTCGGCGGGCGCTGTCGACTCCGACGTGGCAGCCGGTGGCGGGCTGGCGGATTTGGACGGGGCCGGGGCCGGTGTCGGCGACGCCGGCGCTTCGGTCGGCGAGGCCGGCGGATTTGGAGTCGCCTGGGCGGGGGCTTGCGAAGGAGACTCGGCACCCGGCAACGCCAGCGAGCCGGCCGGCGCTTCCGTCTTGCCGCCCGTCGACCACAGCTTGCCCAGTTGGGGGCCATACATCACCAGGCCGGCGATCACCAGACCCAGCAGCAGCAGCCAACCCAGCAGCCGCCATGGAAAACCGTCCCCTCCGATGCGCTTGCGCGAGATGGCGTTCAGGGTGGGCCGGGGCTCGGGCACCCCTTGGGCGTCGTATTCGGCCACCACCTCCGTTTCGTCCAGCCCCAGCAGCCGGGCATAGTTGCGCAGATAGCCCCTGACAAATATGGGCGCCGCCAGGCCGCGAAAGTCGTTGTTCTCCAAGGCGGACAGGGTGGACGCGTCCAGTCGAAGCTGGCTGGACACCTCCGCGATACTGAGCTTGCGGGCCTCCCGGGCCGCCCGCAACCGCGGCCCGGGACCGCCGGGAGCGCCCGAGCCTTCGGTACCGGGTTCCATTTCAGGATCCGGATTGTGGGTCATTGTGAGTTCAGCTTCTGCAACTCGGTCACCTGGGGCGAGTCGGGATAGCGCGATCTCAGCAACTTCACGTAGTGGGTCTCACCGACCGTGTCACCCAGGGCGCGTTGGATCTTCACTCCCAGCAGCAACATGTCGGGATTCACTCCGGCCGCGCGCTCGTAGCGCTGAAGATACTTGAGGGCTTCCCCATTGTCGCCCTGCTTGTGCTTGAGCCGAGCCATCGCCATCAATGCGCCGGGGTACATGGGATTAGCCTGCAGCGCCGCATTCAGGTAGCGTTCCGCCTTGCCGGGCGGCGCATCGCTGGGCAGACAAAGAGCTGCATTCGTGTAGGCCATGGCCGGACGCTTGTACAGGGGATTCTTCACTGCCGCCATGAAATGCTGTTCCGCTTCCTGATAGCGCCCCGCTCGGCACAGCAACTGTCCGTAGTTGTTCTGGGCGCTGGAATCGTCGGGGTTGAGGGCCAGCGCCCGTCGGTAGTGCCGTTCTGCCAGTTTGATCTCGCCAAGCTGCTCGTAGACCACCGCTATCGCGTTATGGGCCTGAGCCAGATCCGGATCCTGTCGCAGGGCTTTCTTAAGCTGCTGCAAGGCCATGTCCTTGCGGCCGTCCTGCAGGTAGGCGATTCCGAGTTGGGTGTTGATCTGCGCCGGGCTTTGCCCGCTGCTGTCCGTGCCACTGTTGCTGGACGGACGAACGTTCGTGTTGCTTGCGCCACACGCGGCCAGGACCATCGCCAATGCGGCTACAGCAAACCAACCCAGCATTCGCTTCATGCATGAACCTCCTGGGGCCGACCTTCGTGACGGGCGCGACGCCGGGTACGGTCCTGAAACCGGCCGGCCAACTGGCCGCAGGCCGCATCGATGTCGTCCCCGCGGGTGCGGCGGGTGATGGTGGTATAGCCGGCTTCCTGCAGAAGTTGGCGGAAACGGTCGATACGTTCCGCCGGGCTGCGCCGGTAACGCGTGTTGGGAAACGGATTGAACGGAATGAGATTTACCTTGGACGGCACACCGCGCAGGATGCGAATGAGCTGGCGGGCGTGCTCGTCCGTGTCGTTGACCCCATCGAGCATCACGTACTCGAATGTGATGCGACGACGCCCTTCGCCGCTGACGTAGCGCCGGCATGCAGCCAGCAGTTCGGCGATGGGATACTTGCGGTTCAACGGCACCAGTTCGTCCCGTAGCGCATCATTGGGCGCGTGGAGCGAAACCGCCAGGCTCACATCGCACAGCTCACGCAGCCGGTCGATCTGCGGCACCACCCCGGACGTGCTGAGCGTGACCCGCCGCTTGGACAGGCCGAAAGCAAGATCATCCAGCATGAGCCGCAACGCCGGCAGCACGGCATCGAAATTCAGCAGCGGCTCGCCCATGCCCATCAGCACCACATTGGTCACCGCCCGACGGTCGCCCTGCGCACGCCCAAGGGTGCGGACGGCCACCAGCACCTGGCTGATGATTTCGGCGGTGGTGAGGTTGCGGTTGAAACCCTGCTTGCCGGTCGCGCAGAACGAACAGTCCAGACCGCAACCCACCTGGGATGACACACACAGCGTGCCGCGGTCCTTTTCGGGAATGAACACCGCCTCGATGCAGTTGCCATCGGCCAGCCGCAGCAGCCACTTGCGCGAACCGTCGTCGGAATCCCTGTCCAACGCCACTTCCGGAAGCCGCACTTCCGCCACCTCTGCCAGGCGCGCGCGCAGCGTCTTGCCGAGATTGGTCATGGCGTCGAAATCGTCCACACCCTGCTGGTAGATCCACTTCAGCACCTGGGTGGCGCGGAACGGCTTCTCGCCCATGTCGGCGAACAGCGCCGCCAACCCGGCGTGATCGAGTTCCAGAAGGTTGATCTTGCGTTGACTGTCCACGACGCTACCCTCGCCCCGGGCCGCGCGCCTGGCGCGCGGCCCCGACCCCATGACTACCGGGTCCTCGGGCAAACCTCTTCGGGCTTGAAGAAGAATTCGATTTCGGCCTTGGCCGTATCCGGCCCATCGGAACCGTGCACGACATTCTCGTCCACCGTCTCGGCGAAATCGGCGCGAATCGTGCCCGGCGCCGCATCCTTCGGGTTGGTCGCACCCATGAGTTCGCGATTGCGCGCGATGGCGCTCTCGCCTTCCAGCACCTGAACCATGACCGGCCCGGAGGTCATGAAGGCAACCAGATCACCGTAGAAGGGACGCTCTTTGTGCACCGCGTAGAACTGCTGCGCCTGTTCCTTGCTCAGGTGCAGCATCCGGGCGGCGACGATATGCAGTCCGCCTCTTTCGAAGCGGCTGTAGATCTCGCCGATGATGTTCTTGGCAATGCCGTCCGGCTTGATGATGGACAAAGTGCGTTCAACTGCCATGAATGGACTCCGTACTCAGGATTCAGGATAACGTAAACCTGCGACAGGTCGCAGGTTTAGGCACGAGAAAAGCAATGGATTAGTGTACCGCCACTGGTACGGTCAGGCAACGAGGGAGGGCGACGCGGGCTGAACGGCGACATCCCGGCAGGGCCCCAGGCGGCCCCGGAGCGCCGCTGACCGGACGGGGGGGGGGGAACGAAACGGATGCGCCCGATCAGCTGCGATCCTCTATCCAGGCCATTTGTATGGCCTCCAGAATTTTCTCGCCTGAGCGCTCCGGGTCGTCGTCGAAGCCTTCCAGGTCACAGATCCAACGGTGCAGATCGGTAAACCGCACATAGCGGGGATCCACATCGGGATGGGCTTCGTCCAGCTCGATGACGATGTCCTGAATGTCCGTCCACTTCAGTCCCATACCAGTCTCCTCCCACGCTGCGCCATAGCCCGGCGACACAGGGTCAATGCTGTTCGCTGACCATATTGATGGTGTACTTCGGTATCTCGACCACCAGGTCCTGTTCCGCGACCACCGCCTGGCAGCTCAGGCGCGAATCGGGATCCAGTCCCCAGGCCTTGTCCAGCATGTCCTCTTCGGTCTCATCAGGCTCGGTCAGGGAGTCGAAACCCTCGCGGATGTAGACATGGCAGGTCGTGCAGGCGCAGGACTTCTCGCAGGCGTGCTCGATGTGGATACCGTGGGCAAGCGCTGCATCGCAAATGCTGATGCCGGGCTCGACGTCGATGGCGATGCCGTCCGGGCAGATTTCCGCATGGGGCAATATGGTAATACGGGGCATGATGAACTCTCTGGGTTGACGCGGGCGACGGCGCCTTATTCGAAGTCTTCCACTTTATGGCCGGCCATGGCCTTGCGGATGCCGGCATCCATTCGACGCGCCACATACTCGGAGCTGGTCTTTTCCAGGCGGGCAATGGCCGCCTTGATGGCCTGGGCGTCGGAACCGTCGCAGGCCTGAGCCAAGGCTTCCGTGGCCTGGTCGATGCGCCCCCGCTCAGCCGCCTCCAGCAGCTCGTCCCCATCGGCGGCCAGCGCCGCCCGGATGGCCTCCAGGACCCGCTCGCCTTCCACCTTCTGTTCTCTCAGGCGGCGCGCGTCCATGTCGTCTTCGGCATGACTGATGGAGTCCCGCAGCATGGACTCGATTTCCTGGTCGCTGAGCCCGTAGGACGGCTTGACGGCGATGCTGCTGTGCGCACCGCTGGTCTGTTCCTGGGCAGCCACGTTGAGCAACCCGTCGGCGTCCACCTGGAAAGTGACCCGGATGCGGGCCGCGCCGGCCACCATGGGAGGGATACCGCGCAGCTCGAAGCGGGCCAGGGAACGGCAGGACTCCACGGTCTCGCGCTCACCCTGCACCACATGCAGGGCCATGGCGGTCTGGCCGTCCTTAAAGGTGGTGAATTCCTGCGCCCGGGCCACCGGGATGGTGGTGTTGCGGGCGACGATCTTCTCCACCAGCCCCCCCATGGTCTCCAGCCCCAGGGACAGGGGAATGACGTCCAGCAGCAGCATTTCATCCTCGGGCTTGTTGCCCGCCAGGATATCGGCCTGGATGGCGGCGCCGACCGCCACCACCTTGTCCGGATCGATGTCCACCAGGGGATCGCGGCCGAAGAATTCGCCCACCAACTCGCGCACCCGGGGCACCCGGGTGGAACCGCCCACCATCACCACCTCTCTGATATCCCCGGGTGTCAGGTCGGCGTCGCGCAGGGCTCGGCGGCAGGGGCTGAGGGTCTTGCGGATCAGGGGATCGACCAGGGAATCGAGCTGGCTGCGGGTAAGCTCGCCTTCCCAGTGGCTGCCATCCATGAGCTCGACCTTCAGATCCACCCGCTCGGCGTCGGTCAGGGCTTCCTTGGCGGCGCAGGCGTCGCGCAGCAGCCGGCGCAGCTGGGCATGGTCGGCATCGTCGCTGATGCCGGCCTGATCCATGATCCAGCGGGCGATGGCCCGGTCCATGTCATCGCCGCCCAACGCGGAATCGCCGGCGGTGGAAAGTACTTCGAACACACCCTTGTTCAGGCGCAGAATGGAGATGTCAAAGGTGCCGCCGCCCAGGTCATAGACCGCAATCACGCCTTCGGAGGCCCGGTCCAGTCCGTAGGCCACGGCGGCGGCGGTCGGTTCGTTCAGCAGCCGCAGCACATTGAGGCCCGCCAGCGTGCCGGCATCCTTAGTGGCCTGGCGCTGGGCATCGTCGAAGTAGGCCGGTACCGTGATCACCACGCCGGTCAGTTCCCCGCCCAGGGTCTGCTCGGCCCGCTCGCGCAGCACCTTGAGGATATCTGCAGACACCTCCACCGGGCTGACATCCCCGGCCGCCGTGCGGATGCGGGGCATGCCGGAATCGCTGGCGATGAACTCGTAGGGCAGGCGGCCGCCGAGGGCCTTCACATCCCCTACCCCACGCCCCATCAGGCGCTTGACGGAAGCGATCGTGTTGAGGGGGTCCTGAGCCGCCACCGCCTTGGCATCGTGCCCCACCACACGGGCACCGTCGGCCAGGTAGCGCACGATGGAGGGCAGCAGGTGACGTGCCTGGGCATCGGGCAGGGTGGCGGCAATGCCGCTGCGCACCGAGGCCACCAGGGAATTGGTGGTACCCAGGTCGATACCTGCGGCCAGACGATGCTCGTGGGGCGCCGTGGAGCGTCCCGGTTCGGATATCTGCAGTAAAGCCATAATTCAGTCGCTTGTGGGAAGCGGTGTGCCCGACGCGTTGCGACGCTCAGGGCCCATCGAGTTCATCCTCGAGATCGGCCTCCAGATTGCGGGCCTCTTCCTCCAGCCGCCGGAAAAACTGCATGCGCAGCACGGTCTGCACCGCCTCCCGCTGCGCCTCGGCGGAATCCCGGCCGAACAGGTCGCCGAGCTGATCGGTCATGGCCTTCAAGCGCGCCCCGATCTGGTCCATCAAGACGCCGACACGGGCCAGTGGATCGGCGCTGTCGCGCACTTCCGCCAGGGCCTCGCGCAACTCCATCTGTTCCATCAGAAACTCGGGATCGCGGGTCGTGCTGTGCTCGTCATCGAACCGATGGCCCCGCAATTCCAGCAGATAGCGCGCCCGAGCCAGTGGGTCGCGCAGCACGCGGAATGCTTCGTTGAGCTGAGCGGCCTGTTCCATGGCCAGGCGGCGCTCCCGGTCCGGTGCGCTGGCGAACCGGTCCGGGTGCATGGTGCGCTGCAGCTCGCGGTAGCGCGCGCTCAACGCCTCCCCGTCGACCATAAAGGTCGCAGGCAGAGCGAACAGCTCGAAATGGGTCTTGACCGACTCCGGGGGCATGACCGTCTCACGCGCAGTGGGGGACCGGGGCTGCCCGGCCCCTGCCGTGCGGCCGACCCGGACCGTGGAACCGCCTGTCTCAGACGTTGAAGCTTTCGCCGCAGCCGCAGGCGTCCTTCACATTGGGGTTGTTGAATTTGAAGCCCTCATTCAACCCTTCGCGGGCGAAATCCAGCTCCGTGCCATCCAGGTAGACCATGCTCTTGGGGTCCACCACCACCTTCACCCCATGGCCCTCGAAAACCATGTCCTCGGGCTCTACGGCGTCGGCAAATTCCAGCACATAGGCCATTCCGGAGCAACCGGACGTGCGCACACCGAGGCGCAGGCCGACACCCTGGCCGCGCTTCTCCAGTGATTTTCCGATCTGCCTTGCGGCCGCTTCCGTCAGCGTAATCGCCATGGCTTCACCTCATTTACAGTCGTACCAACGTATCAGGCGCTCTCGGCCGCCACGTCGCCGCTGCCGGACTTGCTCTGGTAGTCGGCGATGGCGGCCTTGATGGCATCCTCGG
>CAZNBB010000055.1:0-23075 GCA_964571225.1 uncultured Gammaproteobacteria bacterium
GTAGCCGGGCTACACCGCACTCGCTCCGCCTTGCAGGACGAAAAATGGGGCGCCGGCAGCGGCGACCCCTATAGTGTTAACAGGCCCTAAGCAGTTCGTACCGCGTCGAGCCGGACATACATGCCTATCCAGACCAGCAGTTCACCTCCGGTCGCGCCGGACGCCATACACGCCGTGCTGTTCGATCTCGACGGCACGCTGCTGGACACCGCCCCCGATCTCGCCTATTGCCTGAACGAGCTGCTCGCCCAGACCGGCCGCCCACGGCTGCCGTTCAAAGACATTCGACCGGTGGTATCCCATGGCGGCATCGGCCTGATCCGCCTCGGGTTCGGCTTGCAGCCGGAGCATCCTTCCTTCGCCGAGCTGCGACAGCGGCTGCTGGACCTTTACCGCGACAATCTTGCCCGCGACACCCGCCTGTTCCCCGGCATGGAAGTCCTGCTCGAAGAGCTCGAGCGCCGAGGCATCAAATGGGGCGTGGTGACCAACAAGCCCGGCTGGCTGACCGAACCGCTGCTGCAGACATTGGGGCTGCGGGATCGAGCGGCCAGCGTGGTGAGCGGCGACACGCTGCCCCAGCGCAAGCCCGATCCGGCGCCGCTGCTGCGGGCCTGCACGGAGACCGGCTGCGCGGCGCCGCAGTGCATCTATGTGGGCGATGCCGAGCGAGACATCACCGCCGGCCGCAACGCCGGGATGCATACCGTCGTTGCATTGTTCGGATACATTGCCGGGCACGACAATCCGGCCGGCTGGGGCGCCGATGCGATGATCGCCGCACCTGCCGAGCTGCTGAACTGGTTGGACGGAAACTTCGCTTCCGCCGTGTAGCGTCATTGCTTATCGGCATTAAGGCAGATATCGATCATCTGGACAATTTTCGTCCTCGTCGCCGCAACGTCACGACCTATATTGACTGAAAGGCTTCCACGGCGGCTTTTCACAATACACGGAAATGCAACATAAAGATGTCACAGTAAACCTCCGCAATTGCACTTGCCGGCGGCAAAGTGTTAACGTTTTTGCTCCGATGGCTTTGCCGCCTGGCTCCCAGGCAGCATGCGCCCGGGGAAGCGAAACGCAATTTTACGAAAAATCCGGACATCCAGGAGAATGTGAACAGCGGGGATGCACACTCAGCGCAGTCCAGTCGTGTTTTGAAGTCCAGGGGTTCTTCGGGGCGGGTTCGCCGCACCATGCGGAACTCGATCCGGGTAGTCCCGTCCCGTCTCCCGCTATACTGCATTAGCAATTCAGGCTTCGCGCCTAAGACTTAAGTCAGGTCCGCAACATGGCCGGTTCAACGAATCGGCTGCTGTCCGCCCGGCAAGACGATGGGCGGGTCAATTTGCAATTGCCGTGCACTGGCTCGCAGCCGGCACCGCAACTGCCCAGGTTCGGCAAGAGAAATGGCCGACTCGAAGGCGCAAACGGAATAGGCGCCGCTCCAAGCAAGTAGCTGTCGTGCCGTATTTGAAGAGCAATCGGACCCTTCTCTGCCGGGCGGCATTGTTTTGCGCGCCAGTTGGCTCACGTCGACGGGCGCCCAATCGCGCGATTTGCCGTAAACGTCACGCAAGCCTGCGAGACTGCGCGCACCGCGCGCCGATACGGCATCGCCAACATCAACGTGACAGAAGGGGAGGTAGCAACCATGCGCTCTGCCACACAGCAGCGATTCGGTTCCGATCCGACCGAGGTCCGCGAGACCGACCACTACCGACACGAATACATCAAGGGCTTCGTGGACAAGTGGGACGATCTCATCAACTGGGAGATGCGCGCCAAGAGCGAAGGCGATTTCTTCATCAACGTGCTGCGCGAACGCGGCGCAAAGCGAGTGCTGGACGTCGCTACCGGAACGGGCTTTCATTCGGTGCGGCTGATGAACGCCGGTTTCGACGTGGTAAGCTCCGACGGCAGCCCGGAGATGCTCGCCAAAGCTTTCGACAACGGCGTGCGTAACGGCGGCCACATCCTGCGCACCGTACTGGCCGACTGGCGCTGGCTGAACCGGGACGTGCACGGCGAGTTCGATGCCATTATCTGCCTTGGCAACTCGTTCACCCACTTGTTCGCCGAACACGACCGGCGCAAGGCACTGGCGGAGTTCTACGCCATGCTCAAGCATGACGGCATCCTGATTCTGGACCAGCGCAACTACGACGCCATCCTGGATCATGGCTACTCCAGCAGCCATACGTACTACTACTGCGGCAAGAACATCACCGTGAAACCGGAGTTCGTCGATCAGGGTCTCGCCCGCTTCCGCTATTCATTCCCCGACGACTCCGTGTACCACCTGAACATGTACCCCCTGCGACGCAACTATGTGCGCAAGCTGATGTCCGAGGTTGGATTCCAGACCATTACCACCTACGGCGATTTCCAGGAAACCTTCCACGACGATCAACCCGACTTCCTGATCCACGTGGCCGAAAAGGAGTATCGGCCGGAAGAGGAATGCAACGATGACGACTGACTATTCGGCTGCAGTCGCCACCGCCCGCGACTACTACAACAGCGACGATGCCGACAACTTCTACTACACGATCTGGGGCGGCGAAGACATTCATGTGGGCCTGTACCAGGCCGATGACGAATCCATCTTCGATGCCAGCCGCCGTACGGTGGAGCGTCTGGCCGGCAAGCTGAGCGGGCTCGGCAAGGATTCGCGGGTCCTGGATCTGGGCGCCGGCTACGGCGGCGCGGCCCGCTATCTGGCTTCAACCTACGGCTGCCGGGTGGTCGCGCTGAATCTCAGCGAAGTGGAAAACGAGCGGGACCGGCAGATGAACCGAGATGAGGGCCTGGATGGACTGATCGAGGTGGTCGACGGCAGCTTCGACGCCCTCCCCTACGCGGACGACACCTTCGACTTCATCTGGTCCCAGGATGCAATCCTGCACAGCGACAACCGCACCAAAGTCATGCAGGAAGCGGCGCGCGTCCTCAAACCGGGCGGGGAAATGGTATTCACCGATCCCATGCAGGCCGACAACTGCCCCGAAGGCGTTCTGCAGCCGATTCTCGACCGCATCCATCTGGAAAGCCTGGGGTCGCCGAATTTCTATCGCGACACCGCCAGGCAGGTCGGACTCGAGGATCTCGGTTTCGAGGACCACACCGAACAACTGCCGCGCCACTACTTCCGCGTGCTGCAGGAAACCGAGAGTGTCGAAGCGGATCTTCGCAAAGTGGTCAGCACCGACTACATCGAGCGGATGAAGAAAGGCCTGCGCCATTGGGTGGACGGCGGCAACGCCGGCTATCTGGCCTGGGGCATCTTCCATTTCCGCAAACCCTGACGAACGCTGCCGCCGGAAGCGGCAATTCCCTACGAACTGAAACCGCAATACTCACAGGAGAAGCATATGAGCAACCGAGACCTGTTTACGTCGGAATCGGTCTCCGAGGGCCATCCGGACAAGATGTGCGACCAGATCTCCGACGCGATTCTGGACGCGTTCCTGGCTCAGGACCCCAACGCCCGCGTAGCCGCCGAAGCCGTGACGCAGACCGGCATGGTGATGGTGGCGGGCGAGATCAAGACCGACGCCACGGTGGACGTGGAAAAACTGGTCCGCGGCGTGATCAAGGAGATCGGCTACGACAGCTCCGACAAGGGCTTCGATTACGCCACCTGCGCTGTGCTCAACGGGCTGGGAGCCCAGTCGCCCGACATCAACCAGGGCGTCGATCGGGAAAAACCCGAGGAACAGGGCGCCGGCGACCAGGGCATGATGTTCGGCTATGCGAGCAACGAAACCGACGTGCTGATGCCCGCCCCCATCACCTTCGCCCACCGCCTGGTGCGCAAGCAGTCCGAACTGCGCAAGGCCGGCAAGCTGCCGTGGCTGCGCCCGGACGCCAAGAGCCAGGTGACGCTGGTCTATGAAGGCGACAATGTGGTGGGCGTGGATGCCGTCGTGCTCTCCACCCAGCATGACGCGGAGGTGGACAACAAGACCATCCACGAGGCGGTGATGGAAGAGATCATCAAGCCCGTGCTGCCGGCCCAGTGGCTGACCAGGGACACGGCCTATCACATCAACCCGACCGGGCGCTTCGTCACCGGCGGCCCGCTTGGCGACTGCGGCCTCACCGGCCGCAAGATCATCGTGGACACCTACGGCGGCATGGCCCGCCACGGCGGCGGCGCCTTCTCGGGCAAGGACCCGTCCAAGGTGGACCGCTCGGCGGCCTACGCCGCCCGCTATGTGGCCAAGAACATCGTCGCCGCCGGTCTCGCCGACCGCTGCGAAGTCCAGCTTTCGTACGCCATCGGGGTGGCGCAGCCCACTTCCGTGCGGGTGGACACCTTCGGCACCGGAAAAATCGACAACCATCGACTCACGGCGCTGGTACGCGAGCACTTCGATCTCACCCCCTACGGCATTCTCACCAGCCTGCATCTGAATCGTCCCATCTATCTGCCGACCGCCTCTTACGGGCATTTCGGACGCGACGACGTGGACCTGCCCTGGGAACGCACCGACAAGGCAGCAGTATTGGCCGATGACGCCGGCACCATTCTCAAGGAGGCAACTGCATGAGCACGACTGCGGAGAAACTTTCATTCACCGACTACAAGGTCGCCGACATCGGTCTGGCGGACTGGGGTCGCAAGGAGATCGCCATCGCCGAGACGGAGATGCCCGGTCTGATGGCCCTGCGCGAGGAGTACGGCGCCAGCCAGCCGCTGAAGGGCGCGCGCGTCGCCGGCTGCCTGCACATGACCATCCAGACCGCGGTGCTGATCGAGACCTTGACCGCCCTGGGCGCCGAGGTGCGCTGGTCGTCGTGCAACATCTTCTCCACCCAGGATCATGCCGCTTCGGCCATCGCCGCCGCCGGCGTGCCGGTGTTCGCCTGGAAGGGCGAGACCGAGGAGGAGTACTGGTGGTGCGTGGAGCAGACCATCCACGGCCCCGACGGCTGGCAGCCCAACATGCTGCTGGACGACGGCGGCGATCTCACCCAGGTGATGCACGAGAAGTACCCCGAGATCCTCGAGGGGGTGCGCGGGCTGTCCGAGGAGACCACCACCGGCGTGCACCGCCTGTACGAGATGATGCGCGAGGGCAGCCTGAAGGTGCCGGCGTTCAACGTCAACGACTCGGTCACCAAGAGCAAGTTCGACAACCTGTACGGCTGCCGCGAGTCCCTGGTGGACGGCATCAAGCGGGCCACCGACGTGATGATCGCCGGCAAGACCTGCGTGGTGCTGGGCTACGGCGATGTGGGCAAGGGCTGCGCGCAGTCCCTGCGCGGGCTGGGGGCCACGGTGTGGGTCACCGAGATCGACCCGATCTGCGCCCTGCAGGCGGCCATGGAGGGTTACCGGGTGGTGACCATGGACGAGGCGGCCGGCGCCGGCGACATCTTCGTGACCGCCACCGGCAACCTGCATGTGATCACCCACGAACACATGAAGGCCATGAAGGACCAGGCCATCGTGTGCAACATCGGGCATTTTGACAGCGAGATCGACATCGCCAGCCTGCACCAGTACACCTGGGAGAACATCAAGCCCCAGGTGGACCACGTGATCTTCCCGGACGGCAAGCGCATCATCGTGCTGGCCGAAGGGCGGCTGGTGAACCTGGGCTGCGCGACCGGGCATCCGAGCTTTGTGATGTCCAACTCGTTCACCAACCAGGTGCTGGCCCAGATCGAGCTGTGGGGCCACCCGGACAAGTACGAGAAGAAGGTGTACGTACTGCCCAAGCACCTGGACGAGCAGGTGGCGCGGCTGCACCTGAAGAAGATCGGCGCCCACCTGACCGAGCTGAGCGCCGAGCAGGCCAAGTACATCGGCGTGCCGCCGGAAGGGCCCTACAAGCCGGAGTACTACCGGTACTGAGTGCCGGGACGTAGACACTCCGGTCTCGGGGCGCAGTGCCGGATAAGCCGCGAACCCCGACTGCCGGAGGCGACGGATGAAGCCCGAGGACGCATGGGCGAGGCTCGTTCGTCGCGCTGATCACGGTTCCGTGGATGCGGTGGGTTCCGTGGCACTTATGGTGGAGGCCCGTTCGGTGTATTGTCCACGCAGCCGGGGTCGACCCGCGGCGGCAAGGGCATACATGGACGGCAGGGCGCCCGTGGGGCACCCTTGCTTCCCCGCACCTCATTCTGCATCCTTCATTTTGCATTCATCAATCAAGCGTTCGGTTCTATGAAGTCACAACAGAAATATCCCCAGGTTTTCAGCTTCGAGTTCTTTCCGCCCAAGACGCCGGAAGGCACCGAAAAGCTGCGCCGTACCCGCGATACGCTCGCGAACCTCAAGCCCCGTTTCTTCTCGGTAACCTTCGGTGCCGGTGGATCCACCCGGGAGCGGACCTTCGAGACGGTGCTGGAAATCCAGCAGACATCAGGCATCGAGTCTGCACCCCATCTCTCGTGCATCGGATCGACCCGCGCAAGCATCCGGGAAATCCTCAACACCTACCGTGATGCGGGGGTACGCCACATCGTGGCCCTGCGCGGGGACATGCCCTCGGGCATGCGCGAGGCCGGCGAGTTCCGCTACGCCAACGAACTGGTGGACTTCATCCGCGCGGAGACGGGGGACTATTTCCATGTGGAAGTGGCGGCCTACCCGGAATTCCATCCCCAGGCGCCCAATGCCCAGAAGGACCTGGAAAACTTCAAGCGCAAGGTGGAAAGCGGAGCGGACAGCGCCATCACGCAGTATTTCTACAACCCGTACGCCTACTTCCGCTTCGTGGACAACTGCGAGCGCATGGGGCTCCAGGTCCCGATCGTTCCCGGCATCATGCCCATAACCAACTACGCGCAATTGGCCCGCTTTTCAGACGCCTGCGGCGCCGAGATTCCCCGCTGGATACGCAAGCGCCTGGAAGCCATGGGCGACGACCGCCAGGCGATCCGCGCGTTCGGCGAAGACGTGGTCACGGAAATCTGCGAAGTCCTGCTGGAGCAGGGCGCGCCCGGGCTGCATTTCTATACCCTCAACCAGGCAGCCCCCGCGGTCGCCATTTGGAAGAACCTGGGACTGGACACGCCGACCGCACTGGACGGGTGACCGGCCGGCTTCCGGCATCGATCCGCTTCATCCCGCCGGCCGCGCACCGGGTCTCGGCGCCGACCCTGCATGCGGCGGGCACGGGCGACTCCCGTGCGTGCCCGATGGATGATACGCCGCGGCCTCTTGCGTATCATGGTCCGCCATGGACAACCGAGCCCTCATAGAGCGCGACCTGTCGGTCCTTTGGCATCCGTGCACGCAGATGAAGGATCACGAGCATCTGCCCATGATCCCCATCCGGCGCGGCGAAGGTGTCTGGCTGGAGGACTACGACGGCAACCGCTACCTGGATGCCATCAGCTCCTGGTGGGTCAATCTGTTCGGCCACTGCAACCCACGCATCAACGCCGCTCTGCGCGACCAACTGGAAACCCTCGAGCATGTCATCCTGGCCGGCTTCTCCCATGAGCCGGCGGTGCGGCTCTCGGAGCGGCTGGCTGAGATTACGCCGCCCGGATTGAGCCGCGCCTTTTACGCCGAAAACGGATCATCAGCCATTGAGATCGCGCTCAAGATGAGCTTCCACTACTGGCGCAACCTCGGCCGGGACGGCAAGCGCCGCTTCATCACCCTGACCAACAGCTATCACGGCGAAACCCTGGGCGCCCTGGCGGTGGGCAACGTCGACCTGTACAAGAAGACGTACGGGCCGCTGCTGATGGACGTGATCAGCGTGCCGACGCCCGATTGCTTCAACCGCGAGCCGGGCGAGTCCTGCAGCGAATACAGCAGACGCATGTTCAGCCACATGGAGCAGGCACTGCAACGCCACGCCGATGAAACCTGCGCGGTGGTGGTCGAACCCCTGATCCAGTGCGCGGGAGGCATGCGCATGTACGACCCCGTGTACCTCAGCATGTTGCGCGAGGCCTGCGACCGCCACGGCGTGCACCTCATTGCCGACGAGATCGCGGTAGGTTTCGGCCGCACCGGAACGCTTTTCGCCTGTGAGCAGGCGGATATCAGCCCTGACTTCATGTGCCTGTCCAAGGGACTGACCGCAGGCTATCTGCCGTTGTCGGTGGTGATGACCCACGACCGCGTGTACCAGGCGTTCTACGACGAATACGAGAACCTGACGGCGTTTCTGCACTCCCACAGCTACACCGGCAATCCCCTCGGCTGCCGGGCGGCACTGGCGACCCTGGACATCTTCGAACAGGATCCGGTCATCGAGCAGAACCGACGGCTGGCCCAGGTGATGTCGGAGGTCACCAAACCGTTCGCGGATCATCCGCACGTGGGAGACGTACGCCAGACCGGCATGGTCGTCGCCATCGAAATGGTCAAGGACAAAGCGGCCCGCGAGCCCTACCCGTGGCAGGAACGCCGCGGCCTGGCCGTCTACCAGCACGCGCTGCAGAACCAGATGCTCCTGCGTCCCCTCGGCAACGTGGTGTACTTCATGCCCCCCTACGTCATCACCGAAGAGCAGGTCCGCCGGATGGCAGAGGTCGCGTGGGAGGGCATCGAACTGGCCACGCGCCAGTAACTGCGCCGGACAGGCAGCTCCCCGTGCGCACGCCCCGCGTCTACGTCTCCGAACCCCTGAGGCCCGCCACCCGCGCGACGCTGGATGAGCGGGCCGCCGGACACGTGGTGCGCGTTCTCAGGCTGCGGGCGGGAGCTGCCCTCGTCCTTTTCGACGGCAACGGCGGAGCATACGACGCCGTGCTACGTGAGGCTCACAAGAATGCCGTGGTGGCGGAAGTGGGCGACTTCAGGCCCGGGGAAGCGCAGGCTCCCCTCGATCTGATCCTCGTACAGGGCATTTCCCGCGGAGAACGCATGACCTTCACGCTTCAGAAGGCGGTGGAACTGGGCGTGAGTCGCATCCTTCCCCTTTGGAGCGAACGCAGCCAGGTGCGTCTGCAGGGCGAGCGCCTCGCAAACCGGCTCAGACACTGGGAAGGCGTGGTGATCAGCGCATGCGAGCAGTGCGGCAGGACCCGCATCCCGGTGATCGAACAGCCGCTGCACTTTGCCGATCAACAGTGGGACGAGTCGCGCTTCGGTATGAAGATCATGCTGGATCCCGAGGCGCCCCAGGGGCTGCGCCGGCTCGGGGCCCGATTTGACCGTTGCACCCTGCTGGCCGGACCGGAAGGCGGTTTTTCTTCCACGGAGCGTCAGGCCGCGGTGGCCGCCGGGTTCACCGGCATCAGCCTGGGACCACGCATTCTGCGCACCGAGACCGCCGCGCTGGCTGCGCTGGCTGCGATACAGGCCTTCTGGGGAGACCTGGGCTGACGGGGCTATCCACAGCTCTGGGTCAGGGCTGGCGCCTCTGCGCCTCAGGACGGCAGGGTGGCTTCACATTGTCGGCTTCGGCATAACCGCCCCTGCGCGGGACTCGCCGCAACACCTGCCTACTGCCAGTGTTCGCCTATGGTGGCCTCGATCCGCTCCAGATCCGGGATGGTCGCCCCCTGGCCGCTCAGCTGCACTTGTGCGAGTGCAGGCACCGCCGAACCCGGCTCCCCCATCGGCACCAGGGTATCCGGCTCGACCCGCAACAGCCGGGGAATGCCGGCGGTCAGCAGCGCATAGAATGCCACCCCGCCGCGATCCTTGACCGTGTTGATAATTACCAGCCGCGCCTCCCGCTGGCGCTCGGGCATGGCCTCGCCGCACAGAGATTCATAACAGATCAAAGGCAGCTGCTGGCCGCGCCAGGCGACTTCCCCCAGCAACCAGTCGGGCATTCCCTCGACGGCGGCCGGCTCCTGATAGTCGACGATTTCGGCAACGGCCACATTGGGCAACAGCAGCGGATCGCGGCCGTGCAACGGGATCCAGAGGCTGCGTACGGCTTGTAGGGCGATACTCACGGTCATTCCTCCTTCTGCTGCGACGCCCGCGCCGGCCATGACACGGCCGGAGGGAACCGCTATTGATCCACAAAATCCGCCAGGCGCTGCGCCAGTGCCTCCGGCGTACCGCTGTAGCTGACGGTACCGCTGAGACGCGCGGCGTCCGGCATGCTGCTGATGATGCAGCTGTCGGCGTCCTGCGCCCACACCACCCCGCCGCTCTCGGCCAGATCCACGCAGCCTCGTGCGCCGTCCGCTCCCATGCCGCTGAAGATGATGGCGCCCGAGGCCGCGCCGTAGCGTCTGCCCACCGCCTGCAGAACGTCGTCGACGGACGGGCGGTAGAGCCGCTGGCGCTTTTCGGGAAGCAGTTCCACCCGGCCGTCGTCGTCGATGGCGAAGCGCTCCCCCACCGGCACCAGCAGCACTTCGCCGTGCCTGACCAGACGACCGCTGCAGGCCGGCATGACATCGACGGCGCTGCAGCGGTTCAGTTGGTCGGCCAGCAGTTTCACGAATCCTCCCCCTATATGCTGGGCGAGCACAAAGCACACCGGAAGACCCGGCGACAAAGCCCCGAAGAAACGCTTCAACGCCGGCGGGCCGCCAAGGGATGCGCCCAGCACCCAGACCTGCCGTGCCGGCTCCACTTCAGCGTCAGCCGGTGGGCCGTCGCTGCCGCGCTCGGCTTCGGTGTCGGCCTCGACGTCGACCCAACTGGTATCCCCGACGGCCGGCTCTGCCTGCTCTGCCGCGGCCACCGCCCATTCGGGGGTGCTGCTGACCACCCGCAGCACCGGTCTGGCGGGCGTCACCTCCGGCTCCGGGGCCGGCGCCGGGCTGCCTGCCAACTGCGTGAGCTTGGCGATCAACGAACGGGGGTGCGCTCCCGAGTTGGCCGAGGCGTTCTCATTGAAGAGAATGGGCCAGGGCGAGCGCTCGATGAGCATTTCGAGGTTTTCCAACTCCTCGTCCATCGCATCGTCCAGGTTGATGAGCAGAACGTCCGCCTTCACCGGGTCCAGCGCCACCTTCTGGCACTCCCCCAAACCCCGTTCCGCCACCACCTCGACGCCGTTGGCTTCCAACAGCGCTTTCAGTCTGCCGCGCTGTGTTTCCGTTTCTGCGATCACCACTACGCGCAGCGTGGCCGCACGGGTTTCAGGCATCCGCGGTACGCTCCGACAGCACGCCCGTGATGCTCTCGAGCAGATCGCTTTCCTGATAGGGCTTGCCAAGATAACGGTCGACACCGATCTCCATCGCCCGCTTGCGATGCTTGTCTCCCGTGCGCGAGGTAATCATGATCATCGGAATATGCCGTAACCGCTCCTCATTGCGCACATGGGTTGCCAGCTCGAATCCGTCCATACGGGGCATCTCGATGTCCAGCAACATCACGTCCGGCAGTTGCTCCTGAAGCTTGGTGACCGCATCCACACCGTCCTTGGCTGTGATGACATTCATGTCGTTGCGCTCCAGCAGCCGCGCCGTGATCTTGCGCACCGTGATGGAATCGTCCACGACCATGACGGTGATTGCGCCCGTCTCGTTGGCGGCCGCGACCGGCTCCAGTCCCGCAACCTGCGGTGCCGCGCCTCCGGCACGCGCCAGAGCGCCGAGGTCGAGGATCAGCACCACCCGCCCGTCGCCGAGAATGGTCGCACCGGAAATGCCGCGCACGGTGCTGAGCTGGGGGCCGACGGACTTCACGACGATTTCCCGGCTGCCCATCAGCGAGTCCACTGCCAGCGCGAGCCGGTGTTCCCCGGAACGGACCAACAGCACCGGCACCCGTTTAGTCGCTGCCGGCCCCGGACCTGGCACCGAACCCAGCAGGTCCGCAAGCTTCTGCACACGGTATTCGTGACCGGCGTACCCGAAGGTGGAGTCGGCATCGGCAAGATACCGCTCCAGATCATCGCGGCTGACGCGCACTATGCCTTCGATGCTGGTAAGCGGGATGGCGAAATTCTCTTCGGCCGCCTGGACCAGCAACGCCTGATTGATGGCCAGCGTAAACGGCAGACGAATCGTAAAGGTCGTACCCGCACCGAAACGGGAATCGATCTCCAGTGAACCGCCAAGCTGTTTGACTTCGCTGTTGACGACGTCCATGCCTACGCCGCGGCCGGCCACCTGGGTGATTTGTTCTGCGGTGCTGAAGCCCGTTTCAAGGACGAACTGCATGACGTCATGGTCAGTGGGCTCGGCGTCGGGTGCCAGCAGACCACGCTCCAGCGCCTTGCGCCTGATGGCCGCCAGGTCCATCCCGGCGCCGTCGTCGGCGATCCGGATGACCACATCGGAAGCGTCCCGCGCGAGACTGATCTTGATCTGGCCTGCAGCAGCCTTTCCCGCCTGCGAGCGTTGCGCAGGCGTCTCGATGCCGTGGGACAGGGCGTTCCGAAGCATGTGCTCCAACGGCGGTACAATCCGGTCGATGACCGTCCGGTCCATCTCCCCCTCGGCCCCTTCCAGACTCAACTCAGCCTGCTTGCCGAGTTCATGACTGGTTTGGCGCACGATGCGGCGCAGACGGGGAGCCAGCCTGGAAAATGGCACCATGCGCGTGCGCATGAGGCCTTCCTGCAGTTCGGTATTCACACGCGACTGCTGCAGGAGCAGGGTCTCGGATTCGCGCGAGTTGTTCGCAAGCAAGCCCTGGATGCTGGACAAATCGCTGACGCTTTCCATCAACGAACGTGACAGCTGCTGCAGTTGCGAATAGCGGTCGAGCTCCAGGGGATCGAAATCCTCCTGACCGTCTTCCGCGCTTTCGCGCTCGTAGCGGAACAGGATCTGGGCTTCGGTCTCTATCTCCAGTTTACGAAGTTGCTCACGCAAGCGGTTTACCGTCTGCTCGAATTCGACCAGGTTGAAACCGAAGGCACCGACCTGCTGTTCCAGGCGTGCACGGTAAATGCTGATCTCGCCGGCGTAGTTCACAAGAGCGTCCAGCAGATCGGCCCGCACACGGACGAGCTCCTGCTGCACACGGGACGCATTGCGCCGTTCAGCCAGGCCTTCGATGACTTCTGTCTCGATCTCTTCCTCGGATTCGACAGTCGAAGCCGTCGCGGGCAACTCCCGATCCACGCCTGCGGCAGCCTGCTCCGGCACAGCCGCCGGGGTCTCTGGCGCAGCGTCCGGGACGGGCTCGACAAAAGCGTCGGCAGCGGCGCCAGTCTGGAGACTCTCCAACTCCTGGATCAGTCCGGCCGCCGAGTCAACTGCCTGCCGATTACGTACCTGTTCGAGCATCTGCACCAGACGGTCCTGGGCAATCTGCAGGATGTCGTACAGTCGCCTTGAGGCCGCCACATGTCCATCGACGACCCGGTTAAGCAACGATTCCAGGGTGTGGCTGAGGTCGCCAAGGGCCTGTATCCCGGCCATGCGAGCGCCGCCCTTCAAGGTGTGCAGATCCCGCTGCAGGGCGTGCATGTACTCCGCGCTTTCCGGATTGCGTATCCAGTTCTGCAGGGTCAACTCGATGTTCTCGAGTATCTCGTCACCTTCTTCCAGGAAGATCTCCACCAGCTCTGCATCGCCGTCGTCGTCCTCGGCAGAAGCCGAGGGCTCCGGGACGGCGCTGGCCGACATCCATTCGTTCGAGTCCGCCACGGAATCCGTGTCGGACTCCTCTGAAAATCCGTCCGGGAGCCGGGTTTCCTGCGCCTCGACCGCCCCGCCTGTGCCGGCAAGGTCGAGATCCAGTACCGCATCGCCAGGGCCAACGGAGGCGGCAAGCGAGTCTTCGGCGACGCCCAGTTGCTCGGCGCCCGACTCTTCGGCCGTGACCGAAAAGTCGTCATCGCCGACAGAGGCCGGATCCACTGCGGGGTCATGGACGTCGCTTTCCCCAGACACGGTGCCGGCATCGCCGCCCGTGTACTCGCCGGACCAATCAAAGCCGCCGGAAACCGTCGAGTCCGTGTCATCCGTCGCCGAGCCCGGCTCCGCTGAGCCGTGGAATTGCTCGGCAACCGCTTCCTCGTCCGGCTCCGACACGGGCCAGGCGTCCGCGTCTGCGGATTCGGTG
Organism: uncultured Gammaproteobacteria bacterium; assembly: GCA_964571225.1. Classification (GTDB taxonomy): domain Bacteria; phylum Pseudomonadota; class Gammaproteobacteria; order DATFLG01; family DATFLG01; genus DATFML01. Next base: position 13,919 of record CAZNBB010000055.1, read on the forward strand.
GCTCCGCTCAACGGCTCCGGATGAATGACTTCGTCGTCGGGCGCCGGCGCGGCACTTTGTGCAGCCCACGCGTCGACCTCGTCCGACGGCTCGTCCGCATCGGCCCGCGTCGGCATCGGCTGCACATCGGCCTGCTCGGCGTCCGGACCGCGATCCTCATCGCTCGACGAAGCCGCATAATCATCGTCGACAAAGTCGAGTCCGAAGTCGTACTCCACGTATTGGGCGTCGTCTTCGCGCTCCGCATCGGAACGGGTGCGCGGCAATCCCGCTATATGCTCTCGGATCTGCGTGCAGTCCGGAACGTCCACACCGCCCTGGCCGATGCGGAACACCACATCCTCCACCACGTTGGCGGCCTCTTCGAGCGCGGCGATTCCCGCGGGCGGAAGCGGCAGCTGTTCGGCCATCAACGCCTTGGTGTACTTCTCCAACTCGCTGGCAAGTCCGGCCACGCCGTCGGCACCCGCCATGCGGGCGCTGCCGTGCAGTGTATGAAGCGCGCGTATCAGGGGTTCGGTGACCTTGCAGGCCCCAGTGGCGCCGCGGCAGCCGTCGATGAATTCGCGGATGGTCGCTGTGTGTCCCCGGGTTTCGCTGTGGAAGATCTCGAACAACACCGGATCCATCCCGGCTTCCGCGTCCGTGGACTGAGAAGCATCGGGGGCAGCGTCCGGCAGCGCGGACGACTCCGAAGGCGGTGGAACCGCGGCGAGAGCGGCTTCCACATCATCCATCCCGAGCTGCTCGCCGCGGCTGAAGACATCGGCGCAGTCCATGAGCGCCTGCACGTTCATGGTGGGTTGCGAGCCCGACTTGATCTGATCGATGAGCTCGCGGAGGGCGCTGATGCCATGTTCCACCAGAGCGAACATGACATCGCCGGCTTCGATGCTGCCGTCGATGACGCGATTGAGCATGTTCTCGAAGGCCCAGGCGAACTCGCCGATACCCACCGCCCCTACCAGACGTCCACTGCCCTTGAGGGTATGGTACGAGCGCCGCATGGTGGCAAGTGCGTCGCCGTCGTCCGGGTTCTGCCGCCAGCTGGGGAAATTCTCGGTAATCGAGGCGAACTCCTCGTCGGCCTCTTCGATGAAGATGCCCAGAATCTCCTCGTCGACATCCTCCGCCAACACGAGATTCGACACGCCCGCGGCCGTGGGGCCGGCAGCCTCCTCCTCGGCCGGCGCAGACTCGGATGCTGAGGATTCGTCCCCGTCCTCGGCGTCCATATGGGTCACCGAATCCGCAATGGACGCAAGTTCGATCTGCTCGCTGTCGACCTCTTCGGCCAGGGGATCTCCGTCCGTACCCGACTGGAAATCCTCCACCTCTGGTGGCTCGAGCACGATTTCCTCTGACTGCTCCCACGGGTCCGACTCACGGACTTCCATCTCTGCCGCCGGCTCTTCGTCGGTCCGATCGGGTTCGCTGTCCTGCGGGACACTGACCGGATGCCCGAGCTTTTCCAGGCTGGCTGCCGCCACATCCAGCACTGAAACGCCGAATATGCGGTTGTCCTTGAGCCCCTCGAGGTAGTATTCGATGCTGGATATCGAGTCGGCCAGGATGTCCAGCCGCTCTTGTCCGGGGACCTGCTTTGCCTCAAGCAGTTCAGTGCGCACATAGTCGTTGATGGCGTCAACGATGGCAGCCGCGTACTCTTCGCCCAGCAGCAACAGACCGCCCTTTATCTGATGCAGCAGAGGAGGAACGGTTGCCAGCTGATCGAAGTCCCAGGACCCGTCGATGCAGCCGACGATGGCGTCCTTGGCGCGGCTCAGATCGGCCACCGCCTCCTGTGCCACCACACCAAGTATCTGTCCGTAGTCGGAGTCGGGAATGCCGGCACCCTGACCGGAGCCACCCCTCGGACCGGCCTGGGCACCCGCGCCGGACATGGCAGCCAACCGCGCATCCACCGCCAGCAGCGCGCTCGCCACCTCCATCAGCGAACCTTCGTCGCAGTTGGCGGCTCCATCCGCGATCTGTTCCAGAGCCGCGGCCTGCTCCTGCACGATCTTACGGGACGCACCCTCACCGAGCATCCCCAACGTATCGCCGATCTGGTGGAGCAGCTGGGCCAGCGGCTTGAGATCCGAGGCGTCATCCTGGGCGCCGCGCAGGAACACGTCCAGGCCGTCCTTGACGCGCGTTAGGTCCTCTTTGATGGCGTCCGACACGGTGCGCATCAACTCCGCATTGCGCCCGCTCAGGCTGTCGCGGGCCTGCGCGACTTCGTCTGCGCTCGGCAGCAGTGCAGCCAGTCCGTAATGCTGCTTGATGGCGGCGACCCGCTCGTTGTCGCCGTCCGCACTGGCGACGTAGAACAGCAGGTTCTTCAGTAGCTCGGTATTCGGGTCCGCCCCCAGCGCCGCCTCATCGTCGTCGATCAGGCGCTTGATCTGTCGGTCGACCTGCCCGAGCAGAAGTGTGGAAGACACACTGGCTTCGAGCAGCCCGGATTCGAGCGCCTCGACCAGTCCGCCGGCCGCCCACCAAAGACGCACCGCGGCATCCTCACGGGATGCATGCTGCAGAGCGTCCAACACCTCGCGTATATGCTGAAGACCGACGCCGGCGCCGTCCTTGCGAATCCAGGCAAGCAATCCCCGCTGGTAGCCGTGGCGCATGCGGCGTGCCACATCCCGGGCGGACTCGGCGGGCTCCTCATGACGGCCTTCCATCAGGAAGTCCGGCAGGGAGCGCAGCAGGTCGGGCGCGAAAAGGGCGTTTTCCGACAGCAGATGCTGGCCGCGCGCGGCACGTAGATCGTTCAACAGCGGCAGCAGCACCAGGGGAACGTCCCGATGACCCTCGCTGAGACGTTCGAGATAATCCGGAAGTTGGAGGATCGAGCGCATCAACAGCTCATAGGCGTCATCGCGCTTCGTGACGCCTCCTTCGACCAGCGCTTTCGCTACCTGCTCCATTTCCTCGGCCAGCAGGGCGGCGCCGTAGATCTCCACCATCTGCAGGGTGCCCTGGACCTGGTGGAGGTGATCCGCGCAGGTAACAAGTTGCTGCTCGTCGTCAGGATTCTCGACATAGGCCTCCAGCGCCTGGCGCGCGTCCTTGAGGGTGGCGTCAAGTTCCTGCTTGACCCATTTGAGCGTGCTGAAATCGATGGCTTGATTCATTGTGTTTCCTTCGCAGCCGACGCAGTCACCCGGCGATAGGCCAAGACATCCTCAAACCGGATCCGCTGCATGCCGGTACCCGACCAGCCTGCAATTTCACCAGGGCCAAGCACCAGCACCCCCCCAGGCGCCAGTCGCTCGACCAATCCCTTCATGATGCGTTCGCGTTGCTGCCGATCGAAGTAGATCAGCAGATTCTGGCAGTAGATGAGATCCAGCTTCGCAAATGGCGCTCGTTCGATATCGAGCACATTCGACTGACTGAAACACACCCGGGCGCGCAGCGCTTCGCTGAGCTCGAAATACTTTTCCCCGCAAGGCTTGCAGTGGCGCACCTGAAATCGCGATTCTATTCCCGGCAGCCTGCCCACGGGGTACCGGGCCCGTCGGGCGGTGCGCAGCGCGGGCAGGCTGATGTCCGTTCCCGCCACGCTGTAGCTCACCTCGGCACCATGGCGCCGCTGGGAGTCGTCCACCACCATGGCAAGACTGTACGGCTCCTCTCCGGTGGCGCAGCCCACGCTCCATGTCAGAAATGGGCGTTCCCCACCGGGCCGCCCCGCCCCATGCCGGGCAACCAGCTGGCTCACCAGACGAAAGGAGTTGGGGTGACGGAAGAACCGGGTCTCGTGAACGGTCAGCCGGTCCACCAGCACTGTCCATTCCTCGGCGCTGTCGGACTTCGTCACCTGCTCGTAGTAGGCTTGATAGTTCAAGCAGCCCAATTCCCGCATCCGCAGGCGCAGGTTGGTCGAGAGAAACGACAGGCGCGTGGACGGTATCACCATACCGATGCGCCGTTCGAGCAGTCCGTTCCACTGGGCGAACTGCCTCTCGTCCAGATCCGGCAGAGCCTGCAATCCAGCTCCGTCCATACGCCGACCGCGTCCGTTTGCGCTCACTGAAAGCCACCGTGAGGCGCCCGTTATTCCGGCAACTTGAAGCCTGCCACCGACCGACGCAGCTCCTCAGCCAGTTCGGCGAAGTTGCCGATGGACTGAGCCGTCTCGTTGGTACCGGTGTTGGTCTGCATGGTGATTTCCTGAATCACGTGCATGGTCTGCGAGATGTTCGATGCGGCCTGGGACTGCTGGCGGGCAGAATCGGAAATGTTCTCGATCAGCCCCGCAAGCTGGTTGGAGACCCCCTCGATCTCTGCCAGCGCCTCGCCCGCGTCCTCGGCCAACCGGGCGCCGTTGACCACGCCGGAGGTGCTGTGCTCCATGGAGATCACCGCCTCGTTGGTGTCGGTCTGAATTGTCTTCACCAGCGCCTCGATCTGCTTGGTAGCGTTGGCGGAGCGCTCCGCAAGACGCTGCACTTCGTCGGCCACCACCGCGAAACCGCGCCCGGCTTCGCCGGCCATGGCCGCCTGGATAGCAGCGTTCAAAGCGAGGATGTTCGTCTGCTCGGCGATGTCGTTGATGAGCTCCACGATGTCGCCGATTTCCTGCGAGCTTTCGCCAAGGCGCTTGATGCGCTTTGAGGTCTCCTGGATCTGTTCGCGAATCGAGTCCATACCTTCAATGGTGCGGCGTACGGTGTCGGCGCCCTTGTGGGCGATCGCCACCGATCGCTGCGCCACGTCGGCGGACTCCGTGGCGTGGTTGGAGACCTCGTCGATGGATACGGCCATCTCGTTGATGGCGGTACTGGCCGATGTGATCTCCTGGGCCTGGTTCTCGCTGGCTTCCGCAAGCGTTATGGCAGTCTGTCGCGTCTGCTGCGCACTGCCCGACACCTGTTCGGAAGTCTCGTTGATGGTGGTGACCACGTCGCGCAACGCGTCGATGGTGAAGTTGATCGAGTCGGCGATCGCGCCCGTGAAGTCCTCGGTCACTGTTGCGTACTTGGTGAGGTCACCATCAGCCAGATTGCCCATCTCGTCGAGCAGTCGCAGGATGGCTTCCTGGTTGCGCTTGTTGTTCTCCTCGGCCACCCGGGTACGACGCTGCTGGTCCTGATACAGCTGGGCGCCCATCCAGAACAAGGTCAACAGGGCGATCAGACCGAAGCCGTACGCCATCTCGGGCGTGACCGGTCGGGAAGCGGCGGCCTTGGCAAAGCCGTCGCGCAGCCGAACCGTCGCCGCGAACAACTGGTCACTGCTCTGGGCCGCGTTCTTGGCCGCCGCCTGGACAGCCAGCAGCTTCTGGGAGTTGCCCAGCAGGTTGCTGGCGTAGTCGCTGGCGGACTTGAACAACATCGCGATCTCGCCCAGCTTGGCGCGGGCTTCCGGGTTCTTGATTTCCTTGACGGTGGAACTGCCCTCGAACTCGCCCTCCAGGACGTTCCCGAAGGTCTCGGTGTCTTTCGCAAACTGCTTGGTCGCCGCCTGCGCATCTTCGCCGGCCAGCACCTTACTCATGCTGTTGACGATGCGCTGGGCGAGCATCCGCTGGCGGCTCGCGTAGGCGACCTGCTGCGGATCCGCCTTGTTCTTGATCAAAATATTAACGACTTCGCCGTATTCCTTGACCAGCTTAGGCATGAAGCTGTTGATCACCGAGGCGGTCTGACTGACGGACAGCACCAGCTGCTGGCCGGCCAGCACCTTGCCGACATTGGAGCTGAAATCGCCCCATTGGGCCTTCACAGCTGCAAGCTGCGGCGCCATGGACTTGGGTGCAGGCGGCAAACCGAGGTTCGGGTTGCCGTTTTCCAGGTAGTCGATCGTCTGGCTGAAACGGTCGCGGAACGACTTCACCTGTTTGAAGGCGTCCTTCCCGCCGTCGGCGGCCTGCAGGGTGTACTTGGCGATACGCTGGGACAGCACTTCCTGCTCGCCGGCGTAGCCGATGTAGCCCTTGTCATATTGATCCTGCTTTGCCACGTAGTAGAAGATACCGGACATGGCACCGAGCGAAACCAGCAGTAAGGTGATCAGAAAGATCAGTCTTTTGTTGGATGCCAGCTTGCTCTGCGATGCGTTCGATGCACTCATTTTGCGTCTCCTGACCCCTTAGAGTCTGCCCCCTCGTCTTCGTTGTTACCGGCCTGGACTTCGCCTTGTGTACCGGCGGGCGCATTCCATTACCGGTCACCAGGAATCCATATCCGGATCTCTATACAGCAACCTGTAGAAACTGCGGCGCGTCCGCCAGCCGATGCATGCTGAACACGGCCCAATGTTCATCGCCCCGTTTGAAGCCGTGTTTCAGGTACTCGTTGATGCCGTCGTCGTGCGCCGGCAACTGCGAAGTTTGTTCTTCTTCCAGGAAATGCCTCAGACCCAGCACCTCGTCGACCACCAGTCCCGAGAACATGCCCTTGTGATTCATGACCAGCACTCGGCTGCGTCGCGTCATCGTGACCGGCCGACCGTGCAGATAACCCTGCAGATCCATGATGGGCAGCAGGTTTCCGCGCACGTTGGCAATCCCCCGGACCCACGGCTTGGTGCCGGGCACCTTGGACAGGGAGGGGTAGGTCAGGATTTCGACGACTTCGCCCAACGGAGCCGCCAGGCGCAGGTGGCCCAGTCGAAATCCGATGCCCACCCATTCGCGCTTCGCTTCCTCCTGGCGCGGAAGCCCGTGGGCGTTGCGTCTGCAGCGCCTTTCGAGCTCCTGGAGAAGGACCAGCGGGTCCGTCTTGTGCGCACTCATGTCCATATCGCCCCCGTCAGGCAACCGTCAAAGCCGCCTTCACCTTGCCTACCAGGTCGCCCTCGCTGACCGGTTTGGTGATGTAATCCTTGGCGCCCTGGCGCATGCCCCATACGCGGTCGGTCTCCTGGTCCTTGGTGGTGACGATGATGATGGGGATTGCCGAGGTATCCTCCCCACGGGCCAGCTGACGGGTAGCCTGAAAGCCGTTCAGGCCGGGCATCACCACGTCCATCAGAATCAGATCCGGCTGCTCGCGCTTGGCCGTCTCGATACCTTCTTCGCCGCTCTGGGCGGTAAGCGTTTCAAACCCGTTCTTGTCCAGAAGTTTCTTGAGGACGTGAATCTCGGTCGGAGAATCATCTACGATCAAGATGCGAGCCATATTCATGCTCCCCTATACGTTGACGCATCATTACAATTGAGAACCGCTGGTGCAGCGCTGCGGGCAACACTGCCGATCAGTCGGGCGACCGCACATGGTCGCGAATGGCACCCAGCAGTTCGTCCTTCGTAAACGGCTTGGTCAAATACTGCTCTGAACCCACGATTCGCCCGCGCGCCCGGTCGAACAGGCCGTCCTTGCTCGAGAGCATGATGACCGGCGTGTTCTTGAACACCTGGTTGTGCTTGATGAGCGCACAAGTCTGATAACCGTCCAGGCGGGGCATCATGATGTCGACGAAGATGATGTTCGGGCGATGATCGGCAATCTTGGCCAGAGCTTCGAACCCATCGGTGGCAGTAACCACCTCGCATCCTTCCTTCTTCAGCAAGGTTTCCGCCGTTCGCCGGATCGTCTTGCTGTCGTCGATCACCATGACCTTCAAGCCCGCCAGTCCGTTCTGATCTGTATTTGCGTCCACGGCGCCCCCCGACTGGCCACCCGTTTCTGAATTCTCCAAAACATTCTGCATATCGGCGGCTTACCTATGTGTCTTAACGCATGACAAATATTAAAGCTATAAGATACTGAGTATTAAAAGTTCGCCTGCCTCCGGTCCTGGTCCGGCAGACATGCTCCTCCACCTTACCGACCGGACTTGCGCAACCTGCTGCAAATTGACGGCTTTCGCCATTCGTAATAGCGTCCGGTCAAGTACAAACTTTACTGTGCATCGGTCCCCGGGCCGACGCAGGCACCGGAACGTCATAAATCGGACACCCCCGGGGTCCCCTGCACAGACCGTGCCGCAAAGCGATCTAAAGCGGCGTATCGGCTCCCATAAGCGCCGACTTGGAGATACTCACGGCGCAGCAAATCCGTGCTGGCCTGGCGCGCACGCGAAGGGAAATGCGCGGTACAATCAGCTGCCGTCATCCTCGGCAACCGCCACGCGGCACACGGCCCGCGGCGGGACCGTCTCCACGTGAAACGCGTTCTCGGGTAAGCCCATGACCATCGAAGTCGGCGTCGTAATGGACCCCATCGACTCCATCCATGTCCACAAGGACAGTACCCTTGCCATGCTGCTGGCCGCCCAACGGCGCGGCTGGACGCTGCAGTACATGGAGACCGCGGACCTGTTCCTGCGCGACGGCCAACCCTGGGCCCGCATGCGGCCTCTGAAAGTGCGCGACGATCCCGGCGACTGGTATGCCTGGGAGGACGAACCGGGGGAGCGGCGGCTCGACGATTTGGCGGTAGTACTCATGCGCAAGGACCCCCCCGTGGACATGGAGTACCTGTACGCGACCCACGTCCTGGAACGGGCCGAGGCCGGCGGAGCGCTGGTGGTCAACCGGCCGGGCAGCCTGCGGGACGTCAACGAGAAGCTCTATACCGCCTGGTTTCCCCAGTGCTGTGCACCCACCCTGGTCACCAGCGACCCGTCGCGCCTGCGCCGGTTTCTGGACGAGCAGGGCGACATCATCGTCAAACCCCTGGACGCCATGGGCGGCGCATCCATATTCCGGGTCACGCAGGGCGAGCCGAACACCAACGTCATTTTCGAGACCATGACGGCACGGGGCACCCGCCAGACCATGGCGCAGCGGTTCGTGCCGGAAATTACCGCCGGCGACAAGCGCATCCTGATGATCGATGGGGAACCGGTGCCCTACGCCCTGGCGCGCATACCCGCGCCGGGGGAAAGCCGCGGCAACCTGGCGGCCGGCGGACGGGGCGAGGGTGTCGAGCTCACCGAGCGCGACCGCTGGATCTGCAGTCAGGTCGCCCCCAGCCTCAAGGAAAAGGGCCTGCTTTTTGCAGGGCTCGACGTGATCGGCGACTACCTGACCGAAATCAACGTCACCAGCCCCACCTGCATTCGGGAACTGGACCGCCTGTATGGCCTGGACATCGCCGGGCAACTGATGGAGCGCATCGAGCGGCAACTGACCGATGGCTAGAATCCCGCTGGCGCCATTCGACTGGCGCCGCACCGCCAGTCGAATGGCGGCTGT
>CAZNBB010000056.1:0-22977 GCA_964571225.1 uncultured Gammaproteobacteria bacterium
CCAACCATCCGCAGAACCTGTACTACCAGACGGTGTGAACGGGTAGCGGAAACAATCTGAAAAGCGCCACGGAAAGCACGGAAGGGAATGATTGTTAGCGGGCAGCACATGCAGTATGCACACCGCTAGACCGTCGCGGTATGCCGCAGCCCCTGCCTTTTTCCGTTCCGTGTTTTCCGTGGCTCCCGAGTCCTTCTAGTCGATGTAGGGTGCAATAAGCGCAGCGCATTGCACCAACGCCTTGGCCAACCTCTGAGCCCGCAGCGGAAACTATGTCAAAGGCGCCACAGAAAGCACGGAACAAGAAGTGTTCGTTCGGCGCAATGCGCGTTGCTTATTGCGCCCTACGTTCTGTACTACCAGACCGTCTGAACCTGCAGGGGTAGCAGCCCGAAAAGAGCCACGGAATCCACGGAAGGGAAGACGGCGAAGGCTGCAGGACACATGCGACTGCGTGGCGCCGCCGTGCCACCATGGCTATCGTGCTTACAATTGTTTCTTTCGGTGGGTTCCGTGGATTCCGTGGCTCTTGATTGAATGCGGGCTCTCGCGCCCGCGCGGCGAGGTTCTTTTTCGTGCACGGCACTGGTAGGTTGGGCTGAGCAACGCGAAGCCCAACAGACGGTCACCACCCAAACCGCTGCCGTGTTGGGCTTCCTACGTCAGCCCAACCTACACTCCCCGAAGCGGCGCGCGCCCAACTCGCCGGCTGACCCGGCGCCCGTTGGGCTTGGGTCATCTCGGGCTCGAACAGAGGGCGCGCTTTTTCCCGCTTCGGGCTGTGGTGCTCGGTACGCCACACGGGGCCCAGAAAACCTGCTTCGTCTCACGGCATGCTATGCCGGCGCACGATCCGTGTCCCGCGTGCCTCGTAGGGGACGCAGAAAAGAACCGTCCGTGCTTTCGGTGGGTTCCGTGGCTCTTAAGTCTTTTCAATCGATGAAGGGCGCAATAACCGAAGGGCATTGCACCAAGGGCTTGGCCAGGCTGACACGTCCTCCGGCGCAATGCGCGTTGCTTATTGCGCCCTACGTTCAATGTCACACGACTGGCAGGGGACGCGACTCCATCAACGCGCGTTGATAGCAGCGCTTGCCGGATGGCAGAAACAGTCTGGGGTTCCACGCCTGCCGGTTTTTACCATTTGAACCCGTCCGTGCTTTCCGTGTCTTCCGTGGCGCTTTGGTTGTTTCCGTGGATTCCGTGGCTCTTGAGTCTTTTTGCCCAAGTTCAGGCAAGAAACATACGAACCCCCAACACCAGCAGGAAAGCGGCGAACAGGCGTTTGAGCAGCAGCGGTGGAATGCGGTGGGCAAGGGCGGCGCCCAGGGGGGCGAACAGGGTGCTGGCCACCACGATACCGACGAAGGCCGGCACGTTGATGAAACCGATGCTCCAGGGAGGCAGGTGGGCGCTGTGCCAGCCGCTGACCATGTAACTGAGCGCGCCGGTAACTGCAATGGGCAGCCCGATGGCGGCGGAGGTGGCCACGGCTTTGCGTACCTGCATGTTGCACCAGGTCAGGAACGGCACCGACATGGAGCCGCCGCCGACGCCCATCAGAGTGGACACCGTGCCGATGAGGCCGCCGGCCACCAGCATGCCAGCGGTGCGCGGCAGGGTGCGATGGGGTGGCGCGGCAGTACCCAACGCCATCTGGGCCGCCACCAGCAGCATGAAGACGGCGAACGTCACCCGCAAGGTGTCGCCGCCCAGCTGTTTGGCAATCACCGCACCGATCATACCGCCCACGATGATGCCTGGCGTGATGGTGCGGAACACGCGCCAGTCGATGCCGCCGCGGCGCTGGTGAGCCCTGATGGAAGAAAGTGAGGTGATGACAATGGTGGCCAGGGACGTGCCGATGGCCACATGCATGATGGCATCGGCATTCACGCCCTGGTGGGCGAACACCAGCGCCAGCACCGGCACGATGATGACACCGCCGCCGATACCCAGCAGGCCGGCGAGCATACCCGCCAGACCGCCCATGGACAGCAGGATCAGAATATCCAACGCTGGACGCCCCGTGGAGTCCCTGACGGTCCCAAGGCCACCGACAGATCAGCCGGCATGGGCCAGGGTGCGCGTCTCGTCGATGCGCCGGCGCAGGCGTGCAAGGGGTTTGGCCATCACGATTTCGCCGCCGGCGACGAAGCGCTCGTGGTTCGCCTCCACCTCTTCGGGCAGGTACAGATAGTTGACCATGACGCCGAACGAGCCTTTCATGCCGTGCTCCGACAGATCCGCGAAGGGATTGATACGCTCCAGACGCGCGCCGTTGGAGAGGTGAAAGGAGGCGACCGGGTCCAGCAGCGCCCCGCGGGACGACCGACTGGTCAGATAGGCCAGCGCGATCCGGCTCAACGGTTCGGCCAACACGTCGGCATGGGGGACCGGGTCCTGCTCCAGCAGCGCGCCCAAGGCCTGCAGAGGCCCGTCGACGCCCGCGCGGGCGCACAGCGCCTCGCCATGCTCTTCCAGCAACGCTTCCACAAACGCCGGGCTCAAGCCCTCATCGGTGCCTTGCAACGCGGCGGACAGCACGGCGGAGAAACGAGGCAGGGGCGACAGGGTGGCGAAGTGGCGTAGGGAGGGCAGGGCCGCGCGCAGCTCCGTCAGCACCTGCTTGATCAGAAAATTGCCGAACGAGATGCCCCTCAGGCCCACCTGGGTGTTGTTGATGGAGTAGAACATGGCGGTGTCGGCCTGGGCCGGATCGAGCAGCGGCGCGTCCGGGTCCAGCAAAGGCTGCACCCGTTCGGACATGCCCCTGACCAGTGCCACCTCCACAAAGATCAGCGGCTCGTCGGGCATGGCCGGATGGAAGAAGGCGAAACAGCGACGGTCCGCCAGCATGCGCCGGCGCAGATCGTCCCAGCCCTGGATGCGGTGCACCGACTCGTAGCCGAACAGCTTTTCCAGAATCTCCGCCGGGCTGCTCCAGTCGATCACGCGCAGTTGCAGAAAGCCCCGGTTGAACCAGGACGACAGCAGGTGCTTGAGGTCGGCGTCCACGGCGCGCATTTCCGGACGCCGGCGCTGCAGGGCCAGCAGGTCGGCCCGCATGGCCACCAGGCTGGCGGTGCCGTTGGGGGCCATGTTCAGACGCCGGAACAGTTCCTGGCGGGGCGGCTCGACCAGGTTCGCCAGGCGCAGATAGTCGTCCGGATCGCCGCTGTCGGCATAGGCCTGCAAAGCCGCCTGGATATCCTCCAGGTTCGGGCCGAAGTCGTTCAGCAGCATGTCGAAGAAGGCCTCGCGCCGGTCGGCATCGAAGCCCTTGTAGAGCAGCAGGATCTCCCGCGACAGGGCGACCGCCGAGGCTTCACCGTGGCCGTCCAGCAACTGACGGCACAGCTGCGCCGGGTCCTGACCACCCCGGTTGCCGGATTCGAGCTTCAGCAGCTCGCGGCCCCGGTCGGCGACCGCTTCCAGCATGCGCTCCAGCCAGGCCTGCTTCATTGCAGCGCCCCCATCAGGTGATCCGGCAGCCAGGTGGCGATTTCCGGAAACACCGTGAGCAGCACGATGGCGAGCACCATGCACAACATGAACGGCAGTGCGCCCCACAGGATGGTGGGCAGTTTCACCTCGGGCGCGATGCCGTTGATGACGTAGAGGTTCAGCCCCACCGGCGGGGTGATGAGGCCGATCTCCATGTTGATGGTCAGCACCACGCCGAACCACACCGGGTCGTAACCGTGCTGGATCACCAGCGGAACCAGAATGGGGGCGGCCATCAGGATCACGGCCACCGGCGGCAGGAACAGGCCGGCCACCAGCAGGAACAGATTGACGTACAGCAGCAGCACCCAGGGGCTGACATGCAGGGCGCCGATCCACTCGGCCAGGGACTGGGTGATGTACAGGGAGGACATCATGTAGCTGAACAGGGCCGCCGTGCCGATGATCATCATGATCATGACCGACTCGCGGGTGGCGGTGCGCAGCACTTCCCACAGCTCCCGCGGCCGCCACATGCGATAGATGACCACCACCAGCACGATGGAGAAGAAGGCGCCCACCCCGGCCGCTTCCGAGGGCGTGGCGACGCCGCCGTACAGCGTCCAGAGCACGGCCACGATGATGGCCAGAAACGGCAGGATGCGGGGCAGGATGGTGAACTTCTCCCGCCACGAATAACCGCGGTCGCCCAGTTTGAAGCGATAGCCTTTGCGGGCCGCGTAGTACAGCGACCAAGTCATGAAAAGCGCGGTCAGCAGCAAGCCGGGCAGGATGCCGGCGATGAACAGCCGGCCGATGGAGGTGCCGGTGGAGATGCCGTACACGATCATGGTGATGCTGGGCGGAATCAGGATGCCCAGGGTGCCGCCGGCGGCGATGGCGCCGGTGGCCAGTCCGTCGGGATAGCCCCGTTTGCGCATCTCCGGCACACCCATCTTGCCGATGGCCGCGCAGGTGGCGGGCGAGGAACCGCTCAGGGCGGCGAAGATGGAGCAGGCGCCCAGATTGGAGATGAGCAGGCCGCCGGGCACGCGATAGAGCCAGCGTTCCAGGGCCTCGTACAGATCGGGACCTGCCCGCGACGAAGCCACCGCCGCGCCCATGAGAATAAACATGGGGATGGACAGCAGGGCGAACTCGTTGAGCCCGCCGAACAAGGTGTCGGCCAGCACCGACAGGCTGCTCACCCCCTCGAAGGCCACCAGAAAGATGACCGCCACCGCACCCAGGGCGAACGCCACCGGCGCGCCGGTCAACAGCAGAGTCACCAGAGCACCGGCCACCAGCAGCCCGATCACGAGGGTACTCATATCAGCTCTCCCGTATGCCGTGCTGGGGGTTGATGCCGAAGGGCATGTCGCGGCCGGTCACCAGACTGAGGATGTCCGCCACGTACTGAAGCGACAGCACCGCGAACCCGATGGGCATGGCCGAGTAGGGTATCCACATGCGCACCGCCCACATGGTGTCCGACAGCCATGCCTTCTCCCAGGCTTCCAGCCACAGCTGATAGCCGTACCAGGTGATGATCAGGCAGAACGCCAGGGACACGGTGGACGCCACCAGGGCCAGCACGATGCGCCAGCGGTGGGTCACGTACAGCGGCAGCAAGTCCACGTTCACATGACCGCGGGTCAGCAGCACATAGGGACTGCCGACGAAGGTGGCAGCGATCAGGATGTAGGTGACGAACTCTGTCTGCCAGTTGGTGGCCGCATGCAGCGCATAGCGCATGAAGACCATCTGACAGACCACCAGCACCGACGTCAGCACCATCAGCGCGGCGACGATACCGCACAGGCGCGACAGCAGAGCGACCAGGCGAATGAAACTGTTCATGGCTGACCAACGCAGGGCCGGCGCCGGGAGGCGACTCCCGGCGCCCGCGTGCACGGTTGCTTACTTCACGGAAAGGGCCATATCCAGGAGCTGACGCCCCCCTTGGACCTTGTTGGCGAAGTTCTTATAGGAAGTCCTGTCGGCGATCTTCTTCCATTCGTCGAACTGCTTCTCGTTCATGTAGACCACCTTCACCCCGTGCTTCTTGTAGGTGTCCACCAGGATCTTGTCCGCCTCCTTGCCCTTCTCGTAGGCGTACTTCTCCGCGTCCTTGCCGGCGGCGAGAATCGCTTCCTGCTGCTTCTTGTTGAGCCGGTCGAAGGTCTTCTTGGACATCAGGATGGGTTCGTACATGAACCACAGGGCGTTCTTACCGGGGGCGGTCAGGCACTTGACCTGTTCGTAGATGCGGTAGGACACCAGGCTGGCGGAGCTGGTGTTGGCGCCGTCCAGCACGTTGGTCTGCAGGGCCGTGTAGATGGCCGAGCTCGGCATGCTGGTAATGGAGGCGCCGGCGCCGGCCAGCATCTCGTTGAAGGCGCGGCCGGCGGCACGGAAGCGCATGCCCTTGACGTCCTTCGGGTCCAGTATGCACTGGCCCTTGGAGACGAAGCCGCCGGCCAGCCAGGTGTCGGCGAGCACGATGACCCCCGAATCGTTGATGACCTTCTTGATGCGCTTCATGAACGCCGAATGGTCCAGCCGCTGGGCATGCTCGTGGTTGCGCACCAGGCCCGGCATCAGGGTCAGATTGAATTCCGGATGGCGGCCGCCGGCATAGTCCAGGGGGAAGGCGGTGATATCCAGCTGCCCCTTGACGATGGCGTTCCACTGCTCCTTGGGCTTGTAGAGGGACTTGCCCGGATAGACCTGGATCTTCAGGCCCACATCGGCCTTGGCCACGTCCTTGGCGATGATGCGCACCATCTCGTCACGCATGTCGCCCTTGGGCCACTGGTGGGAGGCGCGCAGCACCATGTCCCCGGCCACTGCACTGGCGCTGGACAAGCCCACCGCGGCCGCGCAGGCGGCGGTCACAAAGAATTTGTTGATTTTCACGGGTGTTTCCTCCCTATTCGCAGGTCATCATGTTGCCCGGTGATCCGCGGGTGCGGCTCCGGGCTGTTGTTGCTCTTGCATATGCTCCAGCACCTGCAGCTGCACCTGCAGATGCTCCTTCATGGACTGCTCCACGGCGTCGGCATCGCGCCGGCGCACCGCCTCCATGATGCGGCGGTGCTCGTCCAGCGAGCCCTGCAGCCGCCCTTCCACCGTCAGCTGGGTATGGCGGGCCAGGCGCAGGATCTTGCGCAGGTCCGCCGCCGCCCGCTGCAGCCAGCGGTTTCGGGACAGTTCCTGAAGGGCCTCGTGAAACCGGAAGTTATCTTCATAATAGGCGTCGATGTCGCCGGCCGCGGCATGTTCCTCCAGGCGCGCATGCAGGTCTTCCAGGCGCTGCACGTCGGCCTCGTCGCTGCGCAGGACCGCCTCCCGGGCGCACAACCCCTCCAGGGCGGCCATGACCACGAACAGCTCGTGGAGCTCGTCGAAACCCACGTGCTTGACGAAGCAGCCGCGACTGGGCACCAGCTCCACCAGCCCTTCGCTGTTCAGCACCTTGAGCGCTTCGCGCAGGGGCGTGCGGCTGATGCCGAACGAGGCGCACAGCTGCTTTTCGTCGATGGGCTCCCCGGCGGTCAACTCCCCGTCATAGATACGTTTGCGCAGGCGATCGGCGACCTGCTGGTACAACGCTCGACGCTGGATGGGACCGGTGCTCACGGCGCTGGCTGATCCTCGTGACGGTGAAGCTATTGTAATTAATAATTCATAATTATAAATTTTGGCAGTCTAATGACGCCGGGTTTTCGGTGTCAAGCAAAGCCTGTGAGGCCCGCCGTGGACGACAAAAACACCTATCGCCTGTTCGAAAGCCGCTTTCCCGCCGACCGCAGCCGGATGTTCATCGAGACCGAACAGGGGGCCGTGTACAGCTACGAGGACCTGGAGCAGACCAGCGGGCGCTATGCCCGCACGCTGACCGAGTCGGGGATCCGCAAGGGCGACCGGGTGGCGGTGCAGGTGGACAAGTCTCCCGAGGCGCTGTTCCTGTACCTGGCCTGCCTGCGGGCGGGCTTCATCTACCTGCCCCTGAACACCGCCTACCTGGAAGACGAGCTGGACTATTTCCTGGGCGACGCCGAACCCGCTGCGGTGGTGTGTGCGCCCGCCCGGCAGGCCACCATGGAAACGCTGGCCGCCAGGCATGGCGTGGCCCAGGTGCTGACCCTGGACGGCCAGGGCGGAGGCAGCCTGAGCGAGCGGGCCGCCGGCAGGCACGAAACGTTCGACATCGTCCCCTGCAGCGCCGACGACGTGGCGGTGATCCTCTATACCTCAGGCACCACCGGCCGGCCCAAGGGCGCCATGATCACCCACGGCAACCTGGCCGCCAACGGCACGGCCCTGCACCAGGCCTGGGGCTTCGGGCCGGATGACGTGCTGCTGCACGCCCTGCCCATCTTCCATATCCACGGGCTGTTCGTGGCCTGTCACTGCGTGCTGCTGAACGGCACCGGCATGCTGTTCATCCCCAAGTTCGACGTGGCCACGGTCCGGCGTCTGCTGCCCCGGGCGACGGTGATGATGGGGGTGCCCACCTTCTACACCCGATTACTGGCGGACACCGATTTCGGTCGCGAGGACTGTCGCCACATGCGGCTGTTCACCTCCGGCTCCGCTCCTCTGCTGGAGCAGACCTTCGAGGCCTTCGAGCAGCGCACCGGCCACACCATCCTGGAGCGCTACGGAATGACCGAGACCGGCATGAACACCTCCAACCCCCTGCACGGCGAACGCCTTGCCGGCACGGTGGGTCTGCCCCTGCCCGGGGTCTCGGTGCGCATCACCGACGACGACGATCAGCCCGTGGCCGACGGCACCGTCGGCCAGCTGCAGGTCAAGGGGAACAACGTCTTCAAGGGCTACTGGCGGCTGCCGGAAAAGACCGCCGAGGAGTTCACGGCGGACGGCTGGTTCCGCACCGGCGACCAGGCCCGCCGGGACGCCAACGGCTACCTGTCCATCGTCGGGCGCAGCAAGGACATGGTGATCACCGGCGGCTACAACGTCTATCCCAAGGAGGTGGAAAGCGTCATCGACGACCTGGACGGCGTCCTGGAGTCGGCCGTCATCGGCCTGCCTCACGCCGATTTCGGGGAAATGGTGACCGCTGTGGTGGTGCCCCAGACCGGCGGCCCGCCCCTGGACGAGCAGCAGATCATCCGCACCCTGAAGACCCGCCTGGCCGGCTACAAGGTACCCAAACGGGTGTTCTTCATCGACGCCCTGCCCCGCAACACCATGGGCAAGGTGCAGAAGAACATGCTCCGCGAGCGTTACGCCGAGCAGCCCTGACGACCCACGCCAAGACATGCAATCCCAAAGGCGCGTAGGCTACGCCGACCACATAGATTGGGCTGACCACGTAGGTTGGGCTGAGCCCCGCGAAGCCCAACAACCGCCAAATCCAAAACAACCACCCCGCCCAACCCCGTCACCACCCGTTGGGCTTCCTGCGTCAGCCCAACCTACGGGCCAGTCAGCCCCCCGCCGCCGCGAACACCCTGCACGGGCCGCTTCCGGATCGAACGCGCAGGTTAGGCTGGCCATGTAGGTCGGGCCGATCACGTAGGTTGGGCTGAGCCGCGCGAAGCCCAACAACCACCCAGCCAAAACAACCCAATCCACACAACCGCGCCGCCGCCCGTTGGGCTTCCTTCGTCAGCCCAACCTACGGGCCATTGAACACCCGCCGCCGCGAGCGCTCCCGACAGGCTGCTACCGAATCCAGATGGTCTTGGCGTTGACGAACTCACGGATGCCCAGACGGGACAGCTCCCGTCCGTAGCCGGAGTGCTTGACCCCGCCGAACGGCAGACGGGGATCGCTTTTGACCAGGCCGTTGACGAAGGCGGCGCCGCAGGCCAGCCGGCGGGCCACCGCTTCGCCCCGCGCGGCATCCCGGGTCCACACGCTGCCCCCGAGACCGAAATCGGAGTCGTTGGCGATACGCACCGCGTCCGCCTCGTCCCGCGCCCGGATGACGATGGCCACCGGCCCGAACAGCTCCTCGTGGTAGGCCCGCATGCCCGGCTCCACCCGATCCAGGATGGAGGCCTGGTAGAAGGCGCCCGGTCCGCTGCCGGGTGCGCAGCCGGTGACCGCCACCGCCCCGTGGGCGATGCTGTCCACCACCTGCTGATGCAGGTCGTCGCGCAGGTCATGGCGGGCCAGGGGCGGCAGGGTGGTGTCCTCGTCCATGGGGTCGCCGGAGCGCAACGCCTCCACCCCGGCCTTGAAGCGATCGAGAAAGGCGTCGGCGACGGCGTCCACCACGATGAAGCGCTTGGCGGCGATGCAGCTCTGGCCGCCGTTGAGAAACCGCGAGGCCACGGCGTTCTGCACCGTCAGCTCCAGGTCCGCGTCCTCCAGCACCACGAAGGCATCGGAACCCCCCAACTCCAGCACGGATTTCTTGATGTGGGCAGCGGCGGTGCTTGCCACCTGGCGGCCGGCCGGCTCGCTGCCGGTGAGGGTCACGGCCTGCACCCGCGGGTCCTCGATGACCGCGGCCACGCGCGAGGCCGGCAGCATCAGGGTACGGAACACACCGGCGGGAAAGCCCGCCTCGGCGAACAACTCCTCGATGCTCATGGCCACCTGGGGTACGTTGGAGGCATGCTTGAGCAGGCCGGTGTTGCCGGCCACCAGCGCCGGCGCGGCAAACCGGAACACCTGCCAGTAGGGAAAGTTCCAGGGCATCACCGCCAGCACCGTGCCCAGGGGCTGATAGGCCACCAGGCTGCGCGACGCATCGGTCTCGATGATCTCGTCGGCCAGGAACGCCGGACCGTTGTCGGCGTAGTACTCGCAGACCCAGGCGCACTTGTCGACCTCGGCGCGCGCCTCCTTGGCCAGCTTGCCCATTTCCAGGGTCATGAGCCGCGCCAGCTCGTCGCGCCGGCTGCGCAGCACGGACGCCACCCGACGCATGAGATCGCAGCGTTCCTCCATGGGCCGCGCCGCCCATTGGGGCGCCGCATCGGCGCTCTCACTCAGGGCCGCTTCCAGCTGGCGCTCGTTCCACGGCTCCACTACTTTCAGGGTGGTGCCGTCCAGCGGGTTGATCGACTTGAAGCTCATGGGCGTCCTCATTATCGTGGCAGCGGTTGGTCATTAACTATAGCGAATTATGCGCTTACTCCCGCACGGCGTGTTGCTGGCTCTGGTGTTGATCGCCGCAACCGCGCCGGCGGCCGGTGCGACCCTCGCCCAGCAGCGCCAGAGCTTCCAGGATGCACGCAACGCCCTGCAGGCGGGCGATCTGAACCGGTTTCGCCAGCTGGAACACGCGCTGCGTCACTACCCGCTTTATCCCTATCTGCGCTACTACGCCCTGCGCCGCGACCTGGCGCACGCCCGGGCGGACCAGATCAGCCACTTCCTGCAGACCTACGACCACACGCCGCTGGCACCCAGGCTGCGCCGGGAATGGCTGGACGAGCTGGCCCGGCGCCGGGACTGGCGCGAGTTCCTGCGCTTCTACCGCCCCGATCAGCCGTCCCGGCTGCGCTGCTTCGAGCTGCAGGCGCGCCTGCACACGGGGCGCACCAAGGGCCTGATGAAAGACGCATTGAAATTGTGGCTGGTGGGACACTCCCAGTCCCACCAGTGCGATCCGGTGTTCAAGGACCTGTATGCCAGCCCCTACATCAACACCAAGACCCTGTGGGAGCGCATCCGTCTGGCCATACGGGAGGGCAACCTGACCCTGGCGAGCTTTCTCGGCCGACGGCTGGGCCCCCGGGACCGGCACTGGGTGGAGCTGTGGCTGAAGACCTACCGGCGGCCGGCCCGCATCATCCGCTCCGGCGCCCTGCGGCCGGACCTGCCCATCACCCGGGACATCGTGCTGTACGGCATCGGCCGGCTGGCACGGGCGGACGCCGCCGGCGCCCAGCAGGTGTGGAGCACCGTGCGTCACCGCTACCGGTTCAGCGCCGCCGAGGTCGACCACACCGAACGCATGCTGGCCCTGCGCGCCGCCTACCAGGACCAGCCCCAGGCCCGCGCATGGCTGGACGCACTGCCCGCCCGGGCGGTGGACACCCGGGTGCGCGAGTGGCGGGTGCGCACCGCCCTGGCGGCCCAGGACTGGAAGGCGGTGGTGCATTGGATCGACGCCCTCGGCCCGGACCAGCGCCGCGACGATACCTGGCGTTACTGGCATGCCCGCGCGCTGGACAAGATCGGCCGCCACGCCCAGGCCCGGCGGGAACTGGCGGACCTGGCCACCGAGCGCAACTACCACGGCTTCCTGGCCGCCGACCGGCTGAACTGGCATTACGCCATGAACGACAAGCCCATCCGGTACACCCCCAAGGAGCTGCAACGGTTGCTCGAAAACCACCCGGCCCTGGTGCGCGCCCGGGAGCTGTACTACCTGGACATGAATCTGGACGCCCGCCGGGAGTGGTACTACGGCACCCATGACCTGGATTCCCGCAAGCAGGCGCTGGCGGCCGTGCTGGCGAACCAGTGGGGCTGGCACGACCAGGCCATCTGGAGTGCCGCCCAGTCCGGGAAACTCGACGACCTGGCGCTGCGTTTCCCGCTGCCCTATCGCAAGCAGATCGTGACCGTCTCCCGCCAGTACGGTCTGGATCCGTCCTGGGTGTTCGGAGTGGTGCGGCAGGAAAGCGCGTTCCGGGAGGACGCCCGCTCGCCGGCCGGCGCACTGGGACTGATGCAGCTGATGCCCGCCACCGGCCGCCACACCGCAAGGCTGCTGAACCGGCCGCGGCCGGACCGGCTGGCGTTGCTGCAGGCCGAGGAGAACATCCGCCTGGGGGCAGGCTACCTGCAACGCATGCTCAGCCGCTTCAACGGCAACATGGTGCTGGCCACCGCCGCCTACAACGCCGGTCCCCAGCGGGTGCAGACCTGGCTGCCGGCCAAGGGCTCCATGCCGGCGGACCTGTGGGTGGATCTGATACCGTTTCGCGAAACGCGCGGTTACGTGCGCGGCGTATTGGCCTTCACGGCGGTGTTCGATTGGCGGCTGCACGGCGCCGCCACCCATCTCAGCCGGTACATGCCGCCGATACCGGCAGCATCGCCCTAGGGAAGCATCGATCAGGATCGTTCTCCCATGGCCACAGTAGGGGCAGGTCCGATCCGACGGGCTCCCAAGGACTGGTATGCTTGCACTGGCTGCCGGGCGACGGCGACCATGATTGTCGGGAGTGCAATTACACAATGAAAACTCGGACCCTCTGCATACTGGGCGGCACCGGCTTCGTGGGCCGGCACCTGATCAGCGAAGTGACCGAAGCCGGCTACCGGGTGCGGGTGCCCACCCGCCGACGGGCCCGCCACCGGGATCTGCTGGTGAACCCCAGGGTGGAGCTGGTGGAAGCGGATGTGCACGATGCGGGCGCCCTGGCCGAGCAACTGGCGGGCTGCGACGCGGCGGCCAACCTGATAGGCATCCTGAACGAAGCAGGCCATGACGGCAGCGGCTTTCGCCGCGCCCACGTGGAGCTGGCTGAAAAGCTGGTAGGGGCGGCGCGGGAACAGGGCGTGACGCGGGTACTGCACATGAGCGCCCTGAACGCCGACGCCCACAGCGAGCATGGCTACTACCTCAAGACCAAGGGCGAAGCGGAAGACCTGATGCATGGGGCGGCCGGCGAGGGGCTGCAGATCACCAGCTTCCGTCCGTCGGTGATCTTCGGACCGGGCGACAGCTTCTTCAACCGCTTCGCCGCCCTGCTGCGCTGGTCCCCGGGCGTGCTGCCCCTGGCCTGCGCCGGCGCGCGCTTCGCGCCGGTGTTCGTGGGCGACGTGGTCAAGGCCTTCGCCCACGCCCTGGGCGACAAGACCACCATCGGCGAACGCTACGAGCTGTGCGGCCCGAACATCTACACCCTGCGGGAGCTGGTGGAATACACGGCACGCACCGCGGGCCTCAAACGCCGCGTCCTGCCCCTGGGGGACGGAATCTCCCATCTGCAGGCCCGGATACTCGAGTACGCACCCGGCAAGCCCTTCTCCCTGGACAACTACCACTCCCTGCAGAAGGACAGCGTGTGCACCAGCCCGGCACTGCAGGCACTGGGCATCGAGCCCACCGCCCTGGAAGCGGTGGTGCCCCAGTACCTGGGCCGGCAGAGCTCGCGGGCCCGCTATTCCCTGGCGCGGCGCCTGGCCGGACGGGACGCCGGCCGGTCCTGACCGCCAGCCGCGGCCAGGGCGGCCCGGCGCCGCTCCCGTTCCCCGGCAGGCAGCTTGCCGAGCTTGGCCACCGCCGCGTAGAAGGCCGGCAGGTCGCCATGCTCGCGTGCCAGCAGAGCCCGGAAGGCCGGCACGTCGTCCTCGTAGGTGCTCACCGAACCGAGCTGGGCATTGTTCAGAGGCCCGGCGAACCAGCGATCGTAACCGTCGTAACCGCCCCACTCGGCCTTCAGCGCCTGATAGCGATGGCGCAGGTCGGCGATGATGCGGCGCTTGCCGGCGCTCATCTCGGCCTGGGACGTACCGTTCTCATAGAGATGCTCGAGTTGCGCCTGGGTGGCGAGCACCAGGGCCAGGAACTGATGACGGCGGGCGCGGTAGGCCTGATAGGCCGCCCGCTCGGCCGGTGAGCCCTGGGCGGCCAGCCAGCGGTGCACGCCGACCCGCTGCACCGTCACCGCAAACGATTCGTTGAAGGTGGTGGCCCCCGGAACGTATACCCGCGCGTGGGCGAGCTCGTGGAAGATCAGGCCGGCAAGCTCGAAGTCCGGCCAGTCCACCACCGTGCTGAGCAGCGGATCGGAAAACCAGCCCAGGGTGGAATAGGCCGGAATGCCGGCCACGTAGACATCCAGCCCCTGTTTGCGCAGCCGGGCCGCCTCGGCCAATGCCGCATCGTGATGAAAATAGCCGCGGTAGCCCACGCAGCCGGCGATGGGAAAGCACCAGGTCTTGAGCTTCAACGCGAAGCGGGGCGCGGCGAACACGTTCCACACCACATAGGGGCGGCCGATGTCGGCGTAGGTGGTGTAGCTGCCGTTGCGGGGCAGATGCAGCCGGCTGACGGCGAATTCGCGGATGCGCTGGGCCTTGTGCAGGCGGGCCCGCAGGGCGGCAGGGGTATCCGGGTCGGCGACCAGGGTACTGATGGGCTGGCGTTTGGACAGCACCTGCAGCTCGCCGCCGATGGACTGGCCGTAGTAGGCCAGCTGCGCACAGCCGCCCGCCAACGTGCCCCACAGGGCCACCAGTGCCCAGCCGAATCGTCTGCCGATCATTGCGCTGCGGTTCTCCATGCAGCCGTCGGATTCCCGGGAAGCCTACGCACAGTGCGATCGAGTGGGTGGATCGCCAGGCGCCACGGGGCGAGGAAGCGCAGTTTACAGGCAGTCAATGAGCATTCCGAGCGCCGCTTCAGCGCCCTGTGCAGAGGTTTCCTAGGAAGCGCCCCGACGGGCCCGTTATACTGCCCACACTCATTTGACACGCACCCGCCACGGCCCGGCGAGGAACGGGCGGGTCCGCAACCCCGACGGCCAACACACCACCATGTCCGCTGCGATGCAAATCTACCTGGTCGGCGGCGCCGTGCGCGACCGCCTGCTGAACCTGCCCGTCAAGGAGCGGGACTGGGTGGTGGTGGGCGCCACGGCCGAAGAGCTGAAGGCCCTGGGCTACCGCCCCGTGGGCAAGGATTTCCCGGTGTTCCTGCATCCCGAGACCCACGAGGAGTATGCCCTGGCGCGCACCGAGCGCAAGACCGGGCCGGGCTACAAGGGCTTCACCGTGCACGCCAGCCCGGAGGTCACCCTGGAGGAAGACCTGCAGCGCAGGGACCTGACCATCAACGCCATGGCCGAGGACAGCGCCGGGCAGCTGGTGGACCCCTTCCATGGACAGCGGGATCTGGACGCCCGCGTGCTGCGCCATGTGTCGCCGGCATTCGTGGAAGACCCGGTGCGGATCCTGCGGGTGGCCCGTTTCGCCGCCCGCTACGCCCACCTGGGTTTCCGGGTGGCCGGGGAGACCAACGCGCTCATGGAGCGCATGGTGGCCGACGGCGAAGTGGACCACCTGGTGCCCGAACGGGTCTGGCAGGAAACGGTGAAAGCCCTGGGTGAGGAGCAGCCGGCCCGCTTCTTCGAGGTGCTGCGGGACTGCGGCGCGCTGGCCCGGGTGTTCCCGGAACTGGAGCGCCTGTTCGGGGTTCCCCAGCCCCCCCGGCACCACCCGGAGGTGGACACCGGCGTGCACACCCTGATGGTGGTCACCCAGGCGGCGCGGCTGACCCCGGACACCCGGGTGCGGTTCGCCGCGCTGGTGCACGATCTGGGCAAGGGCACCACGCCCGCCGATATCCTGCCCCGGCACATCGGCCACGAGGAACGCAGCGTGGCGCTGGTCCAGGACCTGTGCGCCCGCCTGCGCATCCCCAACGAGTTCCGGGACCTGGCCCTGGCGGTTGCCCGCTTCCACGGCCACTGCCACCGCATCGCGGAGCTGCGCCCGGCCACCGTGCTGCAAACCCTCGAACGCCTGGACGCCTTCCGCCGCCCGGAACGCTTCGAGCAGTTCCTGCTGGCCTGCGAAGCCGACGCCCGTGGCCGGGCCGGACTGGAAGACCGTCCCTATCCCCAGGCCCAGCGCTTTCGGGCGGCGCGGGCGGCCGCGGCCGCCGTCAACCCGGCCGATGTGATGGCCGAAGGCCTGTCCGGCGCCGCCATCGGCAAAGCGCTGCAGGACAGGCGGCTGCAGGCCGTCAAGGCGGAGCTTGCCGGCTGGGCGAAGGCCGACTGACCGCGACGCGGTCGGCTGGCGCAGCGGGCGGCGGTGCCCCACAAAAACAAAGGGCCGGGGCAGCATTGCCCCGGCCCTTTGGTTCTGAACGGTGCTGCGCTCAGCGGCGCCGTCTGGCCGCAAAGCCCACCAGACCCACCAGACCCGAGCCGAACAGCCACAGGGCCGGCGGCACCGGCACCGCGGTCAGGCTCAGGTTGCCGTCGGCGCTCAGCAGCAGCCCGCCGCTTGTCGAATGCCCCTGGACGCTCCCGATCGAACCCAGGAACGAGGTGAAGCCCGACCCGGGCGCCTGCATGGTAAAGGTGGACGTGCCACCGGCAATGGTGTCCGGCGAGAAAATGGAGTGATCGTAGCTGTCCACGCTCACGTCCAGCTTGGTGACACCATAGCCGAAGGTGCTGGAGAACAATCCCGATCCGCCGGAAATGGTGGCGCTGAGGATGCTTTTCCCATTGGTGAAACCGGAATCGGTGGAAAAGTTGTAGCTCGGCGTACCCAGGTAGAGGTTCGCGTGACCACCCGTCAGGGTGAAATTGGTCTGCCCGCCGGAAATGGAATCGACGGATTCCGTGAAGGTCCCCGCCAGCGTCAACTGATAGCCGGAACCGGCACCGGTGGTATTCAGGCCGGGAGCACTGACTCCGCTGCCATCGGCGGCCAGCTGGCCGGTGACGTAGGTCTGGAAATAGCCTGTCACGGTGGACCCGGCGGTAAGCGAACCGCTCAACAGCAGGGCGCCGGGCCCGAAGTCGTAGCCGTTGAAGTTGCTGACGGTACCGCCGGAGGCAATGCCGTTGGGGCCGGCGGCGTAATCGGCGCTGCCGACCCACGCCGTGCTGGCACTGGCGCTGACGGCGACAGCGAGACCCGCGGCTGCCAAAGCAGCCCGAATGATGAAATGCATGACCACACTCCTTCGTGATACGCAGCGATTGCGAGAAAGCGGGTCTTCGGGTGCGCATCCACGACCGAGGGGCGTGGAGCCCGGTGACCCTGTCAGTTTGTGCGCCGGCTTATGCATTTACTGTACCGTAACTTCATAAGTCGCGCAAAAACATACGCGTATGTCTTTGTGTGACAACGGTTACAGAATGCCGGCTGTATAAATTGCTGACAGTAACCAGTGCGCTCCCGGCGCTCCGGCGCACGACCGGCCGCCTTCGAAACGGGGCGGAAAGCTACTGCCGACAACCACTTCCAGCCAAGGCCGCCGAGTATGAAGGGAAAATATGACAGGCGTAAGGCAGGCCGACGTCCGATCAGACCGTCCCCGTAACCGCCCCTAACCCCCGCGGCGGGCCTGCCATCGGTCCGATCAGACGAAAGCCACCAACAGCACCGCACCCAGCAGCAGGCGATAGATCACGAACGGCAGCATGCCCATGCGATCCAGCAGTTTGAGGAAATAGTGGATGCACAGGTAGGCGCTCAACGCCGACACCACGTAGCCCAGACCCAGCGCCCGCCAGTCCACCGGCGCGCCCTGCAGATCCAGATCGATCGCTTCCAGGGCGCCGGCCAGCACGATCACCGGTATGGACAGCAGAAAGGAAAAGCGCGCGGCGCCGGCCCGCGTCAGGCCCATCATCAAGCCGGCGGTCATGGTGGCGCCGGAGCGGGACGTGCCGGGCACCAGCGCCATGGCCTGGAACACGCCGATCACCAGCACGTCCTTCCACCCCACGGTGTATTCGTCCCGCCGGCGCCGGCCCCAGACATCGGCCGCCCACAACAGCAGCCCGAAACCGACGGTGGCCGCGGCGATCACCAGCGGCGAGCGCAGCTGGGTCTCCACCGCGTGCTTGAGGAGCAGGCCCGCCAGACCCACCGGAATGGTCCCCAGCAGCACCGCCCAGGCCAGCCGGCTGTCCCGGCTCTGGCCGCCGCCCACCAGCGACCGCCCCCAGGCGCCGGCCATGGCCGCCAGCTCGTGGCGGAAATAGGCCACCACCGCGGTGAGGGTGCCCACATGCACGGCAATGTCGAAACCCAGCCCCTGGTCGGGCCAGTTCACCAGTCGGGGCAGCAATATCAGGTGGGCGGAACTGGAGATGGGCAGGAATTCGGTCAACCCCTGCAGCAGCGCCAGGGCCAGGATATGGGTGATTGCCATGGTGGCTGTGATTTCCTTCAGCTGTTTTCCGGCGCCGCGGGCGGCTCTTCACGGGGAGGGCCACTGTTGTTGTGCGACGGTATGAGGGACCGGCGGGAATTTATCACGACAGCGTGAAAATGGCGCGGCCCCTACAGCCGGTTGCGCAGGTCCTGCAACCGGAAACCCACCGGCGTGTCGTCCAGCCCGCGACCCAGGGCGATGACCTTGAAACGCTCCCCCATCTCTCCGGGCAGGGTCAGGGTCTTGGCCTGGCGGGCGAGGTCCAGATAGGCCGCGCCGTCCTCCGGGCTGCGTTCGCCGAGCAGGGTATCGAGGCCCGCATCCATCAGGTAATGGGCCTGGGTGGCAAACCCCAGCACGTCCAGGCCCGCCGCCACGGCCGCCTCCGCCACCGCGGTGAAATCCACATGGGCGGTGATGTCCTGCAGACCCGGCAGCATGAGGGGATCGCCGTGGGCGCGCTGGCGGTAATGACACATGAGGGTGCCGCCGGCGCGCTCGGGGTGGTAGTACTCCCGGCGGGGGTAGCCGTAGTCGATCATCAGAATCAGGCCCCGCCCCAGACGCTCGGCGAGACTGCCCAGCCAGGAGCCGAGCTGCAGATTCACCTCGGAGACATAACCTTCCGACAGACCCGTCTCCGCGGCCAGGGCGGCCGCCGCCACGACCAGTTCCCGACCGGCCGGCCGCGGCTGCCAGCCAAAACCCGGTTCGGCCCAACCCACGGCCAGTTCCTCGGCGCCGGCCGCACGCCACCGGAAGCGCTCCACCGGCAGGGCGTCCAGCACCTCGTTGCCCACCATCACCCCCTGGAAACCCGCGGCCGGCAGCGTGTCGAGCCAGTCCACCCGCGCTGCCAGGTCCGGCGCGCGGCGGCTCAATGTCTCCCGCTGGCGCTCGCGCAGCTCGGCGCTGCGCTCCAGGATCCAGTAGCGCCCCGGCAGGGCGCCCAACCGCTCCAGTTCCGTGAGGAGGTCGGCCGCCATGATGCCGCTGCCGGCGCCCAGCTCCAGCAGGTCACCGCCACCCGTCAGCACCGGCGCGCAGGTGCGGGCCACGCAGCGGGCGAACAGGGCGGAGAGCTCCGGCGCGGTCACGAAGTCGCCGGCCTGCCCGAACTTGCGCAGGCCGGCGCTGTAGTAACCCAGGCCGGGCGCGTACAGGGCCAGTTCCATGAAACGGGCGAAACCGATGGCGCCGCCCGCCCGCTCCATCTCGGCCCGCATCATGGCCACCAGCCGCTTGCTGAGCGCCACCGCCTCCGGCGGCGGCGCCGGCCAGTCGGCGGGCAGGGTCCACGGCCCGTGCTCGGGCGCTGAATCCGAGGAGGCCACCGGGATCCGACTCAGCCGCCCGGCCGGGCGCCCCGTTCGATGCTGAGGCCCACGGCGGCCGCACCGCAGCGATTGGGCTTGCTCACCGACAGGCGCACCCAGGGCAACTGGAAGTCGTCCATCAGCATTTGTGCGGTGCGCTCGGCGAGGGTTTCAAGCAACCGGTAGTCGCTGGCCGCGACGAATTCCGTCACCCGGTGGGAGACCGCCTGATAGTCCAGGGTGTCTGCGATGGCGTCGGTGGCGGCCGCGCCGGCCACATCGGCGGCCAGTTCCAGATCGAAGACCAGCGTCTGACGGACGCGGCGCTCCCAGGGCACGATCCCCACGATGGCCGCGATCCGCAGACCGCGCACGAAAACACTGTCCATGCCGTGCTCCCTTGTTGGCAGAAGGTGTCGGACGTTCGACCCTATCTCAACATAGTGAATCGGTCGTCAACACAAGGCGCGGAACGCGCGAGGCGCGCAGTTTACCCAAGTAAACGGGCACCGCCGCGTGTTTCGCAACCCAGGATCGGCGGGCGAAACGCATTTTGAAATGGGTTCCAGTGCCCGCCCATCGGCCTTGCCGGCCGCCGGGCCTTGACCTCTCGCGGGCAAGCAAGTCCAATATCGCGCCATGCTAACCCACGCCGCCCTGGTCCTGATGGGCTACCTCATCGGATCCCTTTCCACCGCCGTCCTGGTAGGCCGCCTCATGGGCATGGCCGACCCCCGCACCCAGGGCTCCGGCAACCCGGGTGCCACCAACATGCTGCGCCTGGGCGGCAAGAAGGCCGGCATCATCACCCTGCTGGGCGACATGGCCAAGGGCCTGGCGCCGGTGCTGGTGGCGTGGGCCCTGAAGGCACCGCCCACGGTGCTGGCGCTGGTGGGCCTGGCGGCATTTCTCGGCCATCTGTATCCGGTGTTCTTCGGCTTCCGGGGCGGCAAGGGGGTGGCCACCTGCCTGGGGGTGCTGCTGGGGCTGCACTGGGCGGTGGGCCTGGCCACCATCGGCACCTGGCTGGTGATGGCGGCGATCTTCCGCATCTCGTCCCTGTCGGCCCTGGTGGCCGCCCTGCTGGCACCGCTGTATTTCTGGTGGCTGCGCCCGGAACCGGCGTTCATAGCAGTGGCCGCGGCGATGACCGTACTGCTGTTCTGGCGCCACCGCAGCAACATCGGCCGCCTGCTGGACGGCACCGAAGGGCGCATCAAGCTGGGCTGAGGCTGTCCAGGGACCAGCGCGCGGTGGCCGCGATGCCGAGCCCTTCCGCGGCGCCGGCCTGCAGGCGCCGGCAACCGGCGTAGGCAATCATGGCACCGTTGTCGGTGCAGAACTCCAGGCGCGGATAATGCACCCGCCCGCCGGCGTCGGCCGCCAACTGGGTGAGGCGCTCGCGCAGGGCCCGGTTGGCTCCCACCCCGCCGGCCACCACCAACGTCTTGATGCCGGTGGCCTGCATGGCCCGGCGGCACTTGATGGCCAGGGTGTCCACCACCGCATCCTCGAAGGCGCGGGCGATATCGGCCCGGGTGGCATCGTCGTTGCCGGCCTCGTGCAGGGTGTTCACCGCGAAGGTCTTCAGGCCGCTGAAGCTGAAATCCAGCCCGGGCCGGTCGGTCATGGGACGGGGAAAGCGGAAGCGCTTGGGATCGCCATGGCGGGCCAGGGCAGCCAGCTCGGGCCCGCCGGGGTAGGGCAGACCCAGCAGCTTGGCGGTCTTGTCGAAGGCTTCGCCGGCGGCGTCGTCCACCGACTCCCCCAGCACTTCGTAGACGCCGATGGCCTGCACCCGCACCAGCAGGGTGTGGCCGCCGGACACCAGCAGGGCCACGAAGGGAAACGCGGGCGGGTCCTCCTCAAGCATGGGAGCCAGCAGATGACCCTCCATATGGTGGACCGCCACCGCCGGCACGCCCCACGCCCACGCCAGACTGCGGCCGATGGATGCGCCCACCAGTAGCGCGCCGATCAGTCCCGGGCCGGCCGTGTAGGCGACGCCGTCCACGCTCTCGGGCGCCGCCCCGGCCTGCTCCAGCACCGCCCGCACCAGGGGCAGGGTGCGCCGCACATGATCCCGGGATGCCAGCTCCGGCACCACGCCGCCGTAGGGGGCATGCAGGGCGACCTGGCTGTGCAGGGCATGGCCCAGCAGGCCCTGCTCGGAGTCGAACAGGGCGACACCGGTTTCGTCGCAGGACGTCTCTATACCCAGCACGCGCATGACGCCATTGTCCATTGGCCGCTGCGGCGCCACAAGCATTTTGCCTTTTGCAGGTCAGGCGAGTAGAATTTTCCGTCCTCTGTCGGGGCCGGCCTGCCGGTGCCGACTGTCATCAATGGTCATGCAGTGGCAATTCAGGAGCGAGAGAGTACATGCCGAGCGTACGCGTGAAGGAAAACGAGCCCTTCGAGGTGGCCCTGCGCCGCTTCAAGCGCGCCTGCGAAAAGGCGGGAATCCTGTCCGAGGTCCGTCGTCGCGAGTTCTACGAAAAGCCCACCCAGGAGCGCAAGCGCAAGCGAGCCGCGGCCGTCAAGCGTCACGCCAAGAAGCTGGCCCGCGAGCAGGCCCGGCGCGAACGCCACTACTGACCTTCCCCTCAGTCCGCCCGCACCCGCCGCCGTGTCCCTGAAAGACAACCTGCAGGAAGACATGAAGACCGCCATGCGAGCGGGCGACAAGCCCCGCCTGGCAGTCATCCGGCTGATCAACGCTGCCATCAAGCAGCGCGAGGTGGACGAGCGGATCACCCTGGACGACGCCCAGGTCACGGCGGTGCTGGACAAGATGGTCAAGCAGCGCCGCGAGTCCCTCGGCCACTACGAGCAGGCCGGCCGGGACGATCTGGCCAACCAGGAAAAGTTCGAGATCGAGGTCATCCAGCACTACCTGCCCGAGCCCCTCGGGGAAGCGGAGCTGGACGCCCTGATCGACGCTGCCATGGCCCAGACCGGCGCCGCCAGCATCAAGGACATGGGCAAGGTCATGGGCATCCTCAAGCCCCAGATCCAGGGGCGCGCCGACATGGCCGCCGTCAGCGCCCGCATCAAGGCCCGGCTGGGCTGACCGGCCCGGGCAACGGGCGCTTCCCGCGCCGCACCCCGCCACAGTCCTTTTCTCCGCCCAGCTCTTAATCTTGGCCCATGGCCGGCCGTATTCCGCAGCAATTCATCGACGAGCTCATGGCGCGCGTGGACATCGTCGAGCTGATCGACAGCCGCGTGCCCCTCAAGAAGGCGGGCCGGGAATTCACCGCCTGCTGCCCCTTCCACAGCGAGAAGACGCCGTCCTTCACGGTCAGCCCCACCAAGCAGTTCTACCACTGCTTCGGCTGCGGCGCCCACGGCACCGCC
>CAZNBB010000057.1:0-22630 GCA_964571225.1 uncultured Gammaproteobacteria bacterium
GGGCTGGACGGCAGTTACGAGGAATCGCCACCCAGCGTGGTGGACGAACTTGCCCGCGACCGACGGTGGGCCAAGGGCAATCTCCAGCACCTTTGGCTGCTGCTGTTCGGACGCCGTATCCGCTTCGCCCACCGTATGGCGTTTCTCAACGGCATCATGTCCTATTTCTCCTCCCCCCTGTGGCTGGCATTTCTGGTGTTGGTCAGCATCGAGACCACGCGCTTCGTACTGTGGCCCATCAATTACTTTCCATCCCAGCACCAGTTGTTCCCCTTGTGGCCCCAATGGCACCCGGAGTGGGCACTCAGGCTGGCAGTGAGTACCGTGGTGCTCCTGTTCCTGCCCAAGGTGCTGGCGCTGCTCGACCTCACCCTGTCGCGGTCGACCCGGACCTTCGGTGGACCAGTGGCGGCCACAGCGAGTGTCGTGTTCGAATCGCTGGTGTCATCGCTGCTGGCGCCGGTCCGCATGCTCGCCCACAGCCGCTTCGTGGCTGGCGCCTTGCTGAACATTTCGCTGCACTGGGGGGGACAGAATCGCAGCGCCGAAATCCCGTGGTCGGCAGCATTGATCACCCAGGCACCCGCCACCCTGATTGCCGGCGCCTGGGCGGGATTCGCGTTCTGGCTGAAGCCCCTGTTCTTCCTCTGGACCCTGCCGGTATCGCTGCCGCTGGTGCTGGCCGCGCCGACCACGGTGGTGCTAAGCCGGGTACGGCTCGGCCAACGGTTGCGCCGTGCGGGGCTGCTGCTGGTTCCCGAGGAACTGCAAGGCTCGCCTCTGTTGGATGATCTCCATGGGGACAGCGACAGCCAGGGCCCCGACCGGTCGCTCCCGCTCACCCCCTTCGAGCAGGCCCTCATCGACCCGAAGACCAATGCGATCCATGCTGCGCTGGCACGGGAGCCCAGGGAGGGGGCACGTCGGGCTAATCTGCTCGCAGTGCGTGAACAGTGCCTGCAGCACGGCCCCGAAGACATCCCCGACGACGATCTGGCGCGTCTGGTGAAGGATCGCGAATCGCTGCTCTGGCTCCACCATCGGATATGGCGGGCGCCGCCGGACAACTATTGGGGACGCCGCCTGGAGGTCCATGTCATCGGCTGCGGTGGCAATCCGGCCAAAGGGTAAACATGCAGGACTGGCGGGACTCGCCCGACCTGATGGCCGTTCGGTTCATGGCTGCGCCTGCAATCGCTGCACACGGGCCCGCAGTTCCAGCAGAGCCTGGTCAGAGGGGGACACCTTCAGGCCTTCGCGGAGTTTGGCAAGGGCGCCCTGCACATCACCCTGCTGGAGTAGTCGGCGGGCCTGGTCGCCGCAGCGCTGGACAATGGACGCCAACCCCCGACGCGCGCTGACGTTGCCCGGATCCCTGGCGAGAACGCGCCGATACAGGGCCCACGCGTTGGCGCCGGGCGGTTGCGTAAACTGGCCGATGGAAACAAAGACATTCGCCTCCTGGAGCATTGTCCGTGTGTCCTTACTGAGGGGCTGATCGGGCTCCCCTGCCTTGGCCTTGATGTCCGCCATCAAGGTATTCAACCCCGGATCGTTCGGCTCGATCGCCAGCCCCCGACGCACCGCCGCACGGGCCTGCTCAGGATGATCCGCTGCCAGCAGCTTGCGCACGTGATCCCGCAGCATGACGACAATGCGTCGCAGGCCGGCCTCGGCCCGGGCATTGCCGGGGTCCTCGGCCAGAATCTTCCGATAGGTGGCAGCGGCATTGTCGTCGGCGGGAAGTGTGAGACGGTAAGCGTTCACCTGGCGTGATGCCTTGGCGAACAACGGCCCGATCCCGGGCTCGCCCGCATTGGCGTGCCTGCTCTGCCCGGACGTCGCTTGCGCGGGCGCGGAAGCCGATTTCACAGCCCGCTGCGGCACATCGGCAGCCTGTATGTTGCCACCCTTGGTCTTGGTCTTGTTCTCGGTTTCGGCTGCAATTGCTGGAGCGCCGGCAGCACCACCACCCACCGCCAGTGTGGTAGGGGCTTTGGCGCCGGTCGCAGCCCCTTTGCTCGCTGTGCCATCGGCAAGGCCGGGAGCCGGCGCTCCCGTAGACATGGCTTGCGATCCCTTGGGCACCGGCGGTCGACCGTTCCCGGGAGCCGTCGCGACAAGAGACCGCTCGGACTCGGAACCCTGCGGCGGCGACCCGCTGGCCGCCGCCGCTGCGCTACCGGTCCGCGGCAGCGGCAGGGAGCCGGCAGCCTCCGATCTGCCGCCGGGCGTCTTCCCGACGAAACGCTGCACGGAACCGGCAGAGTCGGCAGTGACGGCACCGGACCCCGGTGCGGTTGACGGGGCATCGGGCGCCGGGCCTGAATCAGCACCGGCGGCAGACCCGGCAAGGGAACGGGCATCGTGCGCCGCCGGAGGCCGCTCATTCTGCAGCAGCCGAGGCACCAACAGCACGGCCAGGCCGATCAGCACTGCCAGCACCGCCAGATTGCGCACCCAGGTCCATTGTCCTGCGCCGGAACGGCGCTCGGCGGATGCCTGTGCCGGGTCCCGGCCCGGAGAACCGGCGCCGAACCGGTGTAGGGTCGGAGCCTGCTCCGTGGCCGGTGGCGAAGCGGGTTCGCCGTGCGCGGCCGGACCGTTGCCGGGCGCGGACACCTCTCCGAGGTGCGCGGGCGGCTGCCGGTCCGCCACCGGACCTCGGTGCAGCGCTTCCGCTAGCACTTCAGGGCGTGCCGCCCGATCCGAACTCGCGGTTCGAGTCGGAGCGGTCCCGCCGCTCTGCGAGTCGGCGTTCAGCCCCGGCTCGTGCGGCAATCTCGACGGTCCGTTGCCCGGAGAAGGAACCGCCGGCGATGCAGCGACCGGGCCGGACTTCGATCTGCGGTCCGACGCTTCCGCTGCGCCGGCGGCGCTCGCGGAGGGCGGCTCAGGCTTGCGGTCGTTCTGGGTCGCCGCCGCTGCCGAGGCGGCAGGTGGGCCCTCCGCTGCCGCCTCATGGATGAGATCGTCACGGACCAGCCACGTGCCGCGCTGCGCTGCGAGCCGTTGAGCGGACCGGCACAATCGATCGATGTGACCGGGCAGACCGCCGGTATGCTCATGCACCGCGTCGGCCGCCTGAGCGGTCATCGGGGCCCAGGCGAATCCCGCGCGCCGAAAACGGTGGTCGATATAGGCGAAGGTCTCCGCCGCCGACAGCGGCGCCGGTTCGTGGACGGGAATGTCGCCCGTGCTGGCCCAGGGCACCGCGCGCACCGCTTCAATTAGGTCGGGCTCGCCGGCCAGCACCAGCTCTACGTTGCGGCACGACGCCGCCCGACGCTGCAATCCGGCCAGCGCCTGCGGCCCCAGAAGATCCGCGTCATCGATCAGGCAAACCCGATGCGCGCCTGCCTTCGGCTCCGTCACGCCATCCCAGTCCCAGGGGTTGTCTGCCGAGACGGTGTCGTATCGCTGCGCGAGGTAGCGATGCAGATATTGCAGAAGCACGCTCTTGCCGACGCCCTCCGGCCCCACCACCAGAATCAGCGGAGAGCCGGCTGCCAAATCCCGGCAAAGGGCGTCCAGCAGGCGCCTGTTGGCGGTGTTGAGATACAAGGACCGACTGTCCAACAGCGAAGCGAATACCGCGTCCGCAGGGACCGGAGAACTATCCTCCACGGCGCCCGGTTGTCCGGTCGATTTCGTCTGTGCGTTCAGCTTCGGCTCCATATACCTGCTTTCCATAGGGAGTTCCGTTCGGGG
Organism: uncultured Gammaproteobacteria bacterium; assembly: GCA_964571225.1. Lineage (GTDB taxonomy): Bacteria > Pseudomonadota > Gammaproteobacteria > DATFLG01 > DATFLG01 > DATFML01. The sequence continues at coordinate 3,712 of CAZNBB010000057.1, forward strand.
TTCATCGTGTTGTCGACGTATGCCCGGTCTGGAGAACTGGGGCACGGGGCGGTACGTGGTTCACAACCTGGGCATCGAGCGCTTTCGCGTACGCGACGATCGCGAATGTTCACCGTTCCAGCATAGCCTGTGGCATGCGGCGCCGCATGATATGACAGTACATATCGCCCAGTGTCACGCTCTCCCTGGGTTCACCGCACGGCAGCGCGGGATAGACGGGGACGGGTGCCCGTTCATGCTCCGTCGCCGTGCCGGCCGCCCTGTTGCCATTGAGGGATAGACCGGGCTCTGGAAGGATCATTTGCCGTCAACGCGTCCAACAGTCTGCCATGATCCGACCAAGAGCCCAACCGGTCGGCCCGCGGCGCATGGGAGAGCTCAGCGCCATACGACTAGGCCTTCATGCATGGACACGGAGCATCGAGACGGGGCCTCGAACGGTGTGTGCAAACCGGCACTACGGGCGGGGTGAAACACCGGCCGGGTGGGGCCGGCGCCTGCATCAGCCCTGCTTCTTCCTGGACGGCAACTTTCTCATCATTTCCCTCGCGGGATGGTGCTTCCACTCGGGATGCCGACTGCGCAAATCACTGGCCATACGCAAGGTCTTGAGAATGTCCCAAGGCATGGGAACACGGGGCGTATGGGCCAGTTCCCAGCGGATTCCCGTGGCATCGACGAAGAACACCGCGTAGTAGCCGGGCGCGTAAATCGGGTATGGGGCGGGCGCGTCCGTTATGGTCACACCCTCCTTCAGCAGGAAATCCATATGGAAGCGGTCCACTTCCTTTCTGCTGCGCGCCCAAAGTGCGATGTGGTGGATGCCGGTGGTATGGTCTTCCGGGTTCAACCTCTCACCTTCAGCAGCCGGTTGGATACCGATATAGCTGTGGGGTAGCGGAAACCGGGCCATGTAGTACGTGGATCGGTAACCCACGTCCAGCGTCCAGAAGCTGGTGTAGCCCAACCAACCGAACATCCGGTCGTAGAATCGGATGGAGTTCTCATAGTCCAGAACGGAAAATTCCACATGGTGCACGCCGCGGAACCGCATTGCCTCGTTTCCCCCTTGTCCTTGTGGCCGCGAACCGGCCGGGTGCTACGCGAACAACACCAGTAGCACCATCGCCCCGGCGAGGAGCACCGCCACGTAAAGGAACAGCAACCCCAAGTTGGCGTCGCTCGCCTGCTCGTCCCGCGTCCGTCGTTTCAGTTGCTCCACTTCTGCGTCGGTCAGACCGCCGCAATGGGGACACTGGCGCGCTTTGACGGGGTAAAGCAGCCCGCACCTGCCGCATTTGCGGGTACGGCGCACTCTGGGTAGTGGGAACCACGGACCGGGCAACGGCACACTCCCGTAGCGGCGCAAGACAGCCACCGCGACTTCGGTTCATGATCTCCATGGTACCACCGCGCAGGCAGGCCCCGCGGGCAGTGAATGTCATCGCCCCAGGGGACTGAGGAAGCCCACCACGAGCAACAGGCAGACGCCGGCATGAGTGGCCAACGTGAGTGGGATGGCCGGCATCAGGCGACCGCGCAACAGGGCGCGGGTGGCAATGGCGGCGGGCACCACCGCGAGGCCCGCCAGACGGGTCCCGGCAGGCAGGGGCGCCGCCGCGAGCAAGGCGAAGCCGGACAGAAACAGCACAGGCAACCCAAAGGCCGCCCGCCGCGCACCCAGGCGGGCCGGGACGGTGAGCTTGCCGGCGTGACGGTCCGCATCGATGTCGGGAATGGCGTTGATCCACAGGACCGCGGCGACGAAGCAGCCCACGGCCGCTCCGGTCCAGACGGCCGAACCCGGTATGGTGCCCAGTTGAATGTAGACCGTCCCGATCACCGGCAGCAGGCCGAAACACACGGCAACCACCAAGTCGCCAAGACCGCGGCAGGCAAGACACGGCGGCGCTGAGTAGAAAATGGCCAGTAGTCCGCCCACCAGGCCGGCCGCGAGAATGAACGGACCGGCAAACCAGGCGAGGCCGAGGCCCAGAAAGGCACCGGCGGCAAGCAGCGCCGTGGCGAGGCGCCCGGTCTCCCTCACACCGAGCACCCCGTTCTGGATGAAGCGACTGCCGCCGGAGAAGGGAAACACCCTCCTCCGATTGACGGCGTCGGAACCGTTAAGGGCGTCGAAATAGTCGTTGAGCACATTGGCGCCCGAATGGATCAGGGCAATGCCGAGCAATGTCAGCACCGCCGCTTCGGCTGCCAACGTACCACGCCGACTCCAGGCCAGCGCCAACCCGACCAATACCGGCAACACAGAAGCAGTAAGAAACGCCGGACGGGTGGCGGCCAACAGCGTGACGATGCGATTGGCGACGCTGCGGCCGTGGAATACCTCGACGCTGGGTTCTGGCATAGGCGAACCGGGTCAGACCTCACCGTTCCCGACGTTCATAGTCTAAACCCGGAACGTCCGCCACCGCGCGACCTTGCTCATCCCGTGGCGGTGCGGTGTTGGGGAAAAGCCGAAGCCTGACCCTTTCCGGCTCGATCTTTGCCGTCAGGAAATCAGAGGGCTGCCCAGCGGCGGAAACGGCTTGGCACCCATTGCGGTCTGAGTGACATTGAGCCAGGCGTAGAAGCCGAGAAACGAGAAGCTCAAGGCGAGATAACCGGCAATCTCGAACATTCCCGCTGCAGCCAACGCCAGCGCCGCCACGATCAGGATCACGATCAACGGATAGACCCGCGGAAGCCGCAGGCAGGCGATGAACAGAAAGAAGAACAAAGACGCATAGCAGATGAAGACCAGCTGCTCCGCGGACCCCACACCGGCGGCCGGAACACCGAACCATCCGTGATGGGTGCCGATCAACACGAAACCCAGTGTCAACCAGAAGCCCGAAAACAGCCCGAAGATCACGGCTACCATGGATTGCCCGAGCACGATGGCCCACCCGGTGGTGACCAGCTGAAACAGGCCCGTGGCCAGGATGATGAGCGGCGCAATGATCTGCAGGCCGGCGGGCATGTCCGTCAGCCCCATACCCAGAGCCAGCGATGCTACCGCGAATACCGGCAGCCCCAGGATAAGGGGGTCTCCGCCGGCACCTAGATGTACCTCGACAGGGGATTCTTGCGCAGTCATGTCAGCTCTCCCAAGCTTGTTGGTGAAAACATCCGTGCGGCCGCCCCGGGCGCTTCACTGCCACACTGCGCAATGCAAATGTCCGATGTGGCCACTCAACTGGGCGGCCAACCTCTTGCTTCGTCTCCGGAATCAGGCAGCACAGGCCCTTCCGGAATAACGCACTTCATTAGCGAGGATAGCGGCATTTGCGCCAATTACGACCCCTTGGCGGGCAAAGCATCGCTCGCTTTACAGATAAGACACTGTCGTGCTGAAAGTTGCAGCCGCCATTTTGACATTCCTCCGACTCATGAAAGGTGCCTGCGGCACCCCGCGGTGACACCACACCACCCGCCTTGCCGGGGCACGGAGCCGATGGCTCGCTCGACGTGCCAACGCGTGAAGAACCGGGCCCGAGTCGGTCCTTGCTCCGGGTTTCGTACGGCTGCCATTGGGCGCACAATCGTTCCATCACTGCGGCGCACGGGGGACAGCGGATGGCCAACGACCGATACGACCTGCTGGTGGTGGGTTCAGGCCCGGGCGGACAGCAGGCCGCGATACAGGCTGCCAAGATCGACAAGCGGGTCGGCCTCATCGAGCGCAAACCCTACCTGGGCGGTGTCAGCCTGCAGACGGGGACCATTCCGAGCAAGGCGCTGCGTGAAGCGGCCTTTCTGGCGTCGCGTTTTTCCACCCAGGGGATGCGCGAGGCCTTTTCCCGTCGTCCGGGCATGGGCAGCGACTTTCTCAGTGATGCCGTGCAGAAGAAGGACACCGTCGTCGAGAAATCGGAGTCGATCCTGCTCGGCCAGCTGCTGGCGGCGGGTGTCACCATCATTCCCGGCGAGGCCGGTTTTCACGATCCCCATACACTGCGAATCGCCGGTACTTCCGGCAAGACCGAATATCTGTCGGCGGATGTGATCGTGCTGGCTACCGGCTCGCGGCCGCGCCGGCCCGAGGACGTACCGTTCGACAAGGATCGCGTGCTGGATTCCACATCCATTCTGAGAATGCGGCGCCTGCCCGCAAGTCTGCTGGTGGTCGGCGGCGGGGTGATCGCGTGCGAGTTCGCCACCATCTTCGCCCCGCTGGGCGTCAGCGTCACAGTGGTGGATTCCCATGACCAGTTGCTGGCACACCTGGACGAGGACATCGCCGGCAACCTGATGGAGCACATGCTGGACATGGGGATCACGCTGCACCTGCGCAGCCGAGTGAAGTCCATTCGCCGCCAGGGCGAGAGGGTACAACTGCTGACCGATGCCGACGCATTGCACGAGGCCGACGCCTTGCTCTACGCCATGGGACGCCAGCCAAACTACGACCGCCTGAACCTCGACCGCGCCGGGCTGGTGGCCGACGACCACGGCTGGGTGCGGGTGGACGAACACTTCCGCACACCCGTGCAGCACATCTACATCATCGGCGATCTGGCCGGGCGCCCGTCACTGGCAAGTACTGCCATGGAGCAGGGACGGTTGGTGGCCAATATCGCGTTCGGTAAAAAGAGCGCCCCCTCCCCCGCGCCCCTGCCGATGGCCATTTACACCATTCCTGAGCTGTCCCACGCCGGTGAGACCGAGAAGCAGCTGCTGGAGAGAGGCACGCAGTACGTGGCCGGCAGGGCGAGCTACGCGGCGACCGCCCGCGGCCAGATCATCGGCGATTATCGCGGCATGTTGAAGCTGCTGGCGGAGCGCACCACGCGAAGACTGCTGGGTGTACATATCATCGGGGAGGGCGCCAGCGAGTTGGTCCATGTCGGCCAGATGCTCATGGGCTGCAACGGCACGGTGGATATGTTGGCCGCCAACGTCTTCAACTACCCGACACTGGCCGAGTGCTACAAGGCGGCCGCCCTTGATTGCATCGACCAACTGGGTGATGCCTGACCGGGGCAGCCCGGCGCGCGAGGCCGCGCCGGCGGGATAAGCAGTGAAGCCGGCGCTTCTCCCGGGGTCAGTCGGCCCGTTGTCCTCCGGTCTCCATGTGAAGGGGCCTTGGGGAGGCGGTTGCGCGGGAGCCCTGCGCGGATGCGGACACAGTAGTGGCCGGCTGGAGCTTGGCGAGCGCGCTTCGGCGCACCCACCATACCGCGCCGTTCGACGCATGGACCTTCGCCACCGGCACACCCAGTTCGGTCACCGCCAGTTTGAGCACTGTCACCGATCCCGATGGCCGGCCGTGCACGAAGCACCCGTCAACGCCGGCAGCGGCACCGACGCCCTTCCCACCCGGCTTTTGCGCCTCATCCCGTAACGCTGTCAGCTTGTCGTGCAGTGCGTCGAACAACTTGTTGCTGGGACAGGAGATCGCGTCGGCCCTCAACCGGGCCGAAGCCCCGACGCTGGGGGTCCAGGCCGCCGGGGCGGGCGCCGTCGTCTCCGTCTGGTGAACACGGCCTCCTGTCACGATGAGCGCCAATGCGCCGGCGACAACGCCGATGCCCACCACGCCCACACCGAACTTCTCCCACATTCCAAGCTGCCGGCGTTCAGGCCACCCGCCTTCCGGTGCAGGCTTGCCGCAGGACGGGCAGGTATCGGTTTCCGCGGAGATGGTCTTATGGCAGTTGGGACAGGTGGTCAATTTTGGCATGGCGTACCTATAGGCGTGATCTCCCGTCCCGCAGCGTACGCGTATGCAGCCGGTTCCGTGGACGCAGACGCCCGGTGCCGCCGGAACGGGGATTATTGGGATTTCGTCGAACCTGTGAACGCCAACCGGTCGGCAACCTGTGCGGCAAACACCGTGCCACAGTCTGCGGAGCAGGGGCCAACGGGCCGGACCGCCGGCTTGCGTCTGCTCCTATGGACAGCAGCGGGCCTTCAAAGTGCGATCGCGCACTTCAGACGTGGCAGCCCGAACGGACCGTCGGCAGGGTCAGGGGAGCACTCGACGTCCATCGGTCCCGGCCAATTGCGTGCGCGGCAAACCGGTTCCGGCCCGTCGACCAGCCGGCTTGCCCGCCGATCAGTCGAGCCATTCAACCAGGTGAAAGACAGCCGTGTCCTCGCAGCCTCGGGTGGGCCCCACCACACGAGCGGCATGGAAATCCGAGGCGAGGGCCGCGACCCGTTTCGCCTGCCACGGGGACGCGACCAGTTGAAGGCATGACGCCGGGAAGCGGGTGCGCACCCGTCGAGGGGCGTACACCACGGCATAGCGGGCCCCGCGCACGCTCACCAGGGCGGCGACCAGGTCGCCGTGGGCGGTGCCGGCCCCAATAGCCCGCCAGGGCCAGGAAGGTAGCCGTCGGTTAAGGAGTCCCGGAAGCAGCCCCAGGACGGCTACCCGCATCCAGAACGCGGCCTGATGGACGGCGTTCATGCGGCGGCGTCCGGCGGCGTGAGGTTCGCGCTCACGAAATCCCAATTGATGCGCTGCCAGAAGGCGCGTATGTAGGCGTCCCGGTGGTTGCCGTAGTCGTCGAAATAGGCGTGTTGCCATAAATCGCAGGCAAGTAACGGCGTCACGCCGATGCGCAGCGGTGTCTCGTAGGTGCTCAACGCGCGCACAGCCAGGTCGCCTGCCGCCTCCTGCACCAGCCAGAGCCAGCCCATGCCCGCCAGGTTGCAGGCCTCCTCGACGAAAAGATCACGCAGAGCGGCCGGCGAACCGAAATGCCATCGAATCTCGTCGGCCAGCAGCCAACCCGGCGCAATGTCCTGCCGGGGCGACAGACAGTTCCAGAAGAATTCGTGGCTCCACGCCTCGGAAGCGTATTCCAGCAACGGGCTGTCTGGCGCCTGGACCACAATGCGCTCGAGGCCCGCGGTTTCGAAGCGCGTCCCGAGAGACAGGATGTTGACCCGCCGGACGCAGGCGGCGTAGTGGCCCCCATGATGGGCCTGCAGGGTGTGGGCGGAGATGAGGGGCTCCAGCGCATCCCAGTCGTAGGGGAGCGCTCTGGGCCTGCGAAACGCCAGTCGCGATGGGAGCGGCGAAGCGGGCGCCAGCGTGCTGTAGGACGTGTAAGCCATAGGACCTCCCTGAAACACCAGATGCCATGGGCGGGATGTTGCTGCCCTCGTGCCGGCCCGGGACAACGCCCGGCCGCCATCCTGGACTCAATCTAGTCGCTGGCGGTTGATAGGTTCCAATACTTTTTTCTTCCATTATTTGTAGATTTTCTTATCATTCACCCCATGGAACTGCGACAGCTGCGTTATCTGATCGCCATTGCGGAAACCGGGAACGTGCGGCGCGCGGCCGCGCGGGTGCACATCTCCCAGCCGGCGCTGTCTCAGCAGATCCGCAAGTTGGAAGGCGAGCTGGGTACCCCGGTGCTGGAGCGGCACGGACGCGGGGCACGGCTGACGCCGGCCGCCGAGGTGATGGTCCAATTCGGCTACCGTATCCTGCGCGAAGTGGATGACGCCCACACGGCGGTGCGTGAGCTCACCGACCTCACCCACGGGCATGTGCACGTCGGCACCCTGCAGGCGCTCAACACGGACCTGCTGCCCCGGGCCATCGCCGGGTTGATCGGCGCCTGGCCCGGCATCCGGGTGGCGGTCAGCGAGCTGTCCGCCCAGGAAATCGAGACGGGCGTGCGCGACGGTGCACTGGATTTCGGCGTCACCTTCACCCCGGTCTCCCAGGCGGCACAGTCGTTGCTGGAGGCCGAACCCCTGTTCGATGAGGAACTGGCCCTGGTGGTCGGGCCCAGACACCCGTTGCAGGGACGGCGCACGGCGACGGTACGCACCCTGGAACGGGTACCGCTGGCGCTGCTACCACCGCGGTTTGCGGTACGTGTGCTCTGGGACGAAGCAGCGGCGGAGGCCGGCGTCACCCCTTCCGTGCGGGTCGAATCCGACACCATCACCAGTCTGCTGGCGATCGTGCGGGAAACCGAGCTTGCCACCGTGCTGCCGGCGCTGTCACTGTCGCCCCAACAGCTATCGACCCTGAGCGTGATCTCTCTGCAGCGACCCACTCCCGTGCGCCCGGTCGGGCTGATCTGGAGAAAGGGAGGCTATCGCAGCCATGCCAGTCAGGCGTTGGCGGACCGACTGCTGCCGGGCAGCCGGGAAAAAGCCCGAAGCCGGCCCGCCCGTCGGTAGTGGTCCAGGCACCTGCCCGGCATCCGTCCTGCCCCCATGGACCACTAGCCCTGCCCATCCGCATACAGATCGCACAGCGCCGCCACCATGCGCGCGTCGAACTTGGTGCCTGCCTTGCTCCGCAGGCTCCAAAGGGCGTCCTTCGCCTCCAGCCCGCGCTGGCCGGGACCGTCGGCCGTTGCAGTCACGAATGCATCCGCCACGGACAGCGCGCGGGCGAGGTAGGGAATGGCCTCGCCCTTCAAGCCGTCAGGGTAGCCGCCGCCGTCGACATCTTCGTGGTGATGGCGAACAATGGGCGCAAGATTCGCCAGCGCAGGAACCTGGGCCAGCAATGCCGCCCCCGCCGCGGCGTGATGGCGGATCGCGGCCCACTCAGTCTCGTCGGTGAACAGGGCCGGCTTGGCGAGGATTTCATCCGGAACATAGATGATGCCCACGTCATGCAGTCGTGCCGCCCATCGCAGCGTCCCCAGCATTTCTCCGTCAAGTCCGAGGCGCTCGCCCAGCCTGACCGCCAGTCGCTCCACCTGGGCGCAGTGGTCTCGAAGGTCCGGGACCTTTGCGGCCAGGATGTCGATAACCGCCGGCACGTGGTCCAGGCTTTCATTCAGCAACGCGACAAGTCGCGTCGGATTGCGCTCGAACTTCGCGATGAATGTATCGCTGTAAAGCACTTCGCGGTTGCGTCCGGCCCGTTTGGCGGCGTGGACCGCCCGTCGAGCCCTCTCCACCAATTCCCGCTTGCGGCTCGCGCACGCGGGGTAGGTCGCCACGCCGACGCTGGCGGTGAGTCTCATGGCGGCACTGCCGGAAGGCACAAACGGCCAATCCGCGACCGCGTCCCGCAGTTGCCGCGCCAGCACCATCGCGGCATCGGCGCCCCTATCCGGCATCAGCACGGCGAAGGCATGGTCACCCCAACGGGCAGGGTAATCCCCCTGCCGGCACACCTGCCGAAGTCGCCGTCCCACTTCAACCAGCGCTTCGTCTACGAAGCGGTTTCCATAGCTGTCCGCAAGGGACTGGAAGTTGTCCATATCCACCAGCACGAGCGCAAGGTCCTGCCGGCCGGCGCGGGCACACCGCCATTTTTCATCCAGACGCCGCTCGAACGCATCCCGACTGGCCAGCCCGGTCAGAACGTCGGTCAGCCCGTCGTCCACCCCCACGTTTTCGTGGCCGGCACCTTCCAGCAGTTGCGCCGCCAGTCCCGCGAAGCTGTCCAGTCGTTCGATATCATCGGGGCGGAAAGGATCGCGGCGATAGCGGTAGAAGCACACCACACCCAGCGGGCGGCCGAGCCTCGTCAACGGCAGACACACGAACGAACGCACCCCCGCGCGCCGGGCGCGGTCGCTCAGCGGACTGTGAGTGTCCGGGAAATCGCCGTGCAACGAAATTTGCCCGCGAAGGGCCGCATCGGCTGCCCCGCCCCGATTGAAGCCGAGATCACCCACCAACTCTTGCGGGACATCCACGGAGGCGGGCTTTTCGAACCGTCCGGTGCCGATGTCGTAGGTGGCCATGCAGGCACCCTCGGCCCCCGTGAGCGCCATGCCATGGCGCATGATCTGCTCTGCAAGCGAGCTTGAGCTCAACAGTTCGTCCACAGTCATTTCGACGTTCCTAGATGCCCGCCACATGGGGGAACCGGACAGAACCCGCCGGTCGGGGGATCCGTGGGTGCCTCGACGCGGGGTAGCCAAAGCGCACCGGTTGGGATAGCGCGGATTACAGGGTGCTCCGGGGACGTCGCAGCCGGTTCCGGGAAACGCCTCGCTATCGGAGCGGGTTATTGCGGATGCAATTCGAAGGACGCTGTTGGCACCGCCGGAACCGGTGTGACGGACCCCATGCGCTCACGGACCACCGTCCGACTCAGTTGACGCCGCATCCACCGCCGGGCTTGGTAAACCGATACGGAAGACTAGCCGCTCAGACTCGGGCAACGCCATGACCCAGGTCAAGGCCACGCGATGCACACCACACCAACGCGCACTGAACGCCTTCTGACCGCGTAAAGCCGGTGGTCCGGGACGGATTTCTCCCTTGCCGTAGCCGAGCTCCGGATGTCCTTCAAGCTCGCCACCCTCCATGTCTTGCGGGTGTCAGCTGCGGTCGACGACGGCGAAGGCCCGGGACAGGTTCGACTGGCCTCCGTGTGCCGTTGGTGAGCAATGCGTGGACTTTGCGTGAAGAACTACCTATTCTTCCCGCGTCCCGCTGCCGGGGACCTGCCCAGGCGGCACCGCCCGGACTATCGGCCGGCAACGGCATCCGGGGCAAGAAAACTATAACGATATGATTGAATGGAGGATTCGTCCGTGCACACCCACGTGACCCGGATTTTCGCATGCCTTTCCCTGAGCGCCGCTATCGCATTTGGAATGCTGATCGCGCCGCCCGTGGCGTCGGCCGCCACCGACCAGACCGTTGCCCTCAGCTCGATACCCTACGGAGGATCGAATAGCTTCAACGGGCTGTTGCGGGACGGCACCGGCGCGCCCGCAGTAGCGGTGGTGCTGCTGCACGGCCGGGGGAGCACGTCCGATGGACCGGTGGTGCACGAGCTGCGCATCAGTCTCAACGATGCCGGCTACACCACCTTTTCCCTGGATGAGCCGGTGCCGGCCGCAGGAACCGCCTTCAGCGACTACATCAGCGATGTCAACAACGCGAACTACGTGTTCCCGGAGACCTATGCCCGGGTGCGCGCCGCCATCGATTGGCTCCACACCAACCGATCGAGCGTCAAGAGCATCGTCGTACTCGGCTTCAGCATGGGCTCGCGCATGACCAGCGCCTTCATGGCGTACGGCGGGCTGCCCACCGGCGTAATGGTGCCGGTCGTCGGCTACGTGGGGATCGGCATGTACGCCACCAGCGGCGTCGATCCGCTGGACATCGGCATCACCCTGCCGAAATGGACCGCCACCCCACCGGTGCTCGACCTGTACGGCAGCGCCGACACCAATGCGGTCGACACCGCGCAGGTTCGCCGCAGCTCATACATGGGCGCGAGCGCCGACTACACCCAGTTCTCCCTGCCCTGTGCCAGTACCCTCAGCACCAACGAATGCCACCAACTGGTGGGCCTCAAGGGCGGTGACACCATGCCATTGGAAACCAACGTGGCGGCCTGGATGGCCTGCCATGCGCCGCTGTCCGGGACACCGGTGTGCCAACCCCTGCCCTTGTCCGCAGCGGGCAGCACATCGGGGAGCAGCACGAGCAGCGGAGGCGGAGGCGGCGCGGTCGGCCCGACATGGCTGCTGCTGGCCCTGATGCTGTTCAGCCGCCGACGCAGCCGCACAGCAAGACGGGCGGTCGCTCATCGCTCGAGGTAAGACATCCGCGCGCCGGATACGACGGGTCGAGGCACGACGCTGCGATCGATCGTATCCGGACTTTGGTAACTGCCAGGACCTGGTGACGCTATAGAGCTCGGTCCTTCGGGTCGGGGCTGAGAAACCCCAACAGCGATGATCCCTATAGTGTCAACAGGCCCTCTAGAGAAGCGGATGGCCTTTCGGCAGCTGTTTGGCGTACCAAAGCGCAAGCTTGTGCCGCATGGACTGCTGGGACACCTGGTTTTCGGGCAGCGGCTGAATGATCTTGTCGTGTACCAGCAGCCGATAGATATACATGATCTTGTCGGCCGCGGAATCCGTCGGCTCGAACACGGCTGCGCCCCGCTTTTCCGCATACTCCACGCCCGCCACTATGGCGGCCTTGACCAACTCCGCTTCATTCTTCAGTTTCTTCATCGCTGCCTCTGATGTTCGGATGAAAGCTTGTCTTCGAGTGCACTGACCCCTCTATCAGACACTCTGGATGAACGCGCGCATGCGGGCGCATGTGGCGGCGTCTGGCAGCCGGCCGACGCCCGCCCCCATGTTGTCCACCAGGTGTCCGGGCTTGCTGGTGGCGGGAATGACGCAGGTCACCGCTTCATTGGCCAGTACGTATTTCAGGAAGAACTGGGCCCAGCTGGTACTGTCGAAGTCCGCCGCCCAGGGCGGCAGCGTCCGCCCGCGGGTGACGCGGAACAGGTAGCCGTCCTCGAAGGCCCGGTTGACCAGTACGGCAATGCCCCGCTCACGGGCCAGAGGCAGCAGGTGCTGCTCGGCATCGGGCGTGGCCACCGAATAGTTGAACTGCACGAAATCCAGGGGCACGGTACGCATCAGCCGCTCAAGGGCGTCGAACGCCGCCACCCGGTAATGGGTAATGCCGACGTAGCGCACCAGGCCTTGCTCCTTCCAACGCCGCAGCGTCGCCAACTGGGTATCCACGTCAACCAGGTTGTGCACCTGGATCAGGTCCAACCGGCGCCGCCCCAGCCGTCGCCGGGAGGCCTCCATCTGGTCGATGCCCGCCTGGCGCCCCACTTCATGCACCTTGGTGGCCAGAAACAGCCGGTCGGTCAGCTCCAGTTCCGCCGCCAAGCGACCCACCACCGCCTCGGCGTTGCCGTAGGTGGGCGAGGTATCGATCAACCGTCCACCGAGCGCGTAGAACCGGGCCAGAACCTCTCGCAGCGGGGCCGACGCGGGGTCGGCCCCAGTCTCAAAAGCATCCGAAGTACCCAATCCCATCACGGGGATCGGCTCGCCCGTGGTTGGAACGGTGCGCATGCGCATAGGGGCCGCCGCCGCCCGCCCGGAGGCCGGCAGCAGTGCCGTCAGGGCGGCGGCCGCAGCGGCGCGTAGCAGATCCCGTCGCGACAGTGCCAGAGACCGAAGCCTCTGCAGCATTTCCTTCTCGCTGGTCATGTTGACCTCCTTTCAGGGACGGACCTCGCAACGTGCGGCACGCGCTGCGACGACCGCCGATGGGCCGCGGCGGCGCAGCACTTCCTGGTGGCGGGCCAACGCGACCCCCAGCGCCGCCCACAACAGCGCCAGCGGCACCGCCAGCCAGGCCAGGGCCGCCAGGCTCAGCCCGGCGGTCTTGAGCAAGGCAAAGGCCCAGCCGCTCAGAGCGTCGCCGCCACGGTAGACCACCGTGTCGTTGAAGTTCTTGGATTTGTACTTGTCCTCCCGCGGCACGACGGTATAGAGCATCTCACGCGCCGGGCGGGTCAGTGCATAGTTACCCGCCCGCCGGATCACCTGGAACACCACCAGCACCCCGAGTGTGGGGTACAGACCGAGGACGGCAAAGCCGGCAGCCACACCCAGCGGGACCAGCGCCAGGGCAGTCGCCAGACCGAAGCGTCCCACCAGCCTGGCGACCACGAACAGCTGGGTCAGTACCGTAAGGACGTTGACCGCCAGATCGATGGATGCGAACAGGGTGGTGCGCTGGCCTGGCTCGGTGAATGCCCGGGATACGATGTGGGCCTGCTCGAAGTACAGGAAGGTCGACAATACCGTATAGAGCACCGTGAAGGCGCCGATGCCCAGCAGATACGGCGAGCGCAGCACACGCACCGCACCGCCGAACACGCTACCTTGGATGGGCGCATCGTGCCCGACTTCCGAGAGCCCTCCGCCGTCAACGGAGCCGCGCCGGTCGACGTACACCAGCGCGTGCACGCAGAGCACCGCGACGAACAGAAGAGCCACCGAAATCGGCAGCAGGTTGGCGGGCCCGATGCGCTCGGCGAGGACCGCCGTAAGCCCCGGGCCGACGATGGCGCCGAAACTTCCGCCGGCGGCGATCAACCCGAACAGGCGCCGTGCCTGGGCGTTGGTGAACAGGTCTGTCATGAAGCTCCAGAACACCGACACCACGAACAGGTTGAAAACGCTCACCCACACGAAGAAGGCCCGTGCAAGCCAGGGGCCTTCCCCCTGCACCTTGAACAGGGCGAAAAACACCAGCAGATTGGCGATGAAGAAATAGTAGACGAGAGGCACCAGGCGATGGCGCGGAAAGCGGGCCACCGCCCACCCGAATACGGGCACGGCCAGCAGCATGGCGAGAAAAGTGGCGGTGAATACCCACTGCAGATTGGCCACGCCCCCCTGGATGCCCATCTCGTCACGGATAGGGCGCAGAATGTAGTAGGCGCACAGCAGGCAGAAGAAGTAGACGAACGCCAGCAGCACCGGCCCCGCTTCCCGCGGCTCGATGCGCAGCCCTGCGGCCAGCCTGTGCAGCAACCCCGTCGCCCTCCCGCGTCCGGGCCCATCCATAACGCCGTCCTCCTGGCGCCATAGTCCGCCCGAACACCGCCAACGTCAATGTCAGCCGGGCGCGCGACGCCTCGTTCCGGAGATGCGACCGAACCGCCCTGCTAGGACTCGTCGCACACCCGGTCCCAGATGTCGCCGTAACCCCGTTTGCTCAGGTACAGGGCGACCTCGTAATCCACGTCGGGAAGCATGTCACTGTTGTCGACACGCCCCATGACCGGTGTGTTGGCCCGACTGTCGACGGCCATCTGGTCCGCCATGGTCCAGACGAATTTCGACAGGCGTTCTGCATCGGCACTGGTGTCGACCCCGGCGTCCAATATGCGCTCGACGTCTTGCGCGCCCAATTGCTTCGCATAATGCAGCATCAGGTCCCTCACATGCGGATATCTTTTAAATTCAATCATAGAGCGCAACCCGCATCCCGAATTGTCGACATCCTATCCGCCACCCATCTCAGATTTTCCACCAACTTGCTGACCTTCATGGTCTTCGTTACCGTGAGAAAATAGTGCCCCGCTCTTTGTCGATCTTCGACGAAAGCCATATCGCTCGGCAGGTCGGCGCCTTGCAGCACCCAGTACACATCGACCCGGGCACCCCTGGCTCTGGACATCAACTTGTAGACGCTCTTAAGGTTCTTCCAGGTGGACGAAAATGACAAGCCCATCTGGTCGTCCGGCAGCACCCATTGTTCATCCTGCGAAAACCTGTAGTCGCAAATCCGGATGCCCATCACCGTCCGGTACCTTCCGTCTCCTACTTCTTCGTAGAGCGTCGGATGCCTTCCGCGGGCCACCGGACGCGCCACGTACCCTTCCAGTTCGGCAATGATGTCTCGCAAGTCGGTCAGAGACTTGAAGTGCAGGATCGGCTCCATGGATTGTTCCCCACCAGTCTTATTAGTGTTCTTGTCCAGGCCCGGGGCGCCAGTCGCAAACTTCACCTTTCGTCCGGATCGTAGACTTACCGCAGCGCGCAGCACTCCCCTCCCGCCCGCTGCTACGTCAGTCTATACAAACCTCCAGGGGACCCACCACCCCCCGCGGGGGGTTGCACCATGTCGGCACTGCCCGGGCGCGACAGCGGCCCGCCCGGCAAGAATTCCCGAGTTCCGGAACTGTCCGACGCTGTGCTGTCTACAGTCCATGTACACGCACTCGGCGAATTGGAACTATCTGGCCCTGCCACTGGGGGACCGACCCCGCCCGCTCGAAGAACGTCGCTGAGCACGGAACAGGACCGGCCCGCGCCCGGACCGGGAGGATTCCCTGAGTGCCGGCACGGCGGGTCTGCCTCATGGCCGGTTTCAGGTCGTCGTCCGCAAATGCCCGCAGCACCCGGGGGTCGGGGTCGCGTCCCTTGCCCGCAGAACATTTAGCAGCCAAGAAGGGAACTTGTGACCATGAAGGACTATGCGACGGACAAACGCACCCTGTTCCACTCGGAACGCCGCAGCCGTTGGACTCCGGTTACCCTGCTGTTCAAAGGTCTGAGTATTGGCGTGTTGATCGGAGGCGCCGCAGCAGGCCTTCTCTACGTCTACGAACAGTTGCCCTTGCGGGCCCAGTCGCCGCTCGCCAGCCACGCCAAACCCATGCCCCCACCGCCACCCGTGCCGGTGAAAAGCACCAAATCCCAATCCTTCATCCGGGTCCAGCTCCCACTTCCCCGGCGGCACACTTCCCCTACGGCGTCGCATGCACGTAGTACCCCTCCGGCGAGTGCCCGCGGCGCCTGAAGCGCATCACAAGGAGCAGGAACGCGAGTTGCGCCCCTTCAATCCGGCGCTCTCGGCGGCCAACGCCGGGGAAGCGTCGTAGATTCCCGACACACGGGTCGATCACGGGATTGCCGCGTGCGTTCCCGTTGAGCGCGATTGGCTTGCGGACACGATGACTCAAAACGGCAAACGGCCGTTATCACATCACGGACATCAGACAGGATGGCAACCTGGAGGGATAAGTTAAGAACCGATAAGAGCCTTCAACTGGCTGTTATCTTTTGAATTCCGTCGAGCGAATGGCGGAGAGGGTGGGATTCGACTCCGCGCCGCTTAAGACGTTGAAATGCGGAGCCAAATAATCCGTCTTCTCGACTGATGTAACACCACGAGGTAACACCCGCAGTACTTTCAACATACCCTCGCGGCGGTTGCCGGTCAAGCCGCCCACACCGTCGGTCTTCGCCCGATCACGCCCCCGCTGGGCGGATTGGTCTAGGACGAGCAGGCACCAGCTCCAGAGACCGCTCGCGACCCATTCGCGACGGTCGGCCACGCCGTTGGTGATGTCTGCAGGCAGACCGACAACAGACGCTGCCCGGCCTGATGCATCCAGCCCACACTAAGCCGGGTATTAAGACGCGAACAATCGAAGCCTGAGAGAAGGAGACACAATGTCGCCAAAGTCGACTCGCCAACGCAACAGCCATCGAGCCTCAGCCGCGCCGCGTCCGTCCCCGCTTAGCACTGGCTCGTCAGCCAGCTCTGCACCTGGACACCCACAACGGCTAACCGGCGTGTAGGATGCGTTTGCATGTCGCCTAACCGGCGACACGCCCGCGCCCTACGCCTACCGGCGACTACCCGCCTCGTGTTTCGCACTTCCCTGGCGGGCAGCCGACCAATCAATCCTCAACACGAGTAGTCGTCCGTCGGGTTGCTAAGCGTCGTCCTGAAATCCCGCTCTGGGAGTTCCACTTGTATGTCGAGGTAGCTCTGGCGCGTGGCCTTGTTTTGGAAGTAAATGGTGAGGTCGTTGATGTTGTCGCCTTCGACGACATGAGGGTGCTGCTTCAGCTCTGTGATGTCGAAGCCGCTGATCGGGTCTGTGGTGCTGATGATATGTGTGGTGTTCATGGGTCACCCTCCCTGGGTGCTGCGCACTCCCGCCGTTCCGGGGGGAAGCGTATGTTCAATGTCTGACGGATGTAGTCAGGTATAGACAACATACGCTCTTCGCACTAATTAGCCAGAAGTATTTTTTGCTGGGGAAAGGGTCTCTCGCAGGTCAATCATCGCGCAAACGTGATGGTGGCGCTGGGGAGACGTTGTTCGTCACGCCTGTAACTCTTCGCGGTCCAGACTCCATATTCCTTGTCGACGATGACCCTGTAGGCTTTTCCAATCGATTCGGCTTTGGTGCTTTGCTCTCGCCGGAGAAGCAGCGGACCCTGGTGCTCAACAATTCCCAGTGCCGCTTGGTCCGGACCAGAAGCTGGCACCTTTCGCTAGGAACTCGTCATATGGCATGTAGTGCGATCCGTCGCAGGAAAAGGTCAGGCTCACCATTCCGTTGAAGACATTAATCGATGCCGTACGCAGATAGATGGTCGTATCGACCACGCGCAATGCCCGCATGGCGTTCAGAATTCGGCCGATGTCGGGCCTCGGTATCGCCGCGTCCGCGGGATAGGGCCGCGGCGGATAGAGCAAACAGATGTCCGGATCATTGAGCACCTCATGGTCGAGAATGCGATAACGCAGCGGATCATCGGTAGTCCAGATCGTGGCCTGACTGCTCGAGAAGTGGATCTGGCACTGAAAGATGCCGCGCTCGGTGAGCAATTCCTCGAGAATGGACAGCGCCTGCGACATACTGCGGTCCATCGGGCTCTCGGTCCGGGTCTGCTGAAACAGCGTGCTACGGATGGCGGGGTCGCCCTTCACTTGTCGCCAGTATCGAGGTTCCTGGTAGAGTGCGGCAGTCACCGGAAGAGTGCGCAGGTCGAAGTCCGCACCGAGATGCCCCGGAGTCTCAGCGGCCGACGCAACGACTTGCAGCGCGGTCAGCGACGGCCGGTGTGCGCCCACACTGCTGACGTAGGCGTCTGACAACAGGAAACCCCACGTCGGCATCGCCTCCTTCATGTAGCAGTGCTCCGCGTGATTCCGGTAGTAGTCCCCCGGCATGAGCCCCGCGGTGCTGATGGTGTCGCTGACCTGTACGCCTTCGTTGCCGAGGACATACAGATACGTGCAATACGGTATGCTTGAAAAGCCATTCAAAAGCACGTCATTCAGCCGCTGTCGATCGCCCCACACCTGTCCGCATTGCGTGCCCAGCTGTGCGAGCGGCTCCTTGAGCATCCGCGCCAGCTCTTCACGTTGCCGATAGATGCTGTCTTTCCAAGAGGTTTCCATGGTTTCGCAGTTCAAGGCTTGTGCATGCAAAGAGCCTATCCGCGCCGCCATCTCGCTACTCCCCACCCAATGAACGTAAGTGCGGCGCGGGAGCGTCGGTCCGAGTTTGCGATCCTCGCTCGTCCGATAGCAGCCACGGTCCTCTTCGAAGGGCCGGAACTCCGAGCGCGAACCCGCCGCTTCGCTGCGCCGAGATGACTCGGACAGGTTCCCTTTGCGCACCGCAACGTAAACACCCGCGCGTTGTTAACGCGCGGGTGGCATCTAGAGCAGATCAACTGGTTCACTCAGAACCCGGCTCGTTGCCCATGGAAGTCCCGTCCGGGTTGTCGTGCTCCTCGACCCCGGGTTCATTACCCTCTTCGGTCTTGGGGCCACTCTGTACCTGGCTGGGCTCGAACGCGCTGAACTCCGACGAAAGTTGGGGCTTGTCGACATTGAGCGTCAACTCGTTTCCCGACTTGACCTGGAA
>CAZNBB010000058.1:0-22499 GCA_964571225.1 uncultured Gammaproteobacteria bacterium
CGTCTACCACCAGCACGGATCGTCGGCGCTGGTGGAGGACGCCCTGCGACACAACCTGTTAGAGTTCTCAGAACTCTTTCTGTTCCTTCTCGCGGCCATGACATATGTAAATGCCATGGGCGAGCGCCTGGTTTTCGAGACATTACGCTCCAAATTGGTGCGTATGGGCTTCGGCTACCGGCCATTGTTCTGGCTGACCGGGGCCTTGGCCTTTTTTCTTTCACCTTTTCTTGACAATCTCACCACCGCCCTGGTGCTGGCCGCCGTGGTGCTGGCAGTGGGCAAAGACAGCCCCCGCTTCGTCAGCCTGGGCTGCGTGAACATCGTGGTTGCCGCCAACGCCGGCGGCGCCTTCAGTCCGTTCGGCGACATCACCACCCTGATGGTGTGGCAGAAAGGCTTTGTCCAGTTCTGGACATTCTTCACCCTGTTCGTGCCGGCGCTGGTCAACTACGTGGTGCCTGCGGCATTGATGCACTTCGCGGTCCCGAAGGGAATGCCGGACACCGGCGGCAAGCCTGTGCGGCTACGCCGCGGCGGAGCCATGATCATATTTCTGTTTGCGTGCACCGTGGCGACAGCGGTGGCCTTCCACAATTTCCTGGGCCTGCCGCCGGTGCTGGGCATGATGACCGGCTTGGCTTATCTGCAGTTCTACGGCTACTACCTGAAGGTCACCCACAAACCGTCCCCGTCGGACCGGGACGACTACGGTCAGGCCGGGGACATGGTGCCCATTGCGGGCGACGAGGAACGTTTCGACGTGTTCCGTCGCCTTGCGCAGTCGGAATGGGACACCCTGCTGTTCTTCTACGGCGTCGTGCTGTGCGTGGGCGGGCTCGGCTTTCTGGGTTACCTGACCCTGGTTTCCGAAGCCATGTACGTGCACATCGGCGCTACCTACGCCAACATCATGGTCGGGTTGCTGTCGTCCGTGGTGGACAACATACCGGTGATGTTCGCGGTACTGACCATGCAGCCCGACATGTCGGTGGGCCAATGGCTGCTGGTGACACTGACGGCCGGCGTCGGCGGCAGCCTGCTGTCCATCGGCTCGGCCGCCGGCGTGGCCCTGATGGGCCAGGCCCGCGGCAAGTACACCTTCTTCAGCCACCTAAAATGGACCCCGGCGGTCCTCGCCGGCTACGCCGCCAGTATTGCCGTGCACCTGTGGATCAACGCCGGCACCTTCACCTCAACGGCGACCCCACTGGCTCATTAGAACAAAGGCTCCGCTCCGTCACCACGCCACTTGGGCTGCGCCGTGCAAGCCCGGCTACGGCACTGTCGGTCACCCGCGCCGATAACCCGCAACTGTGGCGATCAACCCGGCAGGCCAGGCGCGGCCGGCTAGCCCGGTTCATCTCCGCCCTCCGACGACTCCAGCGTTGTCCAGACACAGGACCCGCTGACCGCGGCAATGGCCTCCAGCCGGCTGGCGTGGGCGGCCAGTTCCTCGGCATCGGCGCGGATCACCGGCAGTGGCGCCCGACCTGGAGCCAGTGGCCGGATGGTGCTGACGCCGGTCCGGTCCGCATCGCCGCTGCCGTCCAGGGACAGTGTGACCTGGCCCCCGGTCATGGCCAGATACACATCCGCCAGAATCTCCGCGTCCAGCAACGCGCCGTGCAGGTCCCGGTGACTGTTGTCGATGGCGTAGCGCTTGCAAAGCGCATCCAGACTGTTGCGTTGGCCGGGGTGCAGCTGGCGGGCCAGGGCCAACGTGTCCAGCACGGTGCAATGGTCGGCCACCTGGCCGCGCTCCTCGCCCAGCATCGCGAGCTCGCTGTTGAGAAACGCCACGTCGAAGGGTGCGTTGTGGATGATCAGCTCGGCGCCATCCACGAACGCCAGGAAATCGCCTACCACGTCCCGAAAGCGCGGCTTGTCGGCAAGCGATTCGTTTGTGATACCGTGCACTTCCACGGCACCCGGATCGATCTCCCGATCGGGCTGCAGGTACTGATGGTAGGTGTTGCCCGTCAGCCGGCGATTGGAAAGCTCCACGCAGCCGATTTCGATGATGCGGTGACCCTGGGACGGCTCGAGACCCGTCGTTTCCGTGTCCAGCACGATTTGACGCACGTCGTGATTCCTCTTAGGTCGCAGGCCCGCGCGGAACGCCCGCGCACCGCCCGTCAGTCGCCCAGTTCGTCGATACCGCGGTTCGCCAGTTGATCGGCACGCTCGTTTTCAGGATGTCCCGTGTGCCCCCGCACCCAGTGCCATTCCACCTGATGGGGACCTGCGGCCGCCTCCAGGCGCTGCCAAAGATCTGCGTTCTTCACCGGCTTGCGGGCCGATGTCTTCCAGCCACGACGTTTCCAGTCCGCGATCCACTCGGTGATGCCCTTGCGCACATACTGCGAATCGGTGGTGAGCGTCACCTGGCAGGGCCGCTTCAGCGCCTCCAGCGCGCGTATGGCAGCGGTCAACTCCATGCGGTTGTTGGTGGTCATCGGCTCGCCACCGTGCAAGGTGCGCTCATGGTTTCCATAGCGCAGCAACACCCCCCACCCTCCGGGACCAGGGTTTCCGCGGCAAGCCCCGTCCGTGAACGCTTCCACCTTATCCACCGCGCCCATACCCCCGATGGGTGGGTCCCGCGATGCCGGCGGCCACGAAACGGCGACGCGGCCGCCAGCGCGGCCGCAACGGCGTCATACCCGCCACACGCTTGCGGGCCAACAGCAGATATCCCGCCGCGCCGGGCAACCAGCCTCGGCGCCCGAGACTGTCCAGAAAAGCCAACTTCTGCAGGGCACCATGGCGCTTCAAGGGGGGGCGGTAGAACACGCGGCGTACCGAAAGGGTGTCGAAGCCAAGCAGCGCAAGCCAATCTTTGATGCGCGTCACACTTATGAAACGGGAACTCCAGGGCAACTGTCCGCGCCAACCGATCAAAAACCGCCGCACACCCCAACAGCTGAACGGATTGAAGCCGATAACAATCACATGACCTTCCGGAATCAGACAGCGTTCAGCCTCGCGAAGCACCTGATGGGGATCGTCCGTCAATTCCAGCGTATGGGGCAATACCAGCATGTCCAGACTGTCGGTCGCCAGGGGCAGCGCATCCGCCGCGCCATACAGACCGGCCTGGGCACCGGCGTCGCGGCGCATGAACACATGATGCGGAATCCGGCTTCCACAAAGCACATCGTCCTCCCAGGGCGGATCGACCACCAGCAGGTGGTAACCGAACAGGGTGGGCAGAAATTCATCGATTGCCTGTGCTTCGGCGATGCCCAGCAGACGTCCCAGGGGCTGGGAATACCATTCCCGCAGGCGGCGGGGCAGCGAATCCGGGAGCGTAGGCCTGCGTACCGAGTCCATAAGCGGATGATGATACCTCACTTGGCCATAACGTGCCGACGCCCAACAAGCATTAAAGGTTGACCCGCGCCCTGCCGACTGTCAGCATAATACGGATGATACTCAACGATGCCTGCGCACAAGACCCTTTCTCGGCCTACACGTGCCCCGTCCCGTGCTCCACGGGCATGCAGCGCGGGCATTGCACACCGCCCTTCTCTTCGTCTCGCAGTCCGCAGAATTTACTGTAGAGCGATGCCACTGCGCGACCTGTTGATACTGGCCGGCATCGCATTGCTCCTGAACGGGTGCGCCGATTCCCCTTGGAGACAGGGACCGTTGCATCCGGTCTCGGCGCCGTCCGCCAGCACGACGCCACCTCCACCGGTCGCTCAACCGTCCGAGCCCGAAGCCACCGTAACGGGAACCGCCACGCCCGCCGCGAACCCCGCACCCGTCGCCGCGGCGGCGAACGATTCCGCGCCCCAGGCCCAAGACACCGGCGCTGACCAGACGACGACCGCCGCATCGGCCGATAACGGCCAGAGCACGGATCAGGACGAGAACTTGTGGGTTGCCATGCGGGCCGGCTTCCGACTCGATACCACCGACCACCCGCGCATCGATGCGCAACTCAGGTGGTATGCCCATCACCAGAAGTACCTGGACCGGGTATTCGAACGTGCGCGCCCGTACCTGCACTACATTCTCAAGCAGGTGCAGAAGAGGCACATGCCCACCGAGATCGCCCTGCTGCCGGTGGTCGAGAGCGCGTTCCGCCCGTTCGCCTATTCCCACGTGCGGGCCGCCGGCCTATGGCAGTTCATTCCCTCCACCGGACGGCGCTTCGGCCTGAAGCAGGACTGGTGGTACGACGGCCGCCGCGACGTGATTCAGTCGACCAAGGCCGCCCTGGACTACCTCCAACAGTTGCACGACGACTGCAATAACGACTGGCTGTTGGCGCTGGCCGCCTACAATTCGGGGGAAGGCACTGTCCTAAACGCCATCCGCTACAACGAGCGTCGGGGACGTCCCACCGACTTCTGGCATCTGGATCTGCCCAAGGAAACGCGCAACTATGTGCCCAAGTTGCTGGCGTTGCGCGAGGTCGTGCAGAAGCCGCAGAAATATGGGGTGGAGCTGGAGCAGATCAACGACGCCCCCTATCTCACCACGGTGAACACCGGCGGTCAGATCGACCTGGGCCTGGCCGCGAAACTCGCCGGCATCTCCCTGAAGGAGCTCTATCATCTGAACCCCGGATTCAATCGCTGGGCCACCGATCCCAACGGCCCCCATCGGCTCGTGCTGCCCATCGACGCTGCCGATCGCTTCGAGGAAAAGCTGGCAAAGGTGCCCAAGGACGACCGCATGCGGTGGCAGCGCCACATGGTGCGCCCGGGCGAGACGCTGGGCGGCATCGCCGACCGCTATCACACCACCACTGCCTTGCTGCGCAAGGTCAACAAGCTGCACGGCAACCTGATTCGTGCCGGCCACCACCTGCTCATCCCGGTCGCCAGCCGCCAGTTGGACAAGTACGCGTTCAGCGAGATCGAGCGCCAGCTGCATGCCCAGGCCCGGCTGCGCGACGGACGCCGGGTGCGCTACACAGTGCGCAGCGGTGACAATCTATGGGTCATCGCGCGCCGCTATCACGTCGGCGTTCGCGAGCTGGCACGCTGGAACGGCATGGCCACTCGGGACGCCCTGCACATCGGCCAGAAGCTGGTGCTATGGGTGCGTTCCGGCGGCTATTACACGCGGTCCGCCCGCGCCGCCGAACCGGCGCGACTCGGCAACCACAAGGTTCACTACACGGTTCGCAAGGGCGACAGCCTATGGGTCATCGCTCAACACTACCACGTCGGCGTTCATCAGCTCGCGGAATGGAACGGCCTCGCCAAGCGGGACGCTCTGCATATCGGCCAGAAGCTGGTAGTGCGGCCCGCCGCAGGCGATCATCAGAGTCGGCACACCGCCCGCGCTACCGCATCGGCGAAGCCCTCAGGCGGCCATAGGCTCCACTACACGGTTCGCAGGGGCGACAGCCTGTGGGTCATTGCCCATCGCTACAAGGTGGATGTCGGCCAACTGGCGGCCTGGAACGGCCTGGCCAAGCGCGATGCCCTGCACATCGGACAAAAGCTGGTGTTGTGGCCCCAGTCCGGCATCAGCCACTTGGAACGCTCGGCAAGCGCGGCTGGCGACAATCTGCCGGCGCCGGTGGTCCAGGCCGTGCGCTATACGGTCCACCGCGGCGATTCCCTGTCCGCCATTTCCCAACGCTTTCGGGTCAGCGTGAACGAGCTGCGCCGTTGGAACGATCTGCACAAGCATGAGTACCTGCAGCCCGGTCAGGAGCTGAAGGTGTTCGTGGACGTCACCCGCCAGGCTGACAACAGCTGAACGAAACGGCACGTGATGGGGGCGGTTCCGCCCGGCGTCGTCCTCCCCGAAACTGTCGGACCCTACGCCACCCGGTCAGTGCCGGCCGCTCCCCTCATCTACTCGCCCACATAGCCCGCCCCTGGACCTGTCTGCGGGCGGGGCGCGCCGGGCATGGAGATGGACTGGATTCAGCCCCGGGAAGGCTACGTTGCTCAGTTGGCTCCCTGGGCCGCATAGGCGGCGCGGGCGGCAGCCACGGCCTGCCCTGACTCGACGGGCGCTCCCATACCGGTCAGCACCGCATCCAGCGCTCCCAGACACAGCAGAACATTGCGTCGGCTGCTGGCGTAGCCCATCAGCCCGATCCGCCAGATCTTGCCGGCCATGGTGCCCAGCCCGGCGCCGATCTCCAGGCTGTACTCTTCCAGAAGCCGGCCGCGCACGGCTGCGTCGTCAACCCCCTCGGGGATGGTCACCGCATTGAGCTGAGGGAGGCGTTCCTCAGGGCGGACCACGAACGCCAACCCCATGGCCTCAATCCCGGCACGCAACGCCTCGTGGTTGCGGCGGTGCCGGCTCCAGGCATTCTCGATGCCCTCTTCGCTCAGCAGCACCAGGGCTTCGTGCAGGGCGTACAAGGTGTTGATGGGAGCGGTGTGGTGATAGGCCCGCTTGCCGCCACCACCCCAGTACCCGAGTACCAGGTTGAGGTCCAGGAACCAGCTCTGCACCTTGGTCCGGCGATTCTGGACCACCTCCATGGCACGCTCGCTGAAGGTCACCGGCGAGAGCCCCGGTACGCAGGAAAGACATTTCTGGGACCCGGAATAGACGGCGTCCGCGCCCCATTCGTCCACCAGTACAGGGGTACCGCCCAAGGACGTCACCGTATCCACGATGGTCAGGCAGTCGTGGCGCTGGGCCACTTCGCACAAAGTCTTGGCGTCCGACTGGGCACCGGTGGACGTCTCCGCATGGACGAAGGCGAGGATCTTGGCATCCGGATGGGCCTTGAGCGCGTCCTCCACCTTCTCGGGGTCTACGGCGCTGCCCCAGGCGTCCTCCACCATCACCGCGGTGGCGCCGCAGCGCTCCACGTTCTCCTTCATGCGCCCGCCGAACACGCCGTTCTGGCACACCACCACCTTGTCTCCCGGCTCCACCAGGTTCACAAAACAGGTCTCCATACCCGCGGAACCGGGAGCCGAGACCGGCATGGTGAGAGTGTTTTCCGTTTGGAAGGCGTAGCGCATCAGTTCCTTGAGTTCGTCCATCATGGAGACGAACATCGGGTCCAGATGTCCGATGGTGGGCCGCGCCATGGCCTCCAGAATGCGAGGGTCGACGTCCGAGGGGCCGGGGCCCATCAGGGTGCGCACCGGCGGGTGAAAGGACTGGATGCTCATGGGTCTCCTTTATTCTGACAACCGCGGCGCGGCGAAAAACGGCTATTTTACCATCTGAGAGGACCGGATTAACCCCACCGGCTCAGTGGCTTGAGGGGTCGCCGTAGAGGAAGCAACGCACGGCGCGCCCGTCCTGCTCGGTAACCCCCGGATAACGCTCCCGGCACACGGCCATGGCGTCGGGGCAGCGCGGGTGGAAATGGCAGCCCCGGGGCGGTGCCGCCGGCGACGGCAGATCGCCCTGCAGGCGAATCACCTGACGCCCGCTATCGGGCTCGACATCCGGCACGGCGGACAGCAACGCCTTCGTGTAGGGATGCAGGGGCTGCTCCAACACCTGGCGCACGGTACCGTGCTCCACGATTCGGCCCAGATACATGACCGCCACCTCGTCGGCAAGATACCCCACCACCGACAGATCATGGGTGATGAACAGATAGGCCAGCCCCAACTCGTCTTGCAGGCCGCGCAACAGGTTGAGTATCTGGGCCTGCACCGACACATCCAGGGCGCTGGTGGGCTCGTCACAGACCAGCAGCTTTGGATTCACCGCCAGCGCACGGGCGATGCAGATCCGCTGGCGCTGCCCCCCGGAGAACTCGTGGGGATAGCGGGCGCGGTGCTCCGGCAGCAGACCCACCTGTCCCAGCAGCTCCTCCACCCGGGCGCGGCGCTCGGCAGGCGAGCGGATCACCTTCTGGGCCAGCATGCCCTCCTCGATGATGTCACCGACGCGCATGCGGGGATTCATGGAGGAGAACGGGTCCTGAAAAATGATCTGAAAATCCCTGCGCTGATTGCGCAGCGCGCGCCCCCGCAGGCGGGTAAGCTCCACATTGCGGAAGCGGACGTTGCCGGCAGTGGGCCGGATGAGTTGCAGGATGGCCTTGCCTACCGTGGTCTTTCCACAGCCCGACTCTCCTACCAGAGCCACTGTTCGCGCGCGCCCGATGGCCAGGGAGACGCCGTCGACAGCATAGACATGGCCTACCACCCGCTTGAACACGCCTTTCTGGATGGGGAAGTGAACCTTGAGATC
This sequence comes from uncultured Gammaproteobacteria bacterium, assembly GCA_964571225.1. Taxonomy (GTDB): domain Bacteria; phylum Pseudomonadota; class Gammaproteobacteria; order DATFLG01; family DATFLG01; genus DATFML01. Next base: position 8,155 of record CAZNBB010000058.1, read on the forward strand.
CTGTACATCCAGCAGCGCTTCGGTGCCGGATCTCTGCCGCGGAACGGCGGACGGAGCTACAGACGGTGCGGGTTCCCGTTCGGCCCGCTCGGCATGTTTCGGCTCGGCCAGATGGCAGCGCACACCTTGCCCCGTGTGGGTCTCTATCCAACGGGGCACAACCGTTTCGCAGGTATCCCAGGCCCGATCGCAGCGCGCCGCGAACCGGCAGCCTCGGAATCCGCGGTCCAGAGCAGGGACGTTGCCCGGGATGACACGCAGGGGTTGGTCGCGCTTGCTCATCTCCGGTACGGATTCGAACAGCTTGCGGCTGTACGGATGGCGAGGCGCCTTGAAGAAGCTTTCGCGGTCCGCCAGTTCCACGATCTGGCCCGCATACATCACCGCGATCCGATCCGCCATCTGGGCCACCACCCCCAGATCGTGGGTAATGAGCAAAACCGCCATTCCCATCTGCTGCTGCAACCGGCCCAGCAGCGCCAGCACCTCAGCCTGGATGGTCACATCCAGAGCGGTGGTGGGTTCGTCGGCGATCAACAGGTCCGGATCACCGGCCAGCGCGATGGCGATCATCACCCGCTGCTTCATACCGCCGGACAGCTGATGGGGATACTCGCCGTAGCGCATGGCGGGATCGGGAATGCCCACCGCCTCCAGAAGCTCCAATACCCGCCGACGTGCGGCAGCACCTCGCAAGCCCCGGTGCCGGCGCACGCTTTCGTCGATCTGGCGGCCCACGGTAAGCACCGGGTTCAGGGAGGTCATGGGCTCCTGGAAGATCATGCCGATACGTCCGCCCCGCACATCCCGCATGGCCACCTCGGGCAGAGCCAGCAGATCCTGTCCGTCCAGCATGATATGTCCGCCCGCGATGCGCCCGCCGGGCTCGGGCAGCAGGCGCATGATGGATAGCGCAGTCATGGATTTGCCGCAGCCCGATTCGCCCAGCAGGGCAAAGGTTTCGCCGCGCCGGATATCGAAGCTGACATCGTCCACCGCTCGAACCGGCCGCTCTGTGCTTCCCAGCTGGGTCCGCAGCCCTTGCAGACTCAGCAGTACGTCGCCGGCCGCCGCATCGACGGCCGGACGCAATGTCCTGACGGTTGGGTTTCCCACGGAGTCTCTCACCTCGGTTCAGCGCTCGCGCAATCGTGGGTCGAAGGCATCCTGCACCGCGTCGGCAAACAGGTTGGCTGCCAATACAAGGCCCACCATGAACAGGAACGCCGCCAGCAACGACCACCACACGATGGGATCGCGGGCCATTTCCAGACGCGCCCGGTTGATCATGTTGCCCCAACTGTTCATGGTGGGGTCCACGCCGACCCCCACATAGGAAAGGACCGCTTCGGCCAACACCAGGCCGCTGAAATCCAGCACCACCGAGATCAGCACGATGTGCATCACGTTGGGCACCATGTGGCGCACCATGATCTTGAAATCCCCCACCCCGAAAGCGCGCGCCGCCTGCACATAGTCGGCTTCCACCAGTTTCAGCGCCTCGCCCCGCAGCAGCCGGCACAGTCCGGTCCAGTTTGTGATACCCAGGATCACGCACAACCCCAGGAGCCGCACGTCGGCCCGCTGGGTATTGGTGTCGAACATGTTCGGATGGTTGGCCATGTAGACCTGCAGCATGAGCACGGCCGCGGCGATCAACAGAACACCGGGAATGGAATTCAGGGTGGTATAGACATACTGGATGACATCGTCCACCCAGCCACGGAAATAGCCGGCCATAATGCCCAGCATGATGGCGAACGGCAGCATGACCAGCGTGGTGAGCGTGCCGATCACCAGACCCGTGCGGATACTCTTCAAGGTCTGGTAATAGACATCCTCACCGACTTTGTCCGTGCCGAATATGTGATAGTAGGGCGCCAGATTCACACTCAGCATGACCAGCAGGATGACGACCGCCAATACGGCCATCACAACCCGCCAGGGGATCTCGGTGCGACCCCGCAGCAGGCGCAGCGCCATCTCGCGGGCGGACACATGGTGCCTGCGGGCAAGCAACAAAGAGAGCCCCGCAAATACCAGCACGGTCAGGCCCAGGGCCTCCAACGCGCCCCAGCCGCTGCGCCGCAGGATATCCGGTATGCGCTGGGTCTTCGGATCGGTGAGCTGGGCGCCCCCGTGCTTGAGCCGGGGATAGATGCGCTCCTCCTTGCCGTCGGGAAGGCGCACCGTCTCCTTGACATATGAGTAGGCGGCGAAGGGCGCCGAGTAGGTCTGCTCGCCGCCGGTGCGCAGAGGCGTCAGCAGCACGTCAAGCAGGCTGAGCACCTGAGTCGAGTACTGGACCGGCTGATTGGGACCGGTGCTGGGCAATGCCGGGCGGAAGTGCACCGAATCCAGAAGCCCGATGACCACGTACGCCAGCAGCACCACCAGCGCACCCGCTCCGAGGCTGCTGCGCACTACCCGCACCCATTGTTCACGCAGGTGCTCGCGCCGCGACACGTACCAACCGAAACCGACGACGCTTGCCACCAGCACATAGACCAGGGCATCGGTCCACAGGACAACAGGTTCAAACACCGCCGCCTCCCCTGCAGACGCGCCGCATACGTTCGTTGAACCTGTCGGCCATGGCTTTCATCATCGTCAGGACAATCGGATCCGGGGGTCCACCAGGGTGTAGGAAATATCCGTGAGTATCAGCCCGATGATGTACATCACCGAACCGAGGAACACCATGGCCCGCACGATGGCGAAGTCCTGCCGCTGGATGGCATGGATGGTATAGCTGCCCAGACCGGGTATCCCGAAGAACGATTCCAGAATCAGGCTGCCCATGAACAGCAAAGGCAGCACCGCCACGGAGCCCGTCAGTATGGGAACCAGGCCGTTCTTCAGCACATGCCGGAACATGACCTGGTACTCAGCCAGCCCCTTGGCGCGGGCGGTACGCACGAAGTCCTTGCCCATCTCCTCGAGAAACAGCGTGCGGAACCAGCGGGTCTGTCCGCCGATGCCGCCTACAATGCCGATCGCGATGGGCAGCAATACGAACTTGAAGGCATGTACCCCGGGGCTGTATCCGGATATGGGCACAAGGCGCAGCACCTTGCCCACCAGGTACTGGCCGGCGATCACGTAGAACAGCGCTGATATGGACATCAGCACCACACACAGCACGACGCCGGAAAGGTCAAAGTACGTTCGTCGGAAGAAAGCCAGAAGCAGGGCGAACGTGACGTAAGTGGCCAGTCCGATCACGAACACCGGAATCTGAATAGCCAGACTGGGCCACATGCGCTGGCGTATGTCGTAGCCGATGTCCCGACCGCTGTCGGAGCGGCCGAACTTGAAGGCGAAAAGGGTTACGGATTTCTGAAAAAAGATTGTCTGGGTGAATTTGTCCAGCCCGTGGTCCTTGGCGTTGTAGAGCAGCGGCAGGTTGTAACCATGCTGTTCCTTCCAAAGCTCGACGGCTTGCGGCGTGACCCGTCGCATGCCGAGATGCATGCGGGCCATGTCGTCCGGCGTGTTGACAACGAAGAACAACATGAACGTCAGCAGATTCACCCCGATCAGGATCGGGATGGCATACAACACACGGCGGATGATGTAGGCAAACATATGGCGCGCTCTCAACTGTTGCCGCTATGGGCCGTCCTGTGGGTGCGGCGCCAGTAGCTGTAGGAAGCCGGGAGCATCGACGCCACAACGAACAGACCCACCAGCACCAGCGGCCACCAGATGGGCCGGTTCCACGCATCCCGTTCCCTGGCCCGCAACGCCGGATCGATGCGCTTGTACTTGAGGTTGTTGTTGGCCATCAGATTGGGCTTCGCGTTGCCATACCAGTTGTGGTACAGCGAGATGGTCTTCGGATAGTACCCCCATACCCAGGGCGCATCCTTCCAAACGATTTCCAACATCTTGTGGACCACAGCCATCCGCTTCGGGCCGTTGCTCATGTTCTTCATGCGGTCGAACAGAGCGTTGAAGCGCGGATTGTTGTAGTTGGCCGCATTCTCGCCGTTGTGTTCCACCTTGCCGTTGGGCCCGTACAGCAGGAACAGGAAATTTTCCGGATCCGGATAGTCGGCATTCCAGCCCCACATGAACAGTTGCTCGGTGCCCCGTTGCATCTTGTCCTGAAAACGGTTGTAGTCCGTATCGCGGATGTCGAGTTGGATATCGATCTTGTTGAACTGCTTGCGCAGCCAGTCGTATTGGGCCTTGGCATCCGGCCCGCCTCCCGGGGTATCCAGGTGCAGCAGCAGCGGAGCGCCGGTCTTGGCATCGCGCCCGTCCGGGTAACCCGCCTGCGCCAGCAGGCGCTTGGCAACCGCAATGGCCTTGCGTTGCGGCCCGTTGGAGGTCCAGTTGTAAACGTAGGGATCGATGCCTTCCCTGCCCTTCTGATAGCCGAAGATCCCCGGGGGAATGGGTCCCTGGGCGGCAACCCCCTGGCCATTGAGAAAGATGGATATGTAGTCCTCGTAGTTCAGGGCGATGGAAATGGCCTGACGGAGCTTACGTGCCCTCTCGCCGTAGCCGCCCACCACCGGATCGAGCATGTTGAAGCCCATATAGTAAATGGAGGGCGCCACGGCCGTCTCCATCTTGATGTGTTTCCTGCGCATAGCACCAGTGAGGGCGAGCTCGCCGCCCGAACCGATCCGGATCGCCTGATCGAAGCTGTCGCTGGTCACTCCGGACACGTCATAGTAGCCCTGCAGGAATTTGTTCCAGTAGGGGATGCTTTCGGGTTCCAGACTGAAAATGATCTTGTGTATGAAGGGCAGACGCTTGCCGGCGTCGGCGAGCAGGCCCGCCTTGGCGTCGCCGGGTTCTCCGACGGAAGGATAGCGCTCTTCGTGGAAATCCGGATTGCGGACCAGCACCATCTGACGATTCGGGTTGTTGATGGTCATCATATAGGGGCCCGAACCTACCGGATACCAGTCCAGGGAGATGTTGCGGTCCGCAAGCCCCGGTTGGCTGTAGAAGTGCACCGCCTCGTGGGGCATGGGCGCAAAGAAGGGCATGGCCAGCCAGTACCGGAACTGCGGATACTTGCCCCGAATGGTGATCTTGTAGCTGTAGCGGCCGGTCACTTCCGCGCCGGGCAACGAGTATTTGTCCAGGTCGACGTAGCCCTGCCCACCCGGGGACTGACGCACCTTGCGCAGTGTCTGCGCGAGCTTCTTCAGGCCGACAATGTACTCGCTCATCAACCCGTAAATAGGCGATTGCACTTTGGGGTCTGCCAGCCGTTTGATCTCGTAAACGAAGTCGGCCGCTGTGACTTCCCGGGTTCCGGTATGCTTGAAATCGCCAATGGTATGGATGCCCGCCAGCTGATCAGGCTTCAGATGCAGGTACAGAGGCTTGCCGTCGGGGCCCCGCGCGAACGCCGGATGGGGCTGGTAATGCATATCGGGTCGGATATGGATGTGATAGACCGTATAGGCAATGGACGACACCGGCGCGTCGGTCGGCAGAGGGTGCCCTTCGGCATCCAGGTACGTGCGGGTCGGCATGCTCGCCGCTGCGAGCGGCACCAGCGTGTAGGGCCGTTTGAGGTACTGGTACTCCAGCGGCGGCTCGTAGATCTGAGCGATCACCTGATATTCGTTGGCGCTGTAGGCGCGGCCCGGGTCCAGGTGCTTGGGCCGTTCCTGGAAGCCCAGATAGAGAATGTTCTTTCCCGCCTGGGAAGCGGGATAGGGATCGTTCCACGGCTGCTGGCTGCAGGCGCTGAGGCCCACCACCAACAGCAGCATCCAGCGGCGCCAGCCGACCATCGGATTACCCATGGATCTTCCTGGGGACAGACCCCGTTGGGCCTACTGAGGAGGCGCGACGGGCGCCGGCGCCCCGATGTCGCACCACGTATGCCGCCGGTCGCTGCGAAACGGCAACCGACGAACCTCCGGCCCGATTATATAGGCGCACCACCTGGAACACAGCCCGCCGCTCTTCCCGTCGTCCACGAATTCCGGTACCTTACGTGCCGGAGCCCGAGATTTCCACAGGGGAGGGCTGGGGCCCGGACGAACGCCCTCTGCGTCTGACAGCACCAATGAGATAAGCCATGGGATTTCTTACCGGCAAACGCGCGCTGATCGTGGGATTGGCAAGCAACCGCTCCATAGCCTGGGGCATCGCCCAGGCCATGCACCGCGAGGGCGCCGAACTGGCGTTTACCTACCAGAACGAAAAGCTCCGCGATCGGGTCGAGAAGATGGCCGCCGAATGCGGCTCCGAGATCACTGTTCCCTGCGACGTCAGCAGCGACGAACAGATCGACGCCGTCTTCGAGCATCTGGACGACTACTGGGAACACCTGGACATCATCGTTCATTCCGTCGCGTTCGCCCCAAAGGACCAATTGGAAGGCGATTTTGTGGACAGCGTGAGCCGGGAGGGGTTCCGGATCGCCCATGAGATCAGCTCCTACAGTTTCGCGGCATTGGCCAAAGCCGGCTGCAGAATGATGGAAGGCCGGGACGGATCCCTTATCACGCTGAGCTATCTCGGCGCCGAACGTGCAATGCCCAACTACAACGTCATGGGCCTCGCCAAGGCAAGCCTGGAGGCCAACGTGCGCTACCTCGCCCAAAGCCTGGGGCCCGACGGAATCCGGGTGAACGCGGTCTCGGCCGGCCCCATCCGGACCCTGGCGGCAGCAGGCATCGGTAACTTCCGCAAGATGCTGGACCATGTCGAGAAGACAGCGCCCCTGCGACGCAACGTGACCATCGACCAGGTGGGCAATGCCGCGGCGTTCCTGTGCTCCGACCTGGCAGCGGGCATCACGGGCGAGATTCTTTACGTGGACTCCGGCTACAACACCATCGGCATGGGTCCGCTGGAAGCGGCCGACTGAATCTTCAGGCCTTCGCCGGGCTTGCGCCCGGCGCAGCCAGCACACCGGTTTCTCCTTCCGACCGGGCCACCAGCACGGCGCCGCAAGAGTCGCTGAACACGTTGACGGCCGTGCGGAACATGTCCAGCACCCGGTCCACGGCCAATATCAATCCGATCGCTTCCGCCGGCAACCCGATTGCCGCCAGGATGATGGTGATGGCCACCAGGCTGGCCGCCGGCATGGCCGCCACCCCGATGGAAGTCAGCAGCGCGATGAGTACCACCGTGAACTGGGTAGCCAGCGTCAGATCGATGCCGTAGGCCTGAGCGATGAACATGGCGGCCACACATTCGTACAGCGCCGTTCCGTCCATGTTCACCGTCGCGCCCAGGGGCAGCACGAAGCTCGTGGTACGGTTCGACACACCCGCATTCTTCTCCACGCATTCCATGGTCAGCGGCAGTGTGGCCGAAGAAGACGCCGTGGAGAACGCCGTCAGCAATGCCGGTGCCATGGCTTTGTAATGATTCAGCGGGTTCACCCGACCCAACACCCTCAGCAGCAGCGGCAGGGTGATCAGTGCATGTACCGCGAGCGCCAACAGCACGGTAAGAGTGAAGGTTCCGAGGGTGCGCAGCAACGCGTGCAATTCCTCGGGCTGGATCCCGGCTACCACTTTGGCCACCAGCGCGAACACTCCGATCGGCGCGAACACCATGACCCAGTCGGTGATGCGCATCATCACTTGGAACATAGCCTGCCAGAAATTGAACAGTGTTTCCGCGTAGGGCTCCTCGATTCGGGTCATGAAGTAGCCGAATAGAACACTGAAGAATATCAGCCCCAGCATCTGGCCGTTCGCTGCAGCGGCAACCACATTGGGCGGGATCAGATTGAGCAGGATGTCGGCTAGGTCAGATGCACCGTGGCCATGCACTTTGGCAGCGGCGACTGCCGCCTGCTGGCTACTCAGCCCCAACACCGTCCGGGCGGGATGACCGTCGATGATGCCCGGCGACAGCAGATTCACGAACAACAGCCCCACCAGGATGGCGAGCAGACTGGTAGTCAAATAGTAGGCGATCGTCTTGCCGCCCAGGCGTCCCAGACCCTGACCGCCTCCGATGCCCGCCACTCCGGTAATGATGGACGATACGATCAGGGGGACAATCAGCATCTTCAGGGCATTCATGAACAGGGTCCCGACGAAGTCGTACACCCCGTAAAACGTGACGCCGAACGCCCCCCCTTCGGTGCCGCTGAGGCGGCCTGCGACAAGTGCCAGCACCAGCGCAATGAAGATCTGCCAGTGCAGTTTCAGCGTGAGCCGTCGGGCCACTTCGCCTCCCGCCTGTGCAATGCCGCAGCCCTAGTGGCCTGTCCAAGGAATCATGATGCTACTGGAGCCGCGCTTCTTCCGGTCCGGATTTTGGGTCCTTCTGGTCACGTAGCCCCCGCTATGCTCCTCGAACGATCGACCGTCCGTCCGCGAAATCCCACTCGCCCCACTACGCGGGCCTGGACAGGCTTCTAGCCCTGGTCACCCCCGCCCTTGGGGATGTCAATTTTCGCGTTCTTCTTGAGCTCGGCGATGAGAGCATTGAATTCCATCTTTCCGTAGAAGCTGTCCACGCTCTTGCGCAAATCCGTCCGGTCCTTCTTAGAGAGCTTCTTCGAATTTCCGTCCTTCACCTCACTCACCTCGACGAGAGCGTAGCCCTTCGAACCCATGCCCAGTCCGGCAACGCTGGAACCGCCAGCCGCCGGGTGGGGAAGCTCGAATGCCTTACGCACAATGGCATCCGGATCCTGAGCATCTCCGCGCTTTATGAACCCCGGGTCCATGACCTTCAGGTTGAGTTGCTTGGCGATATCATCCAGGCTCGTGCCCTTGCGCAGTTTCGCCACCATGGCTTCTCCTTCTTCGCGGGCACGCTGTTGTTCCTTCTGCGCCTTCAACTGGGCTGCGATCTTGTCGTGCACCTGTTCCAGGGTAAGCTGCTTCGCCGGCTCGCTCTTGTCATCCCTCAGAACCACCAAATGGTTCTTGCCCAAGGTGATCGGATCGCTGTTGTTGCCGCCATTGAGCACGCTGTGGCCAAAAGCGGCGGCGCGAATCTTGGCGTCCTTCGCGATACCTGAGCCTTGATCCCGCGTTATCCAGTCCGTGTGCTTGATGGTCAGCCCGAGCGCCTTGGCTGCGGGTTCCAGGGTATCGGGGTGCTCGAAGGTCAGATTCGCCAGTTTCTGCTGTTTGTCGTAGAAGTCGTTTTCCGCCTTCTGGCGACGCAACTGCTCGGCCAACTGGCTGCGCACATCGGCGAACGACTGCTGATGAGATGGGCGTATGCCGGTCACCTCGATGATGTGGAAACCGTAACGGGTACGGACGAGGCCGCTGATTTGATCCTTCTTCAGAGAAAAGGCCGCCTTGTCGAATGGCGCCACCATCTCGCCTTGCTGAATCCAGCCCAGATCGCCGCCCTTGTCGGCGGACCCGGGATCGTCGGAGTACTTCTTCGCCAGTGCCGCAAACGAGGCGCCGTCGTGCAATTTCTTGAGAATGTCTTCCGCCTTCCGGTGGGCTTTGTCGACCTCCTTCTTATCGGCGTCCTTCGGAACCGCGATCAGGATATGGCGCACCTGGCGCTGCGCCTGGGTAACGAACTGGCTCTGCTGGTTCTTGTAGGCTTCCTTCAGCGCGTCCTCGCTCACCTTTTCCTGTGCGGCGATCTCATTGATATCCAGCTCCAGATAGGCAAGCTGGACCTTCGCCGGCGCCATGAACTCGGACTGGTGCTGCTTGTAGTAGGCGGCGATTTCCGCATCGGAAACCTTGACCTGGGACTTGAAGCGGTCGGAGGGAATTACCAGGTATGCCAGCTTGCGTTCCTGATCCTGCAGCGCATAGATGCGGTTCAGACCGTAATCGCTGACCGACGCGGTATCCACGATGCCCGCTGCCAGCTGATTGATGAGCATCGACCGGCGCATCTGAGCCTCGAACACCGGGATGGGCATACCCTGGCGGGACAGCAACTGCTGATAGCGCGCCTCGGAGAACTTACCCTTTTCCTGAAACGCGTCTATGGACCGGATACGGGCCGCCAGCAGGGGCCGACTGATGGTCATGCCGGCTCTATTGGCCGCCTGCACCAGCAGTTCCTGCTCGATCAGCTGGTCAAGGACCCGTTTCCGCAATTCCTTGGAGTTGACGATGGAGTCATAGTTGTCGCCGAGAGCCTGACGCAGTCGCTGTCTCTGGTTCTCCAAAGCACGCTGAAACTCCGGCACGCTGATTTCGACTCCGTTGACCTGGGCGGCGTAGACCTTCGCTTCGCTCTTGATGTACGAATCGATACCCCACAGGGCAAACACAAGCACCAACGCGCCCACGATGATCCAGGCAATCCAGCCGGTGATCCTGTCGTGCATAGCCTGCAGCATGAGCTAGCTCTCGCAGATATTGGTTGTTAAATTGTCCGACAACACAAAGCAGAAGGGCGCCCTCGCGGGCGCCCTTCTGCAACAATATGGCGGAGTGGACGGGACTCGAACCCGCGACCCCCGGCGTGACAGGCCGGTATTCTAACCAGCTGAACTACCACTCCTGATTCAGATCTAGGCATGTGCGGTTAGTGGACTGGGCTGTGAAGCTTCGCCGCGCTCCCCTACCTGCCTGGTCATTCGCTTTCCTTCTTGGTGGGTGCTGAGGGGATCGAACCCCCGACCTACGCCTTGTAAGGGCGTCGCTCTCCCAGCTGAGCTAAGCACCCCGGAGAGCTGGCTAGTTTACGGCATCCTTGAGCGCTTTTCCAGCCTTGAAGGCGGGCGCTTTGGAGGCCTGGATGGTGATGGTTTCGCCGGTCTTCGGGTTGCGTCCGGAACGGGCAGCCCGACTGCGCACCTCGAATGTACCGAAACCGACAAGGGTCACCGAGTCGCCGGACTTAAGCGCCGCGGTCACGGAGTCCAGCATGGCGTCCACCGCACGAGCGGCCGTCGCCTTGGACATGTCCGCCGAATTGGCAACCGCTTCGATCAGTTCGGATTTATTCATATTGAAGTATACCCCCTCATCATGGAATACGGGACGATCTGGGAAACAACAGGAAGCGACATTGGCAGGCAATCGGCCGCACCGCGAGAATCCGTCGGCTTTTATACCAAGGCCCTTCAACGCCTGTCAACAGAATGCCCGCCCTGCAAAACCGGGCGCGCCATCGTGGAACGCGCCCGTTCGCAAAGGCGGGCAGACTGCGTGCGCCTTTAATGCGCGCGTACGGAACCTTCCTTCTTCGACTTGCCTTTGTCCTTTTTCTCGCCGCTCTTGATTTCCTCGCCTTGCTCGCTGTCCGTCGCAATCGCCACGGGCATATGCTGAAGCGCGACCTGCAGCACCTCGTCTATCCATTTCACCGGACGGATATCGAGCTTGTCCTGCACGTTCTTCGGAATGTCGGCCAGATCCTTACGGTTCTCCTCAGGGATCAAGACGATGGAGATACCGCCGCGGTGTGCGGCCAGCAGTTTCTCCTTGAGGCCCCCGATAGGCAACACCTCGCCGCGCAGGGTGATCTCGCCCGTCATGGCCACATCGGCTCGAACCGGTATCTTCGTCAAGGACGATACCAAAGCGGTGCACATGCCCACGCCCGCACTGGGTCCGTCCTTGGGCGTCGCGCCTTCCGGAACGTGCACGTGGATATCGTACTTCTGATAGAAGTCCGGATCGATGCCCAACATGGCGGCACGACTGCGCACCACCGTGGTCGCCGCCTGGATGGACTCCTGCATGACATCACCCAACTGGCCGGTATGCAGCAGACGGCCCTTACCGGGCACCACCGTGGACTCGATACGCAGCAGCTCGCCGCCGACCTCCGTCCACGCCAGGCCGGTCACCTGACCGATCTGATCCTGTTCGTCGGCACGTCCGTACCGGAAGCGCCGCACACCCAGGTATTTGTCCAGATTCTTCGGGTTGACGGTGATCTTGCGCGATCCCTTTTGCAGCACCAGCTCCTTGACCACCTTGCGACAGATCTTGGCGATCTCACGCTCCAGATTACGGACACCGGCTTCGCGGGTGTAGTAGCGAATAACATCCCGTATCGCCGCTTCGCCGATGGCCACTTCCTTGGGCTTCAGCCCATTGGCGTTGACCTGCTTGGGTACCAGGTAGCGCAGCGCGATGTTGATCTTCTCGTCTTCCGTGTAGCCGGGAATACGGATCACTTCCATGCGATCCAGCAGTGGACCCGGGATGTTCAACGTGTTGGCGGTCGCCACAAACATGACATCGGAAAGGTCGAAATCCACTTCCAGGTAGTGGTCGTTGAACGTGTGGTTCTGCTCCGGGTCGAGCACTTCCAACAGGGCCGATGACGGATCGCCACGGAAATCCATGGCCATCTTGTCGATTTCATCGAGCAGGAACAGCGGATTGCGTACGCCGACCTTGGCCAGGTTCTGGACGATCTTGCCCGGCAGGGAACCGATGTAGGTGCGGCGATGACCACGAATCTCCGCTTCGTCACGCACACCACCCAGGGACATACGCACAAACTTGCGGTTGGTCGCCCTCGCGATGGACCGCCCCAGGGATGTCTTGCCGACACCCGGAGGACCCACGAGGCAGAGAATCGGGCCTTTCAGCTTGCGAACGCGCTGCTGCACCGCCAGATACTCGACGATGCGCTCCTTGACGCGCTCCAGCCCGTAGTGGTCGGCCTCCAGCACCTCTTCGGCCTTGCCGAGATCGTGGCGGATCTTGGTCCTCTTCTTCCAGGGCGCACTGACCAGCCAGTCGATATAGTTGCGCACCACGGTGGCCTCGGCCGACATGGGCGACATCATCTTCAGTTTGTTGAGCTCGGCGTTGGCCTTGGCATTGGCCTCCTTGGACATGCCCGCCTTCTCGATCTTCTGCTGCAGCTCTTCGATTTCGTTGGGCGCGTCCTCGAGTTCCCCGAGCTCCTTCTGAATCGCCTTCATCTGCTCGTTGAGGTAGTACTCGCGCTGGCTCTTTTCCATCTGCTGTTTGACGCGACCGCGGATGCGCTTTTCGATCTGCAGCACATCGATCTCGCCTTCCACCAGGCCCATGAGATGTTCCAGGCGTTCGCGCACGTTCTCGATCTCGAGGATCCGCTGCTTCTCCTCGAGCTTCAGGGACATGTGGGCGGCAATGGTGTCGGCAAGACGGCCCGGCTCGTCGATGCCCGACAAGGACGTCAGGATCTCCGGCGGCACCTTCTTGTTCAGCTTCACGTACTGATCGAACAGGGTGAGCATGGAACGCATGAGCACTTCCACCTCACGGTCGTCCAAGGGCTTCTCCGCGTGCAGGACAGACGTCTTCGCGGAGAAGTAGTCGTCGGTGTCGACGAATTCCGTAATACGGGCGCGTTCGGCACCCTCGACCAACACCTTCACGGTACCGTCGGGGAGCTTCAGCAGCTGGAGGATGCTGGACATGGTCCCGATGCGGTGGATGTCTTCCACGCGCGGGTCGTCCACATCCGCACTTTTTTGCGCGACCAGCAGGATTTTCTGGTCGCCCTGCATCGCCGAATCCAGTGCACGTATGGACTTTTCCCGCCCAACGAACAGAGGAATCACCATATGCGGATAAACCACTACGTCCCGCAGCGGCAGCACCGGCAACTCGAACTGCGTGTCATCGGTTACTGTCAATGCCTTGTCTTTGTGCTCCATGGTGGAGTTCCTCGCGATATCAGCGTCAATTCGTTGCGTTGCCGTACGGCCGCGGAATACCCCGCGCTTTGCCGCCTGACGTTCTTTGTACTATGGGGGCGCTGCGCACCGGATTCAATGGCCGGGCACACCGAAAGTGAAGCAAGTTCCACGCCAGGAAAGCAGGGAAGGTGGACAGGGCGCCCCCTCAACGGGGCACCCTGTCATGCAGAACGAGATCAATCCGATGCAGCGCGCTGCTCGGATGCATCGAAGATCATGTAGGGCTTTGATTCACCGAGGATCACGGCTTCGTCGACGACCACCTTGCGCACGTTCTCCAGGGACGGTAGATCGTACATGGTGTCAAGCAACACATGTTCCATGATGGTGCGCAGGCCGCGAGCGCCAGTTTTCCGTTCCATAGCCTTGCGGGCCACTGCCCGTAACGCATCTTCGCGGAACTCCAGCTCGCAGCCTTCCATGTCGAACAGCTTGTTGTACTGCTTGGTGAGCGCGTTCTTGGGCTCGGTCAGGATCTGCACCAGCGCATCTTCGTCCAGTTCCTCGAGCGTGGCCACCACCGGCAGCCGACCGACGAATTCCGGAATCAGTCCGAAGCGAATGAGGTCCTCGGGTTCCACCGAATACAGCACTTCGCCCACCGGTCGGTCCTCTTTCTTGCTCTTCACCTGGGCCGCAAAACCGATGCCGCCTTTCTCCGAACGGTCCCGGATGATCTTCTCCAGACCGGCGAAAGCGCCGCCGCAGATGAACAGGATGTTGGTGGTGTCCACCTGCAGAAATTCCTGCT
>CAZNBB010000059.1:0-22113 GCA_964571225.1 uncultured Gammaproteobacteria bacterium
GGGCGGTCTGCCAGGTGCGGGTGATGACCTCGCCCACCCGACCCATGGCCTGGGAGTCCGACGCGATCATGGAGAACGCGCCCAGATCGTGGAGGATGTCCTCGGCGGCGATGGTCTCCCGACGGATTCGGGACTCGGCGAAGGCCACGTCCTCGGCGATGTTGGGGTCCAGGTGGTGACACACCATCAGCATGTCCAGGTGCTCGTCGATGGTGTTCACCGTATAGGGCCGCGTCGGGTTGGTGCTGGAGGGCAGCACGTTGGGCTGGCCGCAGGCCTTGATGATGTCCGGCGCATGGCCGCCGCCGGCGCCCTCGGTGTGGTAGGTGTGGATGGCGCGGCCCTTGAAGGCGGCCAGCGTGTCCTCCACGAAGCCGGACTCGTTCAGGGTGTCGGTGTGGATGGCGACCTGCACGTCCGTTTCCTCGGCGACGCTCAGACAGTTGTCGATGGCCGCCGGGGTGGTACCCCAGTCCTCGTGCAGCTTCAGGCCCATGGCACCGGCTGCCACCTGCAGGCGCAGGGCCTCGGGCAGGCTGGCGTTGCCCTTGCCGAGAAAGCCCAGGTTCATGGGCAGCCCTTCGGCGGCCTGCAGCATGCGGTGGATGTTCCACGACCCCGGCGTGCAGGTGGTGGCGTTGGTGCCGGTGGCGGGACCTGTGCCGCCGCCCAGCATGGTGGTCACCCCGGACATCAGCGCCTCCTCCACCTGCTGGGGGCAGATGAAATGGATATGGGCGTCGATACCGCCGGCGGTGGCGATCATTCCCTCGCCGGCCAGGGCCTCGGTGCCGGGACCCACCACGATGTCCACCCCCGGTTGCACGTCCGGATTGCCGGCCTTGCCGATGGCGGCGATGCGCCCGTCCCTGATGCCGATGTCCGCCTTCACGATGCCCCAGTGATCGAGGATCAGGGCGTTGGTGATCACCAGGTCCACCACCTCGGCGCCGGCGCGCTGGCTCTGGCCCATGCCGTCGCGGATCACCTTGCCGCCGCCGAACTTGACCTCGTCCCCGTAGCGGGTGTGATCGCGCTCCACCTCGATCACCAGCTCGGTATCGCCCAGGCGCACCCGGTCGCCCACCGTGGGCCCGTACATTTCCGCATAGGCGCTGCGACTGATCGTAGCCATCGTTTACTCCAGCGGGCCCATGACCCGGGCGTTGAATCCGTACACCTGCCGGTCGCCGGCGTAGGCCACCAGCTCCACCTCGCGGCTCTGGCCGGGCTCGAAACGCACCGCGGTGCCGGCCGGGATGTTGAGCCGATATCCCCTGGCCGCATCCCGGTCGAAATCCAGGGCCCCGTTGGTCTCGAAGAAGTGGTAGTGGGAGCCCACCTGCACCGGCCGGTCGCCGGTGTTGCGCACGGTGAGACGACAGGTGTCCCGTCCCTCGTTGAGAGCGATGTCGCCGCCGTCGGTCATCACTTCGCCGGGTATCATCGGCCGTTTCCTCCCGCGCCCTGCAGTTGCCAGTGGCTTTCGGTTCTTTGGCCACAGAGGGCACAGAGTTCTTCATTTCGTACGTCCTTGTTCGCACCCGCGCATGGCTGCTGACGACTCCGCAGATGCAGCGACTGACCCCCATACAAACAAGTCATTTCTCTGTGTCCTCTGTGCCCTCTGTGGCAAAGACGTCTTTCAGACGATCGGATCATGCACGGTGACCAGCTTGGTGCCGTCGGGAAACGTCGCTTCCACCTGCACCTCGGGGACCAGCTCGGCGACCCCTTCCATGACGTCGTCCCGGGTCAGCAGGGTGCGCCCGTAGTCCATCAGCTCGGCCACCGTGCGTCCGTCCCGCGCCCCTTCCAGGATGGCGGCGGAAATGTAGGCCACCGCCTCCGGATAATTCAGCTTCACGCCGCGGGCCTTGCGGCGCTCGGCCAGCAGGCCCGCCGTGAACAGCATCAGCTTGTCTTTCTCCCGCGGCAGCAGGTCCATACGTGCTTCCCCTTAACTCAACTTGGATGCTCAGGTTCGCCAGATACGCGGCGCGCAGGCCGGGCGGCCGGCGAGGCCGGGGCGCAGCAGCGTCCAGATCTGCTCGAAAACGGCGCGCGCCCGTTCTCCGTGATGTCCCAGGTAACGGCACACCAGCAGGTCGTCCAGCAAGGTGGCGCCGAAGCGCTCGTCGCCGTCCACGCACACCCCGTCACGCACAGCCGCCAGGAGATCGCCGTCCGCCGGCGTCGCCACCAGGGTGGCGCTCACCGCGCAACCCGCCAGCCCCCAGGGCGCGGAGGGCATGGGCCCGGCGCTGTCCACACGGGTCCGGTCCAGCAGCAGGGGCATGCCGGCGCGCCATACCTCCAGACGCTGCACCGCCTGCCCACTGTCGAACGCCTCCCCGCTGGCCGGGCGGCCCAGGCACAGGATCTCCCAGCCGACGAACGCCGCACCGGGTTCCAGGTCCACCCGGGTGGTGGTGTCCACTCGGCCGCCCGCAAACACGATGGTCTCCTGGGGCAGCCACTCCAGTCGCGCGCCGGCCGCCACCGCCAGGTTCTGTCGCTGCACGGCCACCGGTCCGCCGCTGCGATAGAACTTGGTGGCCGCCGGCGTGGTCACCAGGGCCTCGGCGCCGGCCGCGCACTGCACATCGACGGTCAGTTCGTCGCCGCCCACCACGCCGCCCGGCGGGTGCAGCAGATACACGTGGCACACGCCGGCTTCCGGATAGAAGGGGCGCTGCACCACCAGCGGACCGTGGTGGCGGCGGCGGGCCAGCACGGTGCGCGGCCCGCGTCGTTCGAAGCCCAGGGCCAGCCGGGCCTGCCAGCCGTTCGCCGCCGGCACCGCACTCATGTCACAGCAGCCCGACCAGCAGATAACCGCCGAAGGCGATGGAGCTCATGCCCACCAGGCCACGCACCGCGCGCACACCGCGCTCGCCCCAGCGGTTCAGCCAGCCGTACACGCCGCCCAGCAGGCCGCCGAACACCAGCATGGAGCTGAGCACGCCCAGGCTGAACACCAGCAGGTAGGCCAGACCGACCCACGGTGAGCCCATTTTCGCCAGCGGGATCAGCGCCAGCAGGGGTGCCGAGCCGGCGGTGCCGTGCAGCAGTCCCACCAGCACCGCCCGGTGGCCGTGGCGGTGGGCACCGTCGTCGTGACCGGCGCGGCCGTGGTGCTGGTGCCAGTGGGCGTGGCTGGGCATGCCGTCGTGGCGGTGAAAGTGCAGGTGGGCCCGCTTGCGCACCAGGTCCCACAGCACCCAGGCACCGATGGCCACCAGCACCACCCCCACCAGGTGTTCGGCGGTGGCGGACAGGCGCACGGGAATGGCCATGCCCAGCAGCAGCACGCCGGCGCCGATGGTCACCAGGGACAGGCCGTGACCCACCGCCCAGCGCCCGCAGAACGCCAGGCTGGTGCGCCACCCCGGGCGGGTGCTGGCGAGCCCGGTCACCGCCATGATGTGGTCGGCGTCCAGGGCATGCAGCAGACCCAGCCCGAAGGCCAGGGACAGCACGGCCGCAACGCTGTGGGCGTCCATCACTCGCCCCAGCCGCGGATGATGTTGCGGTGGGCCCCCATCTTGCCGTGGGCCACCAGGGTGCCCAGCACATCCACGATGGCCCGCATGCCCATCAGAGAAGTGATGTCGGAGATGTCGTAGGGCGGCGAGACCTCCACCACCTCCATGCCGCAGATGCCTTCCTTGGCCACCTGGCCCAGCAGGTAGAGGATTTCCCGAGGCAGAAACCCGCCGGGCTCGGGCCAGCCGGTGCCGGGCACGAAACCGGCGTCCACACAGTCGATGTCGAAGCTCAGGTACACCGCGTCGGTGCCCGCCCAGGCCATCTCCAGGGCGATCTCGGCCACCTTGTCCAGGCCCAGCTGCTCCACGTCGTTCATGGTGATGATGGTGGTGTTGCGCTTGCGCGCCTCCTTCACCGCCTGGCGCGGCACCTGCCAGCCGCCGATGCCGATCTGCACCAGATTCTCGGCCGGTACGTTGGGCATGTTGGTGGCATGGAACCAGGGCGTGGTGTGCATGCGCTCGTCCAGGTCCTTCTCCTGGATGTCCGCGTGGCGGTCGAAGTGGATGATGCCTATCTTCTTGTCGGTCTGCTCGGCAATGCCGCGCACGGTGGCGAAACCGATCGAATGATCCCCACCCAGAATGATGGGCAGCGCACCGCTGGCGAACACATGGCCCACACCGCGGGAGATCTGATCGAAGGTCTTCTCGATGTTGGCGGGGATGGTGAAGATGTCGCCCGTGTCGCACAGGGTCATCTGCTCGCGCAGATCCACCCCGATTTCGTAGTTGTAGGGCGTGTAAAGGGCCGAGATGCGCCGGATGCCCTGAGGCCCGAAGCGGGTGCCGGGCCGGTAGGTGGTGCCGCCGTCGAAAGGCACGCCCACAATCGCTGCGTCATACTTGCCCACGCCGCGCACATCCTCGCAGTACGGCGCCTTCATGAAAGTGTTGATGCCGGCGAAGTGGGGCAGCTCGCCGCGGGAAAAGGTGGGAATGCCACGGTCCTGGATGCTGTCGGCACCCTGCAGGCCCAGTTCCAGGCCGCGCTGCTCTTCGGCCTCCCAGGCGCTCTTGGGCAGCTCGGCCTCCCGGTGCATGGCCTTCCAGCCCTGCAGCTGGGTCTTGTCGAATGAAGGGTGGTGACGACGCACCGGCCCGGTCAGACGGGACGGTCCGGCGCTGCGGAAACGAGTCAGTTTCATGGGGCTTCTCCTGGTCAGGAAACTCGGGTTAGTCAGGCCGGCAAGCGGTGCCGTGGGAAACGGGTGCCGCGCTGGTCGTGCGCGAGTGCCTGGGGAGCGAGCGGATGCATGACATGGTTCCTCCTTGCGTGTTACACGGATGTCAGGGTATGAAAGGCCTTCGGGTCTCCCGGGCTTTTATCCCGCCGTGTAGCCTCGCTGAGGGAGGCCGACGACCCTCGGTCCAGGCGTCCGCCCTGGCGGACCGGAACCCTAGTCGTCTTTTGGTGTAGGCTGTCGGCCGACGGCAGTGTTCGCTGTCAGCCTCTCGTCCACAGGGGTGGGAGCAAGCATCGTGCCACGGCTTGGGGCAGTGCCGCGGGTCGTCGTGGACGGCCTGAATTTCGGCACGCCCGACAGGCCCTTGGACGTGTCCGCCGATACCCGAGGCGGCCGGCAGCAGTGGTCGGCGCGCACAATTCGGGCGCACGCAAAGAGAGCCGCGCACAGGAACGGTGCGGACTGTCGGTTACAATGCACTGGAATCGGGCAAAGAGAACAACCGCAGTCAATGACCTACCGGCCGATGGGGGTCATGGCACCCACCAGGCGCCATGGAACCGATTGCCGGCTTGTCCGGCAAGTCGAAGTGCGTCCTGCCGCGAACGACTCCGGAAGGGAGAATCCCTGTCCTCGGGTCCGCAGCGACCAGTCATAATGCAGTTGCAATCCGATCCGATCCCCCGAACAGGACGCCCCGCCACCGCGGGCAACAGCAACGAAGAGCGACGGACCTCATCCCCATGCTACGCATCACCCAGCTCGAGAACGGCGTCACTGTCGCCACCCGCACCCTGCCCCAGATGCACAGCGCCGCGTTGGGCCTGTGGCTGGTCAGCGGCAGCCGCCACCAGGCAGCGGACACCGATGGCTATGCCCACCTCATGGAGCACCTGCTGTTCAAGGGCACCGCGGAACTGGACGTCAGGGCGCTGGCCTGCCGCTTCGAGGCCATGGGCGGGCAGATCAATGCCCAGACCGGCCGCGAGCTGACCACGTTGTACGGCGTGGTGCCGGGGGATCAGGCCGGTGCCCTGACGGGCCTGTTCGTGGACATGGTGCTGCGCCCCCGTTTCGACGACCGGGACCTGGCCCTGGAGCGGGAAGTGGTGCTGAGCGAAATGGCCCAGGTGGCCGAGAACCCCGAGGAGCGCATCGACGAGGAAGCGGTGGCAGCGGCCTGGCCCGGCCACCCCATGGGGCGTCCCATCCTGGGCAGCGCCGAGGTGCTGCGTGCCGCCACCGCCGCCAGCGCGCGGGGCTTTCTGGACGGCACCGCCACGGGGCGGCGGCTGTGGGTGGTGGCCACCGGCGCCGTGGACCATACGGAGCTGACCGAGGCGGCCCTGGAACTGGGCAACCGTCCGCCCGATGCCGCGCCCGCCACCGCCCGCCCCAGCTTCGTGCCCGGTGCCGAAAGCCGCGCTCTGGCAGCGTTGGGCCAGTGCCATCTGATCTGGCTGGCGCCCGTACCCGGCGTTGCCGATGCCGGCAACCCCGCCCTGGAGGTCGCCGACCATATTCTGGGCGGCGGTGTCTCCTCCCGCCTGTTCCAGACAGTACGCGAGGAGCGCGGTCTGAGCTATGGCGTGCAGTCGCACCTGGAGCAGTATTCCGACACCGGCCTGTGGTCGGTGCAAACGGCCTGCGACGCCGACCGCCGGCAGGAAACCGAGGAAACGGTGCAGGCGGTGCTGGAAGGGTTGATGGCCGAAGGCCCCCGCCCGGATGAACTGGAAACGGCGCGCTCCCACCTGCGGGCACGGCTGCTCACCGAAGAGGATGATCCGCAGGCCTGCATGGAGCGGCTCGCCCACGATCTGATCTACCGGGGCGAGGCCCTCGCCGTGCAGGACAGGCTGGCGCGGTTGGCGGAAGTGACCGCCGCCGACGTTCAGCATGCCCTCACACGGGCGTGGGCGCAGCGCCGTTGTCTGGTGCTTACGCCGGCGGACTGAACGCTCGTGCGCAGCCGAAAGTGCCCGTCGGGTTTGCCACGCGAAGGGGGCATCGGCTGTCGAGGAGATCTTTCATGCTGGGTTGGAGAAGACCATCCGGTCTTCAGCGTAATTGAATGCGGGCTTTCGCGCCCGCGCGGCAAGGTTCTTTCTCTTGCGCGGCACTCGTAGGTTGGGCTGAGCAACGCGCAGCCCAACAGAGAGTCGCCATCCGAACCGCTGCCGTGTTGGGCTTCCTACGTCAGCCCAACCTACAATCCCCGAAGCGCAGGGCACCCGATAGGGTGCGACACCCGGGCGTCCTTTCTTTTGGAGTACTTTTTCTTTGGACGAGCAAAGAAAAAGTACTTCGCCGCGCGGGCGCGAGAGCCCGCATCCAAATAAAAACAAAGACCGACAGGTCTTCTCCAACCCGGCAGGAAGAACCTCATCGCCAAGCGATGCCGGGCATCGCCACGCCCACTCCAGCCTACCGCTCCAGCACCCGCAGAAGCCTTCAACGAAAAAGGGCCGCCACGCCGGACGGCCCTTCTCCTTCAGAACAACGATGGAGACCTGCGTAGACGCCTTATCAGCCAGGCGCCCGTCGGACACCCCGACTACTGGCTGTGGGACACCATATACGCAATGGCGTCCTTGATCTCCTGCTCCGAGCAGCTGCCGCAGGTGCCCTTCGGCGGCATGCCCTTGTAGCCGCTCAGGGCGCGCTTGAGCATGGTCTCCGGGCCCTGGGCGATGCGCGGCGCCCAGTCGGATTTGTTGCCGAATTTCGGTGCGCCTGCCACGCCGCTGCCGTGGCAGGCGATGCAGGTGGACTCGAAACGCTTCTTGCCCACGGCCAGGTCCACGTTTTTGAAGCCGGCCACCGTCTTGCCGCCGCCTCCGCCGTTTTCGGCCTTGGTCTGTTTGCCGTTGGACGCGGCCTTCTGGCCGCCGTTGGCGCCTTCGGACTTGGACACGCCGGGAATGGTCAGGCCGGTCTTGGTGATGACCATGTATTCGATGGCGTTCTTGATCTCCTGCTCCGAGCAGTCGGCGCAGGTGCCCTTGGGCGGCATGCCCTTGTAGCCGTGCATGGCATGGCTGAGCAGCACCTTGATGCCCTGCTTGGCGCGCGGTCCCCACAGGTCCTTGTGACCGACGATGGGTGCGCCGGCAGCGCCGGTGGCGTGACAGGTCATGCAGACACTCTTGAACACCTGCTCACCCGAACGGGCCGCCGTCGGGCTCGCGCCGGCCGTCCCTCCGGAAGACGCACCGCCGCCGGCGGCCTGGGAACTGGACGCCACATTCACCTTTGCCACCGGGGCGATGTTCCGCTCGGCGATCTTCTGTTCCAGTTTGTTGGGCCCGGCGGCCTCCCTGACCTGGGCCTGATGGGAAATGACCCGGGCGATCAGGAAGAAGACCACTGCCAGGAGCACCAGAAAGGACAGAACGCCCACAAAGGTCGTCATGAAACTCTTGTCTTGTTGGCTCACCACTTCCCCCTATAAACGGTCTCGTTGGCCTGTTCCCGGCCGCGGCAGCAGGGATCCCCGCGGTCGTTCCGGGAATATCGGGCCGCCACCGGACGGCCAAGCCGGAAAGTATACCGGCAAAGGGCCTACCGGAAAATTGTCAGAGCGTTGACCGGCCCTTTGCGGGGCCGGAACCGATGCCCAAATCGGGGCTAAAGGTCTGGGAGGGCCGGCCGATAGCTCCGGTAGGGCAGGCTGCGTTCCGCCGTCCGGCGCGTCCACGACGGCGTGGCAGCCCACCGGCAACCTTGAACAGACGGGGTACGCTGCATGATTCAGCCACCCGTAGTGCAGGAGGTTCACCTCCCGCCCCCGACACGGAACGTCGCCCTGGCCGCACCGGGCGTCAGCCGACCCGTGGCCGCCATCGAGCAGGCCGGCGCCGGGGCGTCCCTGCGCGGGTACCGGCGCCACACCGGCACGGAAACGGACCGTGGGAGGAATGCGGGCCAACACAGCCGAAGCAGCCGGGAAACGTCCGGGGCGGGCCTTAACGGCCAGCGGCTGTCCCGGGCCTTGAGCCGTCTCGGCCAACTTATCGACGTGTACGCCTGATCCTGGAGGCACGCCCATGAAAGTCGACCCGTCCAACAACTCGCTGACCCAGGCCATCCTGGGCATACAACGGGGCCAGCAGAGCCTGAACAAGCACGCCAGCGAAATCGCCAGCGCGAGCAAAATGAGCCCCGGCGGCGCCTCCGACATGGTCAAACCCCTGGTGGGCCTGACCCAGGACCAGTTGCAGGTGGAAGCCTCCGCCAAGGTGGCCAAGACGGCCGCCAAGATGATCGGCTCGCTGTTCGACCAGAAGGCCTGACCCCGGGGGCCTCCCCGGGCCCCTCTTCCGGCCGATCCGTGACACCGCGCGGTCGGCACTCCCCACGGACGGGCACGGGCGGCGAATGACGCACCGCCCTGGTGCGCGTGGCGGCGGGCGGCACCCTTGCCGCGCCTGACCGAACGTCCCCGACCCTACAGCTTTCTCTAGTGTTTTCAGCGCCTAAAGCGCCTGCCACTGCCCCCTGAGCGGTGGCGGCACACGACTTGCACTTCCCCCTGTCAGACAGCATCTAGGGTTCCGGCTCCCGACCTGTGGGGAGTGCCTGGTCCGAGGGATGCAGTCCGCCCCTTCTGAACACGGGTGCGGATACACGGCGGGACAAAAGCCCGGGAGAGGAAACCGCGGACGTGTGCGAACACGACCGGGTAACGCTCCTTGCCCACCGGTCCGCACCACCCGCACACAGACTTTCGACCATCCTTCACTTCGCCAAGGAGTCTGTCATGCAAGGGTTCTTGAAACGGTATTTCGCAGCAGCCGCACTGGGTCTGGCAGTCATCGCCGCGGCCGCGGTCCAACCGGCGGCCGCCGCCGGACGCACGCACTTCAAGCTGGCCTGGAGCATCTACGCCGGCTGGATGCCCTGGGGCTATGCCGCCGACCACGGCATCATCAAGAAATGGGCGAAGAAATACGGCATCACCATCGACGTCACCCAGGTCAACGACTACATACAGTCCATCAACCAGTACACCTCGGGCGACTACGATGCCTGCCTGATGACCAACATGGACGCGCTGACCATCCCGGCCGCGGCGGGCGTGGATTCCACCGCCCTCATCGTCGGCGATTTCTCCAACGGCAACGACGGGGTGGTGCTCAAGGGCAAGGGCAAGACCTTCGCGGACATCAAGGGCCAGCGGGTGAACATCGTGGAGCTGTCGGTCTCCCAGTACCTGCTGGACCGGGCCCTGCAGATGCATCACATGAGCGAACGGGACCTCACCCTGGTCAACACTTCCGACGCCGACATGGTGGCCGCCTACCAGGCACCGTCCACCACCGCGGTGGTGACCTGGAAGCCCCAGCTCAGCACCATCCTGGCCTCTCCGGACGCCACCGAGGTGTTCAACTCCAGCAAGATCCCCGGCGAGATCATCGACATGGCCGTCATCAAGACCAACGTGCTGAAAAAGTATCCGAAGTTCGCCAAGGCCCTGGTGGGCGCGTGGTACGAAACCATGAAGCTGATGACCGCCAAGGATGCCGCCGCCAAGGCTGCCCTGACCTCCATGGCCAAGGCGTCGGGTACCGACTACAAGGGCTATGAAAGCCAGCTGGCCACCACCCGCATGTTCTACAAGCCGTCGGCGGCGGTGAAGTTCACCGACAGCCCCAAGCTGGTCAAGACCATGGACTACGTGCGCCAGTTCTCCTTCCAGCACGGGCTGCTGGGTCAGGGGGCCGAGAGTGTGAACGCCGTGGGCATCCAGTTCCCCGACGGCAAGGTGCTGGGCGACAAGAGCAACATCAAGCTGCGCTTCAACAGCCGCTACATGAAGATGGCGGCCGACGGCAAGCTCTGACCATGCGCCGGCTGATCAATCAGCATCCGGGACGGGGGAGCGCGCTGCTGTTCGGCGCGCTCCCCTTCGCCCTGCTGCTGATCGCCTACCTGATCGCCTCCGCGCTACGCCTGGACGCCAATCCCAACGACAAGCTGCTGCCGTCGCTGACCTCCATGGGACGGGCGGTGCACAGCTACGCCATGGAGCCCAGCCGGCGCACGGGGCAGATCACCCTGTGGGCGGACACGGCCGCCAGCCTGCGCCGTCTGGCCCTGGGGGTGGGCATCAGCGCGGCCCTGGGACTGATCATCGGCATCGCCACCGGGGCGGTGCCCTACCTGGGGGCCGGCCTGGGGCCGCTGATATCGGCGCTTTCACTGATTCCTCCCCTGGCCATCCTGCCGGTGCTGTTCATCGTCTTCGGGCTGGGAGAGACCGCCAAGGTGGTGCTGATCGTCATCGGCATCGCCCCGTTCATCGCCCGGGACATCGCCCTGCGCACCGCCGAGCTGCCGAGGGAGCAGATCATCAAGGCCCAGACCCTGGGGGCGTCCAGCTGGCAGTTGATCACCCGGGTGATCCTGCCCCAGATGTGGCCGCGGCTCATCGACGCGGTGCGCCTGTCCCTGGGAGCGGCCTGGCTGTTTCTGATCGCCGCCGAAGCCATTGCCGCCACCAACGGGCTGGGTTACCGCATCTTCCTGGTGCGCCGCTACCTGGCCATGGACATCATCATTCCCTACGTCCTGTGGATCACCTTCCTCGCCTATGGGATGGACTACGGACTGCGCCTGCTGTCACGCCGCGCTCTGTCCTGGTACCACGCCGGAGCCCGTCGCTGATGACCGCCATCGCCGTACATCACATGTGGAAGGAGTACGGCGACCAGGTCGTGCTCGAAAACGTCAGCGTGCAGGTCAAGGACCACGAGTTCTGCACCATCGTGGGCGCCTCGGGCTGCGGCAAGACCACCTTCCTGCGCATGCTGCTGGGCGAGGAACGGCCCACCCGCGGCCAATTCCTGATCGACGGACAGCCGCTGCCCGACGAACCGGGTCCGGACCGGGGTATCGTGTTCCAACGCTATTCGGTGTTTCCGCACCTGACGGTACTGGAAAACGTGCTGCTGGGCCTGGAGCTGCAGGCCGCTCCCGTGCTCGGCCGGCTGTTCGGGCGCCGGCGCCGGGAAGCGGAGGAGCGGGCCGAAGCCATGCTGCAGGAAGTCGGTTTGTACGAAGCGCGCAACAAATACGCCACCGCCCTGTCCGGCGGCATGCAGCAGCGCCTTTCCATCGCCCAGTCGGTCATCATGCAGCCCAAGATCCTGCTGCTGGACGAGCCCTTCGGCGCGCTGGATCCCGGCATCAGCGCCGACATGCACAAGCTGATCCTGCGGCTCTGGGACGAGCACCGCATGACCATCTTCATGGTCACCCACGACATCAAGGAAGGCTTCGAGCTGGGCACCCGCCTGCTGGTATTCGACAAGGTGCGCCTGGATCCCCAGGCGCCGGAAGCCTTCGGCGCCACCATCACCTACGACATTCCCCTGGACGCCAGTCACCCGCCCCCCATCGCGGAGATCGAGCAGGCCAGCCGCCGTACGGAAGGATATGGCGCCCGATTGGCGCCGGCGTGAACGACGGCCGGATGGTCCCCGCGACCGGCGTTCAGCGCAGCCCGTAGCGCGTGAGCTTGCGGTACAAGGTGCGCTCGCTGATTCCCAGCGTCGCGGCGACCTGACGCCGGTTCCCGTTGAACCGGTGGATCAGCGTCCTGATGTAGCGCGCCTCGATGTCGTCCAGCCGCAGTAGACTGGCCTCCGCATCACGTACCGGCTCGCCCTCGTCCCCGGGTCCGTCGTTGTCCAGCTGCAGGTGCCCGGCGTCGATGACACCCGTGCGGCACAGGGCCACGGACCGCTGCAGAATATTGCGCAACTCGCGCACGTTGCCGGGGAAATCGTATTTCATCAGTCGTGCCATGGCGTCGCCGGTGAGGTAGCAGTACCGCCCGTTGAGACGATTGATGTCCTCCAGCAGCGCGGCAACCAGGAGAGGGATATCGGCGCGCCGCTCCCGCAGCGGCGGGATATCGATGGTGATGCAGGCCAATCGATAGTAGAGGTCCTCGCGGAACCTGCCTTCGGCCACCATCTGACGCAGGGCACGGTTGGTGGCGGCCACGATGCGCGCATCCGTGTGAATCACGGTGCGTCCACCGAGACGTCGGAACTCGCCCGTCTCAAGCACCCGCAGCAGCTTGGCCTGGATCGCAAGGGGAATTTCTCCCGCTTCGTCGAGGAACAACGTACCGCTGTCGGCCAGTTCGAACAGGCCCTGCGTCCGGTTCACCGACCCGGTGTAGGCACCCCGTTCGTGACCGAAGATCTCGGCCTCGAACAGCGAGTCGGGCAGCGCTGCGCAGTCGACCACCACGAACGGCTTCGCCTTGCGTCGACTGTGGTTGTGCACATGGTGGGCGGCAAGCTCCTTGCCCACGCCGCTTTCGCCCTGAATCAGAACGTTCGCATCGCTGCTGGCCGCCTGACTGAGGTGCTCGATGGTCCGCAGAAGCACGTTCGATCGTCCGATCAGGCGGTTCTGTTCCTGCCCGGCATCGCGGGCAGAGGTCAGGCGAACGATGGTTTCGCCCAGATAGATGCGTCCGTCCGGCCCCTGGATGGGATGTCCCTTGATGGAGACATGCTCCGGCCTTGCCTTGTGGTCGAAGTGAGTGTGCAGCACTTCATGGATCTGACCGGTGCTCAACACCTGCTTGTGCGGACAGTCCTCGCCGGCCAGGTGGCAAGGCGTATCGCGGTGGTGAAGTACCTCGTAGCAGTGGCGACCCACCGCCGAGGCAGGGTCTATCCCATAGGCAATTCCGTAAGCGCGATTGGCCGCCAGAATCACATAATGCTCGTCGACGACCACCGACGGGTTGTCATGCATATCCATCAGCGACTGCAGCAGTCCCTTGGTCTTCATGTCCATATCGGCACTCCCCCGGGCTGCACGAAAAATCCACTGTGGGCGATGTACGTCAGTGCCGCGGCCGGCCGCCCCCCGCACCGAAAGACTCCCTGCGTCGTCGGAATCCGAACCCTGGCAGGTCGGTCTGCAGCGGTCATCGGGAAGCCCCATACCGACCTGTTTGTTCGCCGCCAACGGAAAGTGCGCCCTCTCGGTCGATCTTCTGCCGGAGGATGCATTCGCGTACACCGCCCCGGAAATTCTATATACCTATTGCCTTGATTTATTAAGTCTAGACGCTAACCGCGCGTTGACAAAATGTCATGCCAATATGGCGGTCCTGCCAATCTGTCCGACTTGTTTCCGGAACTATTTCCCAGCCAATCAATACCCTGCCTGATGGCATAGCTCTTGCCCTTTAGTCCTTTGCGGCAAAGCAAAGGACCGGCTCTGCTCGCAGCGACCGTTGGTGCCCGTACTGGGCACGGCCTTACAGCGGCGCTCGGGGGTCACGGGACTGGGGTCGATGCGCACAGAGGCGCCGTCCGGCAGCAACTGCTCCGCCGGGGCGGGCTTCCGCGGGTTGCCGCTGAGGGAAGGGCCATAGGTGAGCTGTCGCTCGCGACAGCGGCGCACAACAGAACGGACAGCAACGGAGGAACACCCGTTTGTCTCAGGACATCGGCTCGACCGGTGTCTGCGGCGGACGGATGTCACGCCCAAGGAGACAACGATGGCGGAATTGTTTTCAGGCCCATGGATGGAACGGTTCGCCGACGAATGGAACAACGAACCGGCCCTGCACAAGGCGCTCGAGGCGCTCGGCTTCAATTCGGTAATCGGCTACGGCTTCGCCGGTGACGAGGCGCCCTTGGGGGTGTTGAAGGTGGAGAACGGCAAAGCGGTGGCCGGCGGGCCGTACCAGGGCGAGACCCTGAACTGGGATATCCGCGCCTCCCGGGAGCAGTGGGAGAAGTGGAAGCAGAAGCCGCCGGGCATGACCGGCCTGGGCTTGGCGGTCACCACCGGCAAGATGAAATTCAAGGTGGGCGACTACGCAGCCATGATCAAGGACCCGCGCATGGCCGGGCCTTTCATCAAGAGCTTTGCCGTCATGGCGCGGGTTTGATCCGTGTTCGAGGCGGGGCGACCGAACGCCGATGCGGGTCCACTGCGGACCGTGCCGATGAGAAGCGGTGGTGCAAGGGGAGGATCGGGGTGATGTTCACGCTCAGGATCGCCGGCGCGTTCTGTCTCGCGTTGGCCGCCGCCGCGGTGACCGCCCAGCAGGCGCGCATCGTGACTGTGACCACCGAGACGCAAACCAATCGCGTGACCCTCGGCGGGGTCGTCGTGCCCTACAAAACCGTCAGGACCGTGGCTCTCACCGGCGGGCGCGTCACCTACGTGGTGGGCGAAGTGGGCACGGTGGTACACGCCGGTCAGCCCTGCGTGGCCATCGACGACACCCGCGAGGCAGCGGCGCTAAGCCAGGCCCAGGCGCACCTTGCCTCGGCGATGGCGGACTGGCGCTCGGCCTTTGCCGCCTACCAGAAGGAAATCTTCTCGCCGGCCGTCAACGATGTCACCGGGCCGGGATCGCTGGGCCCCTCGGGCCTTTTCAACATGTTCTTCACGCGGCCCTTCGCCTCCGCCGCCGGCATCGAGAACCCGCGGCTGATGCGCTGGGCGACCCAGGTCGCCAGCTATCAGAGAACTCTCGCCGCCGGACAGCAGGTGCGGGCGGCGGCGGACGAGCTCACCAAAGCCCGCAGTGCGCTCTACGACACCCGAGCCTACGCGCCGTTCAACGCCGTGATCATCGGCAAGCAGGTGGAGATCGGCGACACGGTCCAGCCCGGCACGCCCCTGATGACCCTCGCCTTTGTTGGACGCATGCGCGTCAAGGTGGACGTGCCCGAGCGGCTGGTTTCCGTGCTGCAACTGGGTCAGACCCTGCCGGTGATCGTGGAAGGCGGACGTGTATCCATACCGGCGGCGGTGGCGGAAATCTACCCGCTCGCCGACCCTTCCACCCACACGGTCACCGTGAAGCTCGATCTGGCTCCCGGTGCGCCGGTGGCCTCGGGGATGTATGCCTCGGTCAGCCTGCCCGAGGCGGGGCCGCTGTCGGGTGCCGAAGTGGTGATCCCGGAAGAGGCATTGATCTCCGGCAACTACCTGCCCACGGTGCTGGCGCTGCCAGCCGGTGCCCAGCAGTCGCAGCTGCGGGTGCTGCGCTTGGGCGAATCCCTGCCGAACGGACGGGTGGTGGTGCTGGCCGGCCTGCGACCCGGCGAACGCATCGTTCTCAATCCGCCGCCCCAGGCACCTGCGGGCTGGATGCCCCCCGCAGCCAAACCCGCCGGAGGAAACGCTTCGAACTCCGACGACCACTCCCGGGAAGGGGGCGCGCCCGCCCATGACTGAACCCCGGGATCCGGACCAGGATGACGGCAACCTCGGCCCCGCCGAGCCGGACGCCGAAATGCCCGACTCACCGAGCGCCGATTCCGAAGCCGGCTCCGCCGGCTCGGGCGCAGCGGGCGGTGCGGGTGGTACCCACGCCGACCAGCAACCGCAGACCGGTCGGGAAGAGGGGGCTGCCGACGCGGAGCACGCCAAGGCACCGGAACGGGGCCAGGGGATCAAAGAGGGCCTTGCCGGGCACATGGCCCATACCTTCGTGCGTTCGCCGGTCACGCCGCTGCTGTACCTGGCGGCGCTGCTGTTCGGGCTGATCGGCTTTCTGGTGGTGCCGTACCAGGAGAATCCCCAGATCTCCGTGCCCTTCGTGGACATCTTCGTGCAGTACCCGGGGGCGTCGTCCGAGCAGGTCGAGCGGCTGGTGACCGAGCCCCTCGAGCGGCTGATGAGCGAGTTGGACGGCATCAAACATGTCTATGGCGTGTCCCGCCCGGGCCAGGCCATCGTCACGGTGCGTTTCAAGGTCGGCGAGCGCAAGGGACCGGCGCTGGTACGTCTGTTCACCAAGCTGTTCAGCCACCTGGACATGATGCCGCCGGGCGTGAGCCCGCGGCCCCTGGTGGTGCCCAAGGGCATCAACGACGTGCCCATCCTGAACATCACCCTGTGGTCCAAGACCGTGGGTCCGGCGCGCCTGGATGACATCGGCCAGGCGGTGCTGCAGAAGCTGATGAGCATCCCGGACACCAACAGCGGCTTCATCGTGCGGGGTCAGCGCACCGAGATGCACGTGAAGGTGCTGCCGGACCGGCTGGCTTCCTACGGCATTCCGCTGACCCGCATCGCCCAAACCGTGCAGGCCGCCAACACCGCCGCCCAGGTCGGGCACATCACCCAGTCGGACCAGTATTTCAAGGTCTACACCGGCGAATTCCTGCGCACCGCTCAGGAAATGCGCAGCCTTGTGGTGGGCGTGTACCGCGGCTCGCCGGTGTATCTGGGACAGGTCGCCGAGATCAGCTACGGACGGGGACCCATGCAACGGGTGGTGCAGTTCTACCGGGGCAAGGACGCGAAGGCCGGCGACGCGGTCAACGGCGCGCCGGCGGTCACGCTGGCAATCGCCAAGAAAGGGGGCGCCAACAACGTGGTGGTGGCCAAGGCGGTGCTCGCCAAGCTGCATGAGCTGGAGCGCACCCTGATCCCGGACGACGTGCACGTCACCATTACCCGCAACTTCGGCAGGACCGCCGAGGAGAAGGTCGACGAACTGCTGTTCAAGCTGGTGCTGGAGACGCTGCTGGTGGCGGTACTGGTGTACCTGGTGCTGGGCACGCGCCCGGCGGTGGTCACCCTGCTGGTGATCCCGGTAGTCATCCTGTTCACCGTGTTCGTGGCGCTGCTGACCGGGTTCTCCCTGAACCGGGTCAGCCTGTTCGCCCTGATCCTCGCCATCGCAATCCTGGTGGACGACGCCATCGTGGTGGTGGAAAACATCTACCGGCGCTGGCTTGCCGAAGGGAAGGTCAGCGTTGCCACCACGGTGGACGCCGTGCGGGAAGTGGGAAACCCCACCATCATCGCCACCCTCACGGTGGTGGTCGCCCTGGTGCCCATGGCGTTCGTGACCGGGCTGATGGGGCCTTACATGATTGCCATTCCGGTGCTCGGATCGGTGGCAATGCTGTTCTCGCTGTTCGCCGCGTTCGTGTACACACCGTACCTGGTGCAGCGCTTCCCGCCGTCGCTGCGTCGGCTGGAGAAACAGGAGGCCCGGGAACACCGCCAGCAGCAGAGGCTGCTGCGCTTCTATCATTCCCTGCTGAGCGGCGTGCTGGACAACCGGTGGCGGGGGCGCATGGTGATCGTGCTGATCGTCCTGGGCCTGATCGGCGTGATGGCGTTGTTCTACACCAAAGACGTCATCATGAAGATGCTTCCCTACGACAATGTCGACCGCTTCGACGTGGTGCTGGACATGCGTGCGGGAACGCCGGCCGAGACCACTTACAACGTCGCGCGCCAGCTCGCCGAACACCTGCGCACACTGCCCCATGTAAACGACCTGGTGCTGTACGTGGCGACGCCCCAGCCGTTTTCCTTCAACGGCATGGTGCGGCATTACTACCTGCGCTACGAACCGTGGCAGGCGATGATCCACGTCGACCTGAGCGGCAAGTCCCACCGCAAGCTCAAGAGCCACGACATCGCCATCATGGCGCGCCATGAGCTCGACGAACTGCTCAAGCATGTCGACGCTCCGGTCAAGAGCGTGCAGATCGTGGAAGCGCCTCCCGGTCCGCCGGTGCGCCAGGACATGGTGGCGGTGGTCTACGGACCGGACCAGCGCACCCGCCGGGGCTTCGCCGAGCAGCTCACGGACATGTTCCACAAGGCGTCCAACATCGCCGACGTCAGCAACGAACTGCAGTTCCCCTACTGGGTCTGGCGCTTCCACATCGACCGCACCAAGGCCGGACAGCTGGGGGTCAGCGACCAGGCGGTGGCCGAGAGCCTGGCGCTTGCACTGGGCGACAAACGGATCGCCAGTCTGCGCCACGGCAGTGTCTTCGAACCCACACCGGTGGTGCTGAACGTACCCATGAGCGTGCGCGCCGATGCCGGCAAGCTCATGCAACTGCCGGTTCCCACCAGCAGCGGGGCCACCGTGCCCCTGATAGAGCTGGGCTATCCGAGCCTGGCCCGGGAGGACCCCATTCTGTTCCAGGAAGACCTGCGTCCGGTGACCTACGTGACCGGGGCCTCCGTCGGTCAACTGGCCGCACCCCTCTATGGCATCTTCGAAGTCAACGCCATGCTCAAGAAGGCCGGGTTGCCGGTGTGCAACTACGTGCACGCACCGGACGCGGACAACAAGCTCGGCTGCCACTGGACCGGAGCCTGGACGGTCACCTATGAAACCTTCAGGGACATGGGCACGGCGTTCCTGGTGGCGTTCTTCGGCATCTACATCCTGCTGGCCTGGGAATTCCAGGGACTGGTGCTGCCGGCCATCGTCATGGCGCCCATTCCGTTGACCATTCTCGGGATCGTGCCCGGACACTGGGTTTTCGGCGCGCCGTTCACCGCCACCTCCATGATCGGCTTCATCGCCCTGATGGGCATCATCGTGCGCAACTCCATCCTGCTGGTGGACTTCGCGCAACGCGCGGTGGCCGAAGAGGGGACGCCGATACGCGAGGCGATTATTCAGGCCTGCGCCATCCGAACCCGCCCGATTCTCATCACCGCCGTGGTGCTCATGCTCGGCTCGCTGTTCATCATCGGCTCGCCCATTTTCCAGGGCATGGGGCTTTCGCTGTTCTTCGGAACCCTGGTTTCCACGTTGCTTGCGCTGGTGGTGGTGCCCTTGGGTCTTTCCAGCGCAGGCGGGTACATCCTGCCCAAGGACAGGCGTGACCGGACCGATCAGCCGCCGCCGGACGGCGGATCGCCCCCCGCCTCCGAAGTGAACGCCCCGGAGGCGGAGGACGAGGCACCCGACGCGCAGCACGACAACCCTGAACAAGGGGGCGGGAACGGCGAGCGGTCACCCCCGGCGCAATGACGGCGCTCCCGCGGCTGGTGCCGTTCGGGGCGGGGACCGCCCGCGGGAACACGCCCTTGCCCTTGGGCAGGGGGAGCGGAAGCAGCAAGTGCAGATCGAGGAGAGTGATAATGAAAAGAGAAAGCAGGCAAGCGATGCGACCGATGTTGATGGCGACGCTGTCGGCGGTGCTGATCGCCGGCGTCCCGTTGACTGCCGGCGCCGGACCGACCCAGGGCGCGGAGGCGCAGAGCCCCGAGGCCATGCCCGCACCGCCGCCCGGCCCGTACTATCCGGGTCCCTTCGGCCCCAGGGCGGCGCCGCCCTACCCATATCCCCCGGCAGCACCCGGGACCTATCGGGGCGCACCGCCGCCGTCCGCCGCGCCGACGTCCCAGGACGGCGGCGCACAGCATTCCGACAACGCCCAGAGCCATGCCGGTGCGCCCGCCGGGAGCGGGCCGTCCGGGCCATGGCCGGCGCCGCCGCCTTACCCCTACGGTCGCTACCCTGCATACGGACCCTACGGCTACTACCCGATGGCGCCGCGGGCACCGACCCCCCCGCAGGCGCCCGAGTACCACTACCAGGCGCCGACGCCCCCGCCCATGCCCGAAGCCCCGCAGTACACACCGCGGGCACCGGCGCCGCCGGCGATGCCCACGGCACCCGAGTACCACTACCAGGCGCCGGCGGCTCCGCCACCGCCGCCTTATCCTCATGGCGGATACCCGGCCTACGGCTACGGCCCCTACGGCTACCGGCCCGTCGCGCCCCCGGCGCCCAGGCCCCCACAGGCGCCCGAGTACCACTATCAGGTACCCAGTGCGCCGCCGATGCCGCAGGCACCGGATTACGCTCCCAGGCTGCCACCGGTGCCCGCAGCCCCCGACTATCGGTTCCAGCCGCCTGCACCGCCGGAGCCGCCGGCCTACGGTGGATACTACCGTCCCGCCTACCCGGGATACGGCTACCCGTACAGGCCCCCTTATCCGGCCTACGGTTGGCCCCGTCCCGAACACCCCGGCGCCGCACAGCAAAACAACGGCCAGGGCGGGCCCGGCCCAGACGGCAATGGCGACAACACGCAACGGTTCCAGCCGGAGCGCCCCTACGGTTATCCGCCGTACGGCTACCCGCCCTACGGCTATCCACCCTTTCGCCATGGAGCCGGACCCGCCCCCTCGGCGTTCGGTGACGGTGGCGGTTTGAGCGGCCCCCTCCCTTACCGGGTCGCGCCCGTTTACCGGTGGCCGGCAACCGGAGGTTCCAGTCACCCCTGGCCGGCCTTACCGCAGGGCGGGACCGGTTCATGAGCCCGCTCCATGAACGGGTCACAGCGGGGCAGGCCCGGCGCCGGACCCCGTTCCATTACAGACACAGGGGCAGCCCATGGGGCGCCTGCTGTGGTCGCCGATAGCGCCGCGCCCTGCGCCGGCATGGACAAAGAGGAGGACAAGCAGATGGCAACGAACCGTAGGCGAGTGAAGCTCCCGTACGCGCGGGCTGTCGTGCTGGCCGCCGCCATCGGGCTGGGCGCCGTGGGTGTCGCACCCACGGCGCAGGCCTGGTGGGGTGGTAGCCCGTGGGGCGGTGCGCCCTGGGGCGGCAGCCCGTGGGGTGGCGGGCCCTGGGGCGGCAGCCCGTGGGGTGGCGGTCCCTGGGGCGGCGGTCCATGGGGTGGTGGTCCGTGGTCCAGCTATGGCGGAGGGCCCTGGTCCGGTTATGGCGGTCCGTGGTCCGGGTACGGCGGACCATACAGCGGCTATGGCGGCCCCTGGACCGGCTACGGCGGGCCTTGGACCGGTTCGTCGGGCCCTTGGAACATGGGCGGCATGAACTGGAACTTCCCCTCCGGCGGCCCCATGGGCTGGGGAGGCGGCCCATGGTCCGGAGGCGGAGGGCCCTGGTCCGGCTTCGGCGGTCCCATGTCCGGCTTCGGCGGTCCCATGTCCGGCTTCGGCGGTCCCTGGTCGGGCTTCGGCGGCTCGCCCTGGAGTTGGTGGTAGGCGGTCACTGCGGCACCTGCCGTGGTCCCGAGTCATGGCAACGCCCGCCGCTGGTGCGGGCAAACGGCAACACGGAGGAAACGAGCAATGTATCCAACACACAAACGACGTAAGGCAACTTCCCTGGGCGTGCGGGCGGCGCTGCTGGCAGCCGGCATCGGTCTGGGCACCCTGGGCATGACCCAGGCGGCCCACGCATGGGGAGACTGGGGCGGCGGTCCGTGGAGCGGCTATGGCGGACCCTATAGCGGCTACGGCGGTCCCTACAGCGGCTACGGCGGGCCGATGACCGGCTACGGCGGGCCGATGACCGGCAACAGCGGCCCCTGGAACATGGGCGGCATGAATTGGGACTTCCCTAAAGGCGGTCCGGTCAACATGGGCGGAGGCCCCTGGTCGGGCGGCGGCGGTCCGTGGTCCGGTTACGGCGGGCCCTGGTCAGGCTACGGTGGTCCCTGGTCCGGTTACGGCGGTCCGTGGCGGGGCAGCGACTACGGCGGGTACGGTTACGGGTACGGCTATCCGGGCTACGGCTACGGGCCGGGATACGGCGGGCCGGGTTACGGCGGGCCGGGTTACGGCGGACCGGG
>CAZNBB010000060.1:0-21493 GCA_964571225.1 uncultured Gammaproteobacteria bacterium
GGGTATTGCCGCGCAATACCTCTTCATCGTTACCGGAAAAGCCCGCCACCAGCAGTTGCTCGGGGCGCAGGCCCCATTTGACGCCCAGATACCGCAGGGCAAGGCCCTTGGATGCGCGGCATGGCAGCAGGTCCAGGAACATGCCGCGCGATTGAATCACGTTGGCATGCAGATCCTGCAGACGCAAGTGCCGGATGATGTGACGCACCGAAGGCGCTTTCTTCTCATCCAGAAAATAGCTGATCTTGTACGGGTGCTGCTCGCTTTTCGGTTGCAGCTTCAACCCGGGCAGGGTGCGCAGCGCCTCACGCAGGGTCTGCGGATTCCATCGGTAGTCGATGTGCCGCTCCCAGGCCCGGTCGGCCACCCGGCGCTGCCCGTAATAGATGGCGGCACCCACCGAAGTGATGATCAGGTCCGGCGCGGGCACCTGCCAGTCGCGCAGCAGCTTGATGGTGCTCTCCAGCGGCCGGCCGGTGGCAATGCCGAAGCCCACCCGGCCGCCGCCTTCCTGCATCCGCTCCAGTAGTCGCTTCAACCCTTCCCGATCGCCCAGCAGGGTGTTGTCCAGCTCACAGACCACGATCCGGTCGACCGTGGGCAGGCGGCTCTTGGCCGGCAGCCGACGGTGGCGGTGGTTCTTGCCCCAGGTACGGCGCAGCGCCTTGAGGTACTTCTGCACATGGCTGTCCCACGCGTAATGGCGGTGCGCGCCGTTCACCCCGTTGGTGGCCCACTGACGCCAGCGGCGGCGGTCGGTGAGCGCCTGCTCCAGAGCATCGCCCAGGGCGGCCGGGTCCAGGGGATCGATCAACAGGCCGTTGCGGCAGTGGCCGACGATGTCGCGGGGCCCGCCGTCGGCGGTTGCCACGATGGGCAGCCCGCTGGCCGCCGCCTCGATCAGGGTGAGGCCGAAGGGCTCGGTGAGCGCCGGGTTCACGAACACGCCCCGGCTCCACGCCGCCAGACGATACAGGTCCGGCACGTCGGTGGAGTCGTGGTGCTTGGGATAGGCCACCGAGCCGTACAGATCGTAACGGTCGATGTGCAAGAGGATGGAGGTCAGCACCGTGCGCGAGCCGCGCTCCATGGTTTCGATGTCGTCCCGGTTGCCGGCCACGATCACCAGATTGGCCAGCTCGCGCAGGTGGGGATGCTCGCCGAAGGCACGCACCAGAGTCTGGATGTTCTTGCGCTCGTCGGCCCGGGACAGGGCCAGGATCATGGGTCGGCGGGGTTGGGTGAGGAAGCGCTGGAGCTGGTTCCAGATGGGCGCTCGCGCCGCCTCACCGCGCCGCGGCGGATGAAAGCGGCTGAGGTCCACCCCCGGCGGTATGACTTCCATGCGCCGGGGCTGATAGTTGTCATACAGGCTGTACTGCTCCTCCACCTCCTGGTGAGTGCTGGTGATCACCAGCGAAGCGCTGTCCAGTGCCGTTTCTTCGGCTTCGATGCGCTGGCTGAGGTTGTAGTGCCTCTCCATGGTCTCGGGCTTGACGCCCTGCTCGCGCAGGCGCTGGCGCTTGACACGACCCAGGGAGTGACCGGTGTGGATCAGGGGCACCCCCAGCAGGGACGCAAGCCCGGCGCCCACATATCCGGCGTCGGCGTAATGGCTGTGGATGACGTCGGGCACGTGACCGACGCGGCGCACATGCTGCAGGGCCGAGTCGGTGAAGCCGTCCAGGTACGGCCATAGCACTTCCTTGCGCAGATAACGCCGCGGGCCGCAGGGAATGCGCACGATGAAGGCGTTGTCCGCCAGCGCCTCTTCGGGCTGGGCGTAGTCGTCGGACACCTTGGGGTCGATGACCTGGCGGGTCATCAGGTCCACCCGCCATACGTCCCTGTGGCGGGCCAGGGCGCGGGCCAGTTCCACCACGTACAGGGTCTGGCCGCCGGTGTCGGGGTCGCGGCCCAGTTCCAGGTCGTTGCCGCGGATGAGGCCGTGAATGCTGATCAGTACGATGTAGAGGTGGCCGTGGTTGGCGTCGGTCATCCTTCGTTCCATTGTGCCAGGAAGCGGTCGTACAACGCGCGGTTGGCGGCAGTGGCGCCGCGCTGGCCGCAGATGGCGGCGGCGAACGCGAGCGAGCGATCCAGAGTCTGCTGCGGCGGCCAGCCACGCAGCAGCCCCAGGATGGTCACCGCACTGAACGCATCGCCCGCACCCACCGTGTCCGCCATGCGCTCCAGGGGCGGCGGCGTACCGTGCTGTCTGCCGCCGGCGCGCACGAACCAGGCGCCGGAGGCACCCGTGGTCAACACCAGCAGGTCCAGCCCACAGCGTTCGCGGAGCTGTTCGCCCGCGTCGGGGAGCTCGTCGGGGGTCAGCGGGCGGTCGGCGACGATGGCCAGTTCTTCGTCGTTGAGCTTGGCCCAACGGGCCTGCTCCAGGCCGCGCTCGACCGCCTCGCGCTGCCACCAGGGCGGGCGCAGGTTGACGTCCACGAACACCGGAACACCCAGCCGTTCGGTGAGTGCCTGCAGGGTGTCCCGCGAACGCCCGTGACGGGCCGCCAGGGTGCCCCGATACAGCAGGGGCGGCGCGCTGACATCGAGCACGGGGGCTTCGGCGTCGGCGGCGATGAAATCGTAGGCCTGGTCTGGGAGGATGTCGAAGGTGGGCTGACCCTGCTCATTGAGGGTCACCTGAACCGTGCCGGTGGGATGGCGGTCGTCGACCTGGACGCCGGCGCGGTCCATTCCCCACCGTTCCATGGTGTGGAGGATATGTTCGCCGCGGGCGTCCCGCCCGATTCGACTGATGAACAACGGCTGCATGCCAAAGCCCTGCAAGTGCCAGGCCACATTGAATGGCGCGCCGCCGAGCACGTCGCCGTCCGGGAAGGAGTCGTAAAGCACCTCGCCGAAGATCACCGGCCGGCCGTCGGAAATCAGTCCCTGGGCCATCGTCCTTGTCCGAGTCAGTCAGTGGGTCCGGGCCGCCATCAGGAACGGTCGACCCACGTTTGAAACGCTCATCCCCGTGCGCCGAAACAAGCGTCACCGGTGTGTGGGCACCCACATTGCCCCCGGGGGAAACGGCGTGCCGCAAATCCGGCAGCCGCCCGCGGGAACCGGCGCCGGGCGGCGGGTGCTGCCGCCACAGGCCGGCTGCGAAGGCGCGTTAGCCGGCCTTGCGCTGTGCCTCGCCGGCCATCAACTTGCGGGCGGGCCCGCTTTCCAGATTCGCCTGATCGGGGCGAACGCCGGCAAGATAGTCCACGACACTGACGGTGGGGACGCGCAGGGCATCCACCAGCGGATACATCGCACAGGTCTCGCAGGCGCGCAACTTGGGCTGGGAACCCGCGGGGACCTTGCCCGTGGGGCGGTTGCGCAGCTTCTCGCAGTTGGCCGTGCGCATGTAGGCCTGCTGTGGAATGCAGTAAAACATCAATTCCTTGTCCACAATATACCTCCGTCGTCAGTGTTTGATGGGGTGTCCGCAGCCAGGGGCGCGGTTCAGTCGCCGTCCATGGGTTCCAGTGCCGCGCCGCCGTCATCGCTGGCCATGGCCACCACCAGGTGGCCCAGCGCCCGCTGCAGCTCCGCCAGGGTGGCCGGCGGCAAGCGGTGCAGGGCGTCGGTCAGCGCACCCTGGGCCGGCCTTGCGGTGCGGGACACCAGCTCCGAGCCCCGCTCGGTGACATACAACCTCACCACCCGCTGGTCGTTGCCGCTGCGCTCGCGTCGCACCAGCTGCTTCTTTTCCAGCTTATCGAGCAGGTTGCTCGCTGTGGACGGGTGTATTGACAGTACCTGGGACAATTCGGACACCCGCAGGCCGGACCGACTGTAGATTTCCCAGACGGCCCACAGCTGGGCGGCGCTCAAACCGTAGCGCTTCTGAACCCAGCGCGAATGCTCCTGAATGGTGCGGTACACGACGCGCAGCTGCTGGACGATGGTGCGTGCCTGCTCGGCATGGGCACCGTCGTGCGGTACTGGCGGTGCCATGAGCGCCGGCACCGGGGCCGGTTCGTTCCTGTCCATGTGGCCGTCCTGGTGCGCGCCGATAGTTTTGTACAATAACAATTGGCGCAAATATTTTCAAATCGCATCAGACTTTCATGCAGTTAGCACAGTGGCCCCCGGGGGGCCCACGGGTCGGCGGGATGGGCAGCGAAGGGGAAGCCGGCGACGCTGAAAGCGCCGCCGGATCCATCTATGGCCTGCTGACACTATGAGGGAGCGGCGCTGCCGGAGCCCCGTCTTTCGTCCTGCAGGCGGTGCGAGCTTGGTGTGGCCCGGCTACATGAGCGAGCAACCACGTCGCGGGACGGCAAGTGGGGCCGGGCCCTGTGTTGTTGACGGTCCCTAGTCCGAGGCGGAGGCGACACCGCAGGAATGGGAGTGGCCGCCCGGGGAAAAGCATACCCAGATGCTGAAATCCAGGCGCTTGCCGCTCAGCAGCGAGGGCGGCGCCGGATAGCGGGCATTGCGCACGGCCGCCAGGGCCGCCCGGTCCAACAGGCCGTAGCCGCTGGATTTAAGCAGATGCACCCCGCTGATGGCACCGTCGCGGTACTGGAAGCCCACCAGCGCACGCCCCCGCATGGCCATCATGCGGGCGGCGGGGGGATAGTGGGTCGCCCCCTGGACGGCGGCATGCACGGCCGCCTCCAGGGTATCCAGAGCGTCGGCCCGGGCGGCTCCGGTGACGGTGGGCGCCGGGGGAACCGTCGCTTCCGGCTTCGGAGGCGGCGGCCGGGGCACCGGGCGGGGATGGGCAACCGGCTTGGGGCGCGGTACCGGCCGCGGGTGGTGCACCGCATGATGCACGGGCTTGGGCCGGGGCTTCGGCTTGGGCACCGGCTTTGGCTTCGGTTTCGGAACCGGTTTCGGCTTGGGCTTGGGCTTGGGGACCGGCTTCGGTTTCGGCTTCGGCGGTAGCGGCTTGGGCTTGGGCTTGGGTTTAGGTGCCGTCGCCAATCGGATCTTGATGGGGGTGTTGCCCTGGGAGGCCAGGGCCGACGGGTGGGCCATATACCAGCCGAGGCCGGCCACCAGCAGCAGTTCCACGCACAGGCCCGCCAGAAAGGCCCGCGCCAGGCGCCGGCCGTCCCCGTCGAAGCCCATCACGCCCTGGGCAATGGTCACGTCAGGGCGCTTCCTGGGCGGCGATGCCAAGCTCGGTCACGCCGGCATGACGGCAGGCGTCCATGACGTCCATCAGGTGCTGGAGCGACACGCTCTTGGCGCCGGCGATGGTGACGTCCGTGTGGGCCGGGTCGTTGGCCGCCAGCTGCGCGGTGAGCGCCGCCAGGGTCATCGGCTTGCCGTGCACGATGACGGTTCCGTCGGATTTGAGCGTCACGGTGAGCTTGGGATGGGGCAGCTGGGTGGCGGTGCTGCTCTGGGGCAGCTGGGTGGCCAGCCCGGCGTCGGGAATCATGCGCAGCGTAATCATGATGAAGAACACCAGCAGGAAGAACATGATGTCGATCATCGGAATGATTTCGATGCGCGCCTTGGGGGTATCGAAGTAGCGCATGGGCTTGGCTCAGGCCTGGCGCCGCGAAGGATTCTCGCGAAACGGAATGGTGTTGCTGCTGTCGGCGCCGTCCAGGCGGTTGATGAGCATGAACTTCACTGTTTCCAACTGGTGCACGATGCGCCGTACCCGGTTGTTCAGGCCGTTGAAGCAGACCAGTCCGATGATGGCGATGAACAGGCCCGAAGCGGTGGCGATCAACGCTTCGCCCACACCGCCGGTCACCTTGGTGGGCGCCGCCCCCGGACTGGACAGCACGTGAAAGGCGTTGAACATGCCGATGATGGTGCCCAGCAGGCCCAGCAACGGCGCCAGAGTGATGATGGTGTCCAGCATCCACAGGTGCTTGTCCACCCGTGGTACCTGCCAGAGGATCGCCTCCTCCAGCAGATCGGAAAGACGTGTATGGTCCTGCACGTTCGGGTGCAGCAGCGGCACGCGGAGCACGCCCGCCTGGGGCAGCGTACCGGCCCGCTCCACCAGTTCGGCCAGCGCCGTGTGATCGATGTGGTTCAGCCCCGCGACCCGGTCCGTCACCTCGGTGCCGCTGCGGATCAGGCGGTTGAGGTACCAGGCCCGTTCCATGATCACGGTCAGGGCCACCAACAACAGCACCGCCATCACGTAGAGAATGCCGCCGGAGGCGGCGGCCATTTGGGCAATGTGGTCGATGTTCATGTCGAGCGCTCCTTGTGGACGTCACGTGAAGGACATGGAGCCTCGCGGCCCCTGGCGGCGGAAGGGTTGCGCACAAAGCGCGCGCCAACCCTTGCCGCCGCCCCTGACCCGTACCGGAACCGACCCGCCATGGGGGGACG
Source organism: uncultured Gammaproteobacteria bacterium (assembly GCA_964571225.1). Classification (GTDB taxonomy): domain Bacteria; phylum Pseudomonadota; class Gammaproteobacteria; order DATFLG01; family DATFLG01; genus DATFML01. Next base: position 6,319 of record CAZNBB010000060.1, read on the forward strand.
GGCCAGGCGTGTCGCGACGATTCCCTGTGCGACTGACCGTGTGGCACTACGGCACGGGCGCTTCTTGCGCGGACCCCGGAGGCGGTCAAGCGCGCACCGATCGAGCGCGACCACGGGACAACGCTGCGTCGTCGGGCGCGGCGCCGTCGCGCGGCGGCACCCGGGTTGACGGAACAGCTGGCTCATGGTCACGCTGCGGTCGGTCGTTTCTCATGCCTCCTAGATGTGAGCGGACAGCGTCAGGAAGTAGCTCCGGCTCGGCAGCGTCCAGTACAGGTCACCGCCGCCCGCATAGGCGTAGATGCCCCGCTTGTCGAACAGGTTGTTGACCTGCAGATTGACACGGACCTGCTGCAGCCACGCGGCCGGACTGCGCAGCGTATAACCCACCGAGAAGTCGGCGGTGTTGTAGCTGCTGAGCGGATGGGTCTGACCCGAATCGCCGTAGCTGCTGCCGATGTACTTGTCGATCAACGAACCGTAGACACCGTTGCGGTTGTAGATCACGCCGGCCGCTCCGGTGCTCTTCGGCGCGTTGGCGATCCACTGCCCGGAGTCCTTTTCCTTGGCGCTGTTGATGCTGCCGTTGCCGTACACGCTCCAGCCGCTGCCCACGTAGTAGGTGGCCTCGGCCTCGAAGCCCTTGTAGACCACGCCGCCCTGGTTATAGAACTGCACGTCGGTGGGAGACAGCTTGCGCTTGCCGATCTTGTTGTTGAAATCGATGTAATACACGTCGGCGCCCAGACTCAGACGATGGGTCTGCCAGGCGGTACCGATCTGGTAGTTCCAGGTGGTCTGGGGGCTGACGCTGCTGGCACCCGGATTTGCCGTGTAGAACAGATTGAGGTTGGGTGCCAGATAGCCCTTGGCGGCCTGCGCGTAGGCGGTCCAGTGGGGGGCCACCTTGTAGTGCAGATCCAGGGCGGGCAACGCGCTGGTGTAGGTCTTGCTGTAGTTGAGCGGCGCACCGGTGGTCTGGTTAACGGTCGCATCCAGGCTGCGGCGGAACCATGCGTATTTCACCCCGGGCGTAACAGTCAAACCCGGCAACGCGCGCCACTTGTATGCCACGTAGGGCTGCACGGTTGTCAGGGTGTCGTGCATGTAGTCTTCGGTGGCGGCACTCGGGATGCCGGACACCGCACCTGTATAACCCACACCCGGATCGAGCGCACCGCCCAGGGTCCAGTCGATGGTGTACTTCCAGCGAGTGTTGTGCTGGCGGTCGCCCCAGATGCCGAACTTCAGCACGCCGGTGTCGGTGGTCTTGGCCATGCGCAGGATGTCGCCCCACGACCGATACACCATTTCCATTTTTTCGCCCGGCACGTCGTTGGCGCCGTAATACGTTCCGTTGGGCGTCGTGCCGTTGGGATCCATCCCGTTGAAGCCCTTGTGGTTGTAGGAGTAGGTGTAGACCTTGTTGTCCAGTCTCCAACCGTTGCCCAGCAAAGACTTCAGACCCAGGTACTCGAAGTCGGAGTTGATGTTGTCGTAGTTGTAGCCTTTGTAGTTCTGATTGGTGGGGTCGTTGCTCAACCCGTAGTTGTCACCGTACAGCGCGATCTGGGCCTTGGTGGCGCCTACCGGCACGTTCTGGTGTATCTGGTTGTACATCGCCACGAAGGTCAGCATGGAACTGTCGCCCACGGGCTTGGTGAGCTTGAAGAACATGTTCTGGCGACGCTGGCCGCTGTTGGTGAGGTAGCCGTCGCTGGTCAGGTGCTGGTAGTCGAAGAAGGCACTGGCGTCGCCCGCCTCCTTGATGTCGCCGCTGTTGAACTGCAGACCGCCGAGCTTGGTGTTGAAGCTGCCCAGAGTAAGGTAGGGGTTGAACGACGCCTTGCGGGGCGGATTCTTGGACTGCAGGGCGATGGTTCCGCCGAAGGTGGCGTAGCCGATGTCGCTGGCGCCGCCGGGACCGCGGTCCACCTGGGCCTGGCCGAGGTCGTGGGCCATGAAGTATGACGTCGAGTGATGGGTGAAGTCGTTGGAGTCACCCCATGGAATGCCGTCGAACAGGACGTTGTACTCACCGTCCTGGAAGCCGCGGATGGACAGTCCCTGGGTTTCCATCAGGCCCGGGCCGTTGGGCGATATGTTGGCCACACTGGGTGCGACCTTCACCACGCTGGCATAGTCCCCGCTCGGCGGGACGTTGTGCTTGATGTAGTGACGACTGATTACCGACTGCGGCTGGGTCGCCTTCAGCGAGGCTTTGGTGGGTGCCTGATACGGTGCCGACTGCACCGGCGCCGGGCCCATGCTGCCCGCACCGCCGGTGGCACCGACCGTGCCCAGATTGATGGGTGCCGCCACAGCTGCGCCGGACAGTCCACCCCAGGCCGTCACACCCCAGACCGCGCATCGAATCATGCGCCGCAACCTCTGCTTTCCGGTTTCCATGTTGCCTCCGAATACTCGTCGTGCGTTGTTGTTTGTGGTTGGCGACGAAGAGCGCTGCCTGCGATCGGGGCCTCTTCGACATACCGGTGGTGGATGGTCAACCGGGCATCTGCGGGCGCCGACGTAAACGTGTCACCATCCGAGGCGCGCACCTTAGGGCAAGGCGCATGATGGTGGATGACGGGAACCTGAACGGGATTTAATGGTCAACACCAACGCTTTGAATTCGCGGACCGCGTAGGTTTGCGAACCTTCCATGAACCTTTCGTTTCAGTTCGGTGACGACTATGGGCGCAGTAGTGGGGCGACTGCTGCTGGTGAGCGACGCGCGCAGACACTTGGATGCCTGCAAGAGCCTGCGCGAAAAAGGATGGCTCACGCACCTGGCACGCGATACACGCGGCGCGCTGCAGTTGTGGATCGCAGGCGCGTATGACGCCGTGATACTGGCGCTGGACGAGCCTTCTCAATCCCGCCGCTTGATCGACGCGCTGGCAACCGTCCGACCATTCCCCACCCAGCGGCCGTGCGTTTATGTCTTCGGTGCACTGCCTGACGTGCAGCCCGATATGCTGCTCCGCATGGGTGTGCGGTGGCTGCCGGACACCACCACCGTGGACGAGCTCGCCTGCGCCCTGGGTCGCCGTAATACGCGGGAACAACGCGGCCCCCTGCGGCGCGTCGGCGTGCTGGAACTCGACTTGGTCCGGCGCCGCGCCTATCTGAGAGGCCTTCAGGTCCCGCTGCGGGCGATGGAGTTTTCACTGCTGGCGCTGCTGATGGAGCACGCCGGCTCCTGGGTGTGTCTGCAACGGGTGGAGAACGCTCTTGGCTGCAAAGGCACCGCACCGCACAAGACGCTCGCCGTCCATCTGTGTCGGCTGCGCAGCGCCTTGGGCGATCGCCCGCGTCCCCGTGTCATACAGAGTCGACGCCAGCGTGGCTATCGCCTCAATCCGGGGGCATTGGACACCGCAGCGCCCGTGATCGAACACCGGACAGAACGCTGATGCGAATCCTCGCCGTCGACGAGCCGTCCAACATGTGGCTGCGCCTGCTGAAGGGGCTTCGCGAGCTCGGCTACGGGCTGGACGTGGACAATGCCGGACGCTGCCTGGCACTGCTTTCGAGCGGCGTCTATGCCGTGTTGCTGTTGGCGCTGCTTTCGCCGTCCGCCTGGGATCTGCTGGAGGCCCTGGACGACGCGCCTGACCGGCCCAGCGTGCTGACCTTTCTGGACCCGGGTGACCCGAACGCGGAAGCCCGGGCTCGCGCCCTGGGAGCGGAGGAGGTCATTGCCCTTCCCTGCTCCCTGACCGAGCTGGTGGTGTCCCTGCCCGGCCCCCTGTGGCCGCAGTCCGGAGGGCGACTGCGGGTGGGGAGTCTGGAGCTGGACCTGGCACGGCGCCGGGTATGGCGACAGCAGCACCCGATCGATCTCACCCGACGGGAATTCGACCTGCTGACCCTGCTCGCCGGCCATGCCGGTCAGGCCCTGTCCCGCACGTGGCTGCTCGAACAGCTGTGGGGACGGGGGGATGTGGCGCTGAATGCCCTCGATGTGCATGTGTATCGACTGCGCGAGAAGCTCGACCGTCCGTTCGCCGACCCGCTCATAGAAACGGTGCGGGGGGTCGGCTACCGGCTGAGCCCGCCGACGACCGGCAACACTTGACGCAGTCGATCCGCCACCCCACGGCCACGGGTCCACCGGGGGGGGCGCCGCAGACGGGTGCCGGGGGAACGACCGGGGAACCCGCCGGCGCCTTGGGAGGTCAACATGGGTGACTTGGCAACATCCGCCGGGCACCTGCCGCCCGCCAACCGCTCCCCCACATCTGGATCCACGACCGGCGCTTAACGATGGATGCATCGAGAGCACACAGATTGCCGACGGACGACTCGGCCCACCGCGCGGACCCCCCGTCCGGCCCGTTGCAGATCGATCCCGTTGGCCGCAGAGCCTATCTGCGCGGGCGACCCCTCGCTCTGCGCCCGAAGGAATTCCTGTTGTTGTCTTTGCTGGCGGAACGCGCCGGGCACTGGGTACCGATAACGACGGTGGTCGAGACCCTGGCTTGCGACGGTTGCAGCCCACGCAAGAGCATCGTCGTACACCTTTGCCGGGTCCGTGCCGCACTGGGCGACGGTCGGGAGACACGCATCATCCAGAGCGCCCGGCGCCTGGGCTATCGGCTGGACCCGGCGGTGCTGGCCGGCGCCGCCGGGAGTCGTGGCCGCTCCCGATGACCCGGCGTCGCGCCCCCGGATCCCTTCCGTTGATGCCCTCGTTGCCAAGACCCGTCCTGCCGATTGAAGGCCTCCCGCCCGCCGGCGACCGCGCTTGCTGACCGGATGACGGGGCCGCAGGGCGCCGCTACACTTGCCGTCTGTCGCAGGGTGCGGGCCGAATCCCGGTGAAACCACATTTTGAAGACCACTTCTCCCGCCAGTCGCGCAGCTATGCGGCATCCAGGCCGGAGTACCCGGAGGCGCTGTTCCGCTATCTTGCGGGCGTCGCGCCCGCCCACGGGCGGGCGTGGGACTGCGCCACCGGCAGCGGGCAGGCGGCGGGGGCATTGGCGGCCCACTTCCGCGAGGTGATCGCCACCGACGCCAGTACGCAGCAACTTGCCCAAGCGCCTCACCGCACGGGAATCGTCTACCGGGTGGCGAGTGCCGAAGACTCGGGCATCGAAACCGGTTCCGTGGATCTGGTCACCGTCGCCCAGGCCGTGCACTGGTTCGACCGGGAGCGGTTCTACCGGGAAGTGATGCGGGTACTGAAGCCCGATGGGGTTGTCGCCGTCTGGAGCTACAACCTGCTGCGGATTTCGCCGGAGCTGGACCGCGTCATCGGCAACCTGTACACCGACATCGTCGGCGGCTATTGGCCGGCACAGCGCCGGCTGGTGGAAGACGGCTATCGGTCGCTGGCTTTTCCTTTTCGCGAGCTGACACCGCCGTCCTTCGAGATGGTGGCCCGCTGGTCCCTGCAGCGACTGCTGGACTATCTCGCCAGCTGGTCGGCAGTGCAGCGATACAAGGACGCCCATGGCGCGGATCCCGTGGCGCAGGTCGCCGCCCGGTTGCGCGCCGCCTGGGGAGACGCCGCAGACAGAACCGTGCGTTGGCCCCTGTCCTTGCGGGTCGGCATCAGGCCCTAGGGAACCTCTGCACAGGTGTCACCGCAACGCCGTGCCTGCTACGGATCAGGCGAAGTAGTCGTCGAAAAGACGACGCAACCCGCTCTCGGCGGCCGCCCCATAGTCGCCGAACATCACGCCGACGCCGCAATCGTCCAGGCGCACCACCAGCACGGGAATATCGACTGTGCCCGGGCTGCCTTCGGGACAGACCCGCAGCAACAACCGACCGCAACCCCGTGGGAGCTCGGAGGGCATCCGGGCGGCGCGGACATAGGCACCTTCGAAGCTGGCGTCCCTGAGCTCGCCGTGGACACGAATACCATCGGCAAAATGCAACTGCACGGAGCGACGCACCGGCAGGCGCAGGTTGGTGCGGTGTTCCATGATTCCCGTGCGGAGCGTATCCGTGCGCTCGCGATCTTGCATGGTGTTTCCCTAGGGTGCGGCAGGATTGCGCAGGTCTTTGTAGACTGTGACCGGCGACCGATCGTTCCCCCCGGGCCTGGGCGTGCTGACGCCGACAGGATGGTCATTGCCTGTCGCGCAGGCCGACCATGACCGGTACGGCGGCGGTGGGGTAGCAAGGCGCTGCCGTACCGCAGTCCGCGCCCCCGGCGCGGCCCAGGGGCTCGCCCGGGAACGAAAACGCGGCCAAGGAACCCTGCCGGGGCCGCGTAGTCCAATTGTATTCGGGAACCAAGAGAGCCCCGATTGTCGGCCCACAGGCCAACGGACAGCGGCCATATGCCGGTGCACGGCCCAGGGGACTCCACCAGGCAGCATCCGAAACCATAACAGCGATCCTGCGACTGCCTGCGCGGGCATTTCTATACTGCCTGTATGAGCGGTCCGGACCACACTCCCCATTGGGAGATACGCGAAACCGAGGGAAACCGGGAATTCCTGTTGCGCGGCGACTGGAACCTGCTGGCCATTGCGCGGGCGGGCCGACCGTTTTCCAAGGCGCTGCAGGAGCTGGGCGCGGGCCCCTCCGACATATGGAATCTCAAGGAGATCGGCGCGCTGGACAGCGCCGGCGCCCTGCTGCTGTGGCGCACCTGGGGCCGGCAGTACCCGGAACAGCTCCAGTGGCGGGACGATCAGCAGTCCTGGTTCGAGCACCTGGAAGAATTGCCGTCGGCGGCAGCCCGCTCCCCGCTGCGGTTGTGGACACTGCTGACCGCCCTGGGCGGCTCCATCAGCCGCCTGTTCACCGACACGGCCGGAATTCTGGTGCTGCTCGGGCAGCTCATGGTGGACATGCTGTATTGCGTGCGCAATCCGCGCGCCATACCCTGGCGAGGCATTTCCGCCACCGTCTACCGGGCCGGGGCCCAGTCGCTGATCCTGCTGGCGTTCATCGGCGGGCTGGTGGGCATTGTGCTGGCCTACCAGATGTCCGGCCAGTTGGAGCAATTCGGCGCCAACAGCGCCATCATCAGCGTGGTCGGATTGGCGTTCCTGCGCGAGCTCGGACCGTTTCTGACCGCGCTGATCCTGGTGGGGCGCTCAGGGTCGACGTTCACCGCCGGCATCGGCGCCATGCGGGTGACCGAGGAAATCGATGCCCTGCGGGCCCTGGGCGTATCGCCCACGCTGCGCATCGTGCTGCCCAAGGTGGCGGGCCTCACCCTGGCCATGCCGTTACTGGTGATCTGGACGGATTTCGCCGGTGCCATCGGAGCCATCTACGTGTCCGAAACCAAGCTGGGCGTGAACTGGGGCATGTGGCTCCACCAGTTTCCGAGCGCCATCCCGTGGGCCAACTATTTCATCGGCGTCGGCAAGGGCGTGTTGTTCGGCGGACTCATCGGCCTGGTGTCCAGCTACTATGGCCTGCGGGTCGCGCCCAACACCCGCAGCCTGAGCGAATTCACCACCCGCTCGGTGGTGGTCGGGCTGGCCCTGGTGATCGCCATCGACGGGGCCATGGGCATCATGCTGTCGAACGTGGGACTGCACTGATGGGCGAGCGGGACGAACGGCAGGTGATCGTGGAGGTCAAGGGGCTGGGTACCCGGTTCGGCAACAACTGGGTGCACCGGGACCTGGACCTGACGGTGTACCGCGGCGAGATCCTGGCACTGGTGGGGGAAAGCGGAAGCGGCAAGACGACCCTGATGCGCCACATCATCGGGCTGACTAGGCCGACCTGCGGCACCATCACGGTGCTGGGCCGGGATGTGCATAAACTGGACCCCTACGCCGCCCATTCGCTGCGGGTCCACTGGGGAGTGCTGTTTCAGCAGGGCGCCCTGTTCAGCGCGCTGAACATATTCGACAACATCGCCTTCCCCATCCGCGAGCTGCGGGTGTTGGGCGACGATATCGACGAAGATGCCATCTACGATCTGGTGATGCTGAAACTGAAGATGGTCGGCCTCAAACCACACGACGCCTGGAAGCTGCCGGCGGAGCTGTCCGGCGGTATGGTCAAGAGAGCCGCGCTGGCCCGTGCCCTGGCCCTGGAGCCCGACATGCTGCTGCTGGACGAGCCGACCAGCGGGCTGGACCCCAATTCGGCCAGCGACCTGGACGGCCTGCTGTCGGATCTGCACCGCGAGCTCAGGCTGAGTGCGTTGATGATCAGCCATGACCTGAACAGCGTGGCAACGGTAAGCGATCGCATCGCGGTCATGGCCGACGGCAAGGTACTCACCACCGGCAGCCTGTCCGAAGTGGCCGATTACGACCATCCATTCGTACAGCGGCTGTTCCACGGCCAACGGGGAGAAAGCCTCTTGCGACAGCTGGGCTGACTGACTCATGGAAGACCGATCACACGCCATTATCGCAGTGAGTTTCCTGATTCTGTTCGGGGCCGGCGCCGCCTTCGTCGCCTGGTGGATGCAGTCCGGGACCCCTCAGGTCAAGGACTACGTCATCGTCTCTCCTTTCAGCGTGTCGGGTCTGGCGATCGATGCGGACGTGCAATACAAGGGTGTGCAGGTGGGAACGGTCAAGGCCGTCGAACTGGATCCCGACAATCCCCACCGCATTCTGATCCGTATCGCGCTGATCGCCGCCGCGCCTGTCACCCATGCCACCTACGCACAGCTCAGCAGTAAAGGCATCACCGGCGGCAGCTACATCGCACTGATGGACGGTGAAGGCAAACAGACGCCGCTCAAGACCTCCGCCCGGCACCCGGCGCGCATCCCCATTCGTCCCAGCCTGACCCACAAGCTGGAGAGTTCCGGCAAACAGTTGCTGAGCCAGACGGACAAGCTGGGCAAACGTCTCAACGAGCTGCTGAACGACAACAACCGGGCCCATGTGTCGGCCATTCTCGCGAAACTCGATCAGGCCACCACCAAACTGGTGGCCCTGGAAGACGCGGCATTGCCCTCATTGAAGGCGCTGCCCAGCCTGACCACGCAGGCCCGCAAGACCCTGAATCGCAGCCGCGCGCTGCTGGACAGCCTCAACCGCGACGCGGGCGCCCTTCACTCGGTCCTGGACAGTGCCGGCAGGACGACCCATAAGCTGAGCACCGATACCCTCACCAGGATCGACGCCCTGACCACGCGGATGAACCGCACGGTAAACGATATCGATGCCCTCACCCGCCAGTTGCGGCGCGACCCGCAGAGCGTGCTGTTCGGCGCGCCGCCGGCGGCGCCGGGACCGGGAGAGCCCGGATTCCACCCACCTGCCACGGACCACCACCCATGAAGAAATCCCTGTTTGGCCCCGCCTTCGCCGCTTGTGTGCTGCTCGGTGGCTGTGCCGCCGCGCCGCCCAAGGCGATCGAGCACTACACGCTGGCCGGCGCGGGCGCCGCAGCCGGGGCCGCCGTGCAGGCCGAGCAGCAGTCGCCGGAAGTGTTGCGGGTATTGCCGGTGACGGCGCCCGCCTGGCTGCAGGGCACGGCCATCTGCTACCGCATGGCCTATCACAGTGACAGCCAGCTGGCGAGCTACAGCGACTCCCGTTGGAGCGCGCCGCTGCCGCAAATGGTGGGAGAACTGACACAGAACGCGCTCAGCGACCGCCATGCCTGGAAAGCCGTGGTCGGCCCGGGCGACAGCGCCAAGGCCGACGCGGCCGTGCGCATCCACCTGCTGAACCTGTGCCAGGACTTCCAGGCACCGGACCGGAGCGCGGTGGTGCTGGATGCCCGGGTCACCCTGGTGAACACCGCCAGTTCCCAGGTCATCGCCCAGCGCGAATTCCGCTATCGGCAGCCTGCCCCCACGCCCGACGCACCCGGGGGCGTGAAGGCGGCCCGCCAGGCCGCGGGCCAGTTCGCCGGCGACCTCACCGACTGGATCGCCGGCCTGGCCCTGGATGAAAGCCGGTAGCTCCGGCACAGGCGCCGCTTCAGCGGCCCGTGCAGAGCCCTTCTAGGGTTTGCGCGGGAGCCGCCCACGGGCCCCGACAAAGGCGAACACCACGCCCACCAGCAGTGCCGCGGCGATGCCGACGGCGGTCTCGACAAAACGCGCGAAGGCGTAGACCCAGGCTTCGGCGCTGTGATCCAGCACCACCAGCCCCGCCACATAGCCGGCCAGCTTGCCGGCCTCGGTATAGCCACCCAGCAAGGCCAGGGTCACCATCACCAGCACCCCCAGGCCCAGCGCCCACAGGGCGTGGCCGAAATAGGTGCTCAGCAGGGCGCCGCACACGGCTCCCAAGGCGGTGCCCACCACGCGATGGGCCGCCAGGCGGCGGGTGGCCGCCGGCGATGGATCGGTAACGATCACCGCCGCGATGAGCGCGTATATGGGGTAACGCAATGCGAACAGCTGCGCCACGGCCACGGCAAGGCTGCTGGCGAGCGCGGCTCGCAGGGCCAGCGACAATGCCCCCGGCAGCCGGGAAAACAGTTCAGAGCCGGAAACCATGGGCCTTGTGAGACCGCCTGTCAGCGCATGTAGGCATAGCCTTCGTGCTCAAGGCGCACGATCTCCGCATCCGCCATGGGCACCATTTTCACGAATCCCTCGATGTCCTTCGGCTTGAGCCCGTAATGGTGCTCGGCCGAAGCCTGGCACATGCGGAACCGGATGGTGCCGTTCTGGGTGAGCCCCTCGGCGCGCTTCATCAGGTCCCGGTAACGATGGTAGTTCTTCAAGGCGAAGAACGGAATCGAGCCGCCGTGCAACACCACAACGATCTGCTCGGCGAAAGGGTCCGAGCCATACAGGCTGTCCAACAACGCCAACCGATCCAGGATATCGGAAAGGGCTGCGGTCTTGCCGGTGGTCACGTCATAAACGACCTTCTGGGGCTTGTAGTGGATGTGCAGTACCTTGGCGTGACCCCAGGGCGCGGCGGATTGGGCGAGGGCAGGGGTAGACACCGTGCTGGCACCGAACACCAACAGCAGGGACACAAGCATGCGCATGAATTTCACTCCGTGATCGGGATAGGACAGCCGTGAAGGGCCATTATCCGCCGGGCAGGGACGCGTCCACAAACCGCCGTCGCCAACCACGGCGGGCAGCGCCGATCCCGATAGTGTTGACAGCCCCTAGAGGCGCGAATCGCCGGTGTAGATCAGCGTCACCTGGGTGGTCAGATCCTGGGCGACCTGACCGATGCCTTTGGCGCGATCCCCGTTCCAATCCTGATAGAGGGGAATCATGAAGCGCGCCTGCAGGCTGACGGTACGGGTCAGCGCCACGCTCACACCCGGCGTGAAGTCCAGAAAGCGACCACCTGTATTGATCACCTCCGTGCCGTTGCGCAGTTTGGCGGGCAGGATGCCGTTGTTGTCCTGATCGTGCTGCTCGGTGGTGTAGTCCAGGGAACCCAGCAACGCAAACCGGCCGCCGGCGGCGCCGAGAGGCACGCGGGTGCCGAAATGAAGCTGCAGCTCGCGCCCGAACTTGTAGCCGTTGTGGGACTGGACCGGCACCCGGTACACGGCGCTGCCGTACAGGTCGTAGCCGTTGAAGCGCTGGTAGTAGGAAACCGTGGGGATCAGATCGTAGGCACCCGAGCCCACCTGCATGGCGGGTGGCAGATCCGGCTTGTCGCTGGGCTGGTCGGTGCTGCCGGTGGGAAACTTGACCCCCAAACCGAGACTGACGGTGGGATCGTTCACATGGCTGGGCACACGCACGGCATAGCGCCCGAACAGTGCCACGTCACCGATGCCCTGGGCCACCCGGTCACCGAACTTTTTGGTGCTCTGGTGCTTGCGCACATAGGGCACCAGCAGCGACGCGGTGAACCGCCGGGTGAAGCCATAGTCGGCCACCGCGGTGAGTTGGGAGATGATCGCCTGAGCCTCGCCCGGATTGGGAATGGAGTCGGCGCCCTCGCGGTAGTGATTGAAGTCCGCATACTGGCCGATCAGGGACAGGCGCAGCTGATGCCCTCTGACCTGGGTATTCTGGGGACTGAGGGCTTCCAGCGGCAGGCACACGGCGCCGCAGCCCGCGGCCACCGCCGGCGCCGCTGGTACGGCCAGCATGACGCCCGCCAGGGCGCCCGCCAGCAGCCGGGCATGATGCACCGTGGGGTGGGCGGTTCCGGGGCGAGGCGCGGGCGCATCGAGGGGATCGGCGATGTCGGTGTGGTGGCTGACAGGCATGGGTGGCCTCCTCCGGTTTGCGTTCGTGTTGTTGGTGGAGTGTAGTACCGTACCATGGTACGGATTCAGATCAAGGCGCCAGGCGGTCTGCGCCGTTGATTCCCGAACGGGGACCCTGACAAACTGAGGGCAGATTCGTCTGTGTCGGATGAAGGGATGGGAGGTCAGGCATGCAGCAGCGTTCCCGGACAGACAGCACATTGACCATCGGGGGACTGGCCCGGGAAGTCGGGGTAGGGGTGGAGACCATCCGCTACTACCAGCGCGTGGGACTGCTGGCCGAACCGCCCAGGTCGCAGAACACGCGGCGGCGCTATTCCCGCGAAGCGCTGGTGCGCCTGCGCCTCATTCGCCACGCCCAGGCGCTGGGATTCACCCTGAGGGAAATCCGCACGCTGCTTTCCCTCGGCGAAAACGAGTGCATCAGCACCCGTTCCCTGGCGGAACAGCGGCTCAAAGCCATCGATGCGCAATTGGGTGAGCTGGAACGGGCCCGGCGCAACTTGGAACGGCTGATCGCGTCCTGCGACAGCGGCGAACCGGGCGATCCCTGCGCCTTGTTCGCCGCCCTGCTGGAGCAATCGTCGGTGGAGCGCTGAAGGTCCCGCAGGAACCCGGCGACCCCTGTGTGTTGACAGGCACTAGATGAGCAGCAGCTTGTCGCTCAAAGCCAGCCAGCCGCTGGGCTCCTCGATGAACCGGTCCACGTCGTATTTGCCGAAAACGCGGGTGGCACCCCGGCGCGTGAAGATCTCGTAGGCGATGCGGCTGGCCGGCCCGGCCTTGGACTGGCGGCTGATGGCCTGCTCCTGGAAAGCGCGCCAGTGCAACTCGGCCGCCGTCCTCAGCACCACCTTGGTCATGGTGAGTTTCACACCCACCTTGGAGGCGGTTGCACCGACCCCGATGACCGCGCTGGCGATGCCGCCGGCCAGAGCGCCGACGGTCTGACCGCCCCGTATGGCCGCCTTGGCCGTCTTCATCTTCATGCAGACATCGATCCAGCGACCGATGGTCTCGCTCTGGCGGTAGCCCTTCGCTATCGATTCGAGCTTCAGCATATGGGCCAGGGTGGAGCCGGTGGCATTGCCATGCACGGCAAGCCCGCCCAGATCCACGTGGGTGGCGCCGCTGCCGGCCGCGCCCACCACCTGAATCACACCACCGCCGATGCCCTTCAGGTTGCGATTGGCCAGGTATTTGCGGGTGTACTTCGTACCGCCGTCGTGGCCGTTCCAGACAAACAGCGGATTGGGCGTAGCGGATACGCTCTTGGCATCCTTATGGGTGATCGTCTGGTACACCGCACTGGCGCTGCCGGAGACGATGGCGCCGGCGCTTCCGCCGGTGGCGCCGTCGATGATGCTTGCCACCGCCTCGATGACACTCCAGACGATCTCTTCCTTGTCCGTTTCTCCGTGACCACCGCCGACAATAACAGCCTCGAGTTTGGATGTGATTTCTTGTTGGTAGCCCATGGCTGTGGTGCCCTCGAAGCTGTCCGCTGTCGGATTTGTTCGTATTCCCGCGGAGACCGGACACAGGGCAGCATCTGCCGCCCCCTGCGCTCGGCACCGCGTCGCATCCTTGAGCTGCCGGTCCCCCCGAGTACTCGCAGTCGGCGCTGCGAGAATCGATCGTGCGGTCACCATACCACCAATGGTTTGCCGCTTGCAGCGCCGGGGTCACTACCGGGAAGACGGACACCGGGTCCGGCGCACCCAAACGGGGGAGGCTTTGCGGGCACTGAAGATGGGATATCATAGGCGCGAACCTGGGGGCCTGCGATGAGCGTACAAGCAATAATAAGAACCTGGCTTTGCGTGGCATGCCTGGGCGTCGCGTTCACCTGCCCGCCGGCGAGGAGCGCGGACACTCCCCCATCAATGGCATCGCACTACCGCTCGGCGTACCCGCGGCTGCGACCGCCGTTTCTGCGCTCAGGGACCGCATTGGCTGTGGACCAGCGCACCCATCGACCGCTGCTCGCCAAGAACACCGACCGGGTGGTACCCATCGCATCCATCACCAAACTGATGACGGCCATGGTGATCCTCGACGCCCGGCTGCCCCTGAATCGGCGCATCACCATCACCTCGGCGGACATCGACCGGCTCAAGGACTCCAGTTCCAGGCTGGCGGTCGGCACGACGCTGTCACGGGGCGAGTTGCTCAAGCTGGCCCTGATGTCGTCCGAGAACCGGGCGGCGGCGGCCCTGGCGCGGACCTACCCGGGCGGCCGAAACGCCTTCCTGGCCGCCATGAACCGCAAGGCCGCGCGGCTGGACATGAAGCACACCCATTTCGTGGATCCCACCGGCCTGAACCCTGCCAATGTGTCCACCGCCCACGATCTGGTGCGCATGGTGGAGGCAGCCAGCCGCTACCGGCTGATTCACCAGGCGACCACCAGCCGCTCCGCCCGTGTGGTCACCGGCCGGCGCCATCACCGGCGCCTGGTCACCTATCGCAATACCGATCCTCTGGTCCACAGCCGGCACTGGCACATCGGCCTGTCCAAGACCGGCTACATCAGCGAAGCGGGCCGCTGCCTGGTCATGCAGGCCACCATCAGCGGACGCAAGACCATCATCGTACTGCTCGACTCCTGGGGCAGGCTCTCGCGCATCGGCGACGCCAACCGGATCCGCCACTGGCTGCAGAGACAGGCCCCGTTCCCGGTTCTCTGAATCGGCGGAACCTCTGTAGTCATGACCTGTCGGGTAGGGGGAAGGCCTGACAGTCACGACAACAGAAGGAGAAGGACCATGACGCGAAAGCTGATCACGATCCTGTCCGCGGCCGCACTGTGCGGCCCTGCTACGGCCCTCGCAACGGCGACTATGGGGGCTTCGGCTGCCGGCATGGGGTCGAAGGCTGCCATGAGTCACCACACGAAGCTGCCCAGCTTCAAGAAAGCCGACCGCAACCACAACGGCTACGTCAGCATCAAGGAAGCCGAAGAAGCGGGCGTGCCGGCGGCGATCGCCAAACGGGAGGACATCAACCACGACGGCAAGCTGACCCGGGTCGACTGGGCCGTCGTGAAGATGGACCTGGGCGCACCCCATCC
>CAZNBB010000061.1:0-21446 GCA_964571225.1 uncultured Gammaproteobacteria bacterium
AAGTTGGTAGATCAGAGTCGGAATGATCGGGGTCATCTTGGCAAGTAGCGAATCTGGCAGTCTAGATGCGGTGACAGCGGGAAAGCCTAGGGGACCTTCTATTTCGAGCGTCCTCCGGAATGCTTCCACGCAGAGATTCCGATACGCAAATTTTGCGTCGCGCAGCAGGGTTTCCAATTTCCGTTCAGTTAACGGCTCGCAGTCGTATTGCTGCCCACGTCGGCAGAGTCTCAAATAGGGGGTGCGAGCCCACCGCGGCAACCAGCTTAGAAAAGCCAGACGATAGTGGGGCTCGACGAGTTGCCAGCGATTGGGAACCGCCAGGTAGCCAATGCCGTCAGGCTTCATGACGCGGCGAATTTCCTGGAGATGATGGCTTTGCGCTGCCGAATCTCCGACGTGTTCGATAACGTGGTTGCTTACCACAACGTCGAATCGGTATTGAGGTAAGGGCAGCGTAGTCCCGTCCACCGTCAAAAAATCGTAGCCGTCGCGCACCGAGCGTTGGTCGACGACGTCGACTGCGGTGACCTGGCAGTCTAGTGTTGCGTGGGTGGCGAAATAGTGGGCTATGCCACCGGAGCCGGTGCCGATCTCCAGCAGTTCGAAGCGCCTACGGAAGCGGTCGAGTGCCAGTAACTGTTCGATCTTCAGGGCCTTTAGGCGCCGGGACGGTATATCCAGGACAGCGTGGGGCTGGCGAGAGGGTGCCGTTTCAGTCATTTGGCGCTTGGACTCTCGGTTGTACTGGAGCTGCACAAGAGACGAAGCGTCTTTCCGAATGACGACCACGTGAAATGTTCGGCGAAGTTGCGGCATGCCGCACGGCGCTTGGACGGTTCGAGCCGTTGGACAATCTCGATTACCGCGTCTGCGAATGCCTGACCGCTACCGGCCGGGATCAGTCGGCCGGAGACACCGTCCCGGACTGCGTCAACGACTCCGCCGGAGGCGAAGGCAACTGTCGGAAGTCCATGGGCGGCGGCTTCCACGGCGACCATTCCAAATCCTTCGTGATCGTGCGACCGTTCCTGCACGGGGAAGACAAGGACATCGGCCGCGAAATAGGCCGTCTCAAGGACTTTGTCATCAATGTCTCCGAGGAACAGCACTCGGTTGCCCAAGTTGAGCGACGCCAGGGCTTCGGTGACCCGTTGCCGTTCTCCGCTCTGGTGATGCAGGGCGTGGCCGGGTTCGTCCCCAATCACGACGAGCCTGGCATCTGGTCGTTCGCTGATTATCTGTGGCAGGATATCTTGCACGAACATGGCGAGCCCTTTGCGGGCGGTGATGCGTCCGACGTAGAGCAGTACTGGGCGATCGCCCAAGGCGTAGGTTTGCCGGAAACGGGCCGATTGGTCGGCTGCGTCGCGCAGGTCGGGTAGGTCGACCCCCGGATTAAGTACGGTAATCCGCTTCTCGGGGATGCCTGCGGATCGGGCAAGCTGCCGGGTGAACCGGCTGTTGACTAACACCTGGTCACAGTGACGAAAGAAAGGGCGCCATAGCATCCGGTAGATCGGATGGCGGGCCTCGATATCTAGGCCGTGAAGGTAGACGATGCAGCGCGCGCCAGTGAAGCGGGCAGCGAGCCAGGCGAAAGGCGCAGTTAGACCGCTGCCTGCGACGACAAGTTGTGGTCGCAGGCGCAGCGCCTGCCAGAGAGCGGCCAACTTGGTGCCTAGAATGTAGGCGGGCATAGGGTTAATTGGGACCTCGCTAGCGGTCACTCCGTCGGGCAGGTGCCGGCCGCAGCCGGCGGGACCGATGACATGCACACGATATTCCGCGCGGAGCTCGGAGACGATGTGCCACACTAGGCGCTCCATCCCACCGACCAGGGGAGGCAGGTTGCGGGTGACTACTATGGCCCGGGCCAAAGGCGCAGTAGGAGCAAGCGGTTCGACTTGGCGGTCGCGTCGTGTAGCAGCCGAAGGGTTGGAGGTGTGTTCTATAGTGCCAGCGGAGTCCGGTATCGACATGATCGTCATGGGTTTCGGGGGAGCCGCGCGGTTTGACACGGTCCTGGGACGCGGCCGTCAGCTTTCATCCTCGCGCCGTCTAGGAATGTGCCGCAACTCCGTGTTGGCGTACATGAGATTGGAAATCTGTTCCGAGATCAAGCCCATCAGAAAGATCAGGGCACTGGTGACGAAAAGCAATGCGCTCATGTTGGTGAATCGGCCCGTGTCGAGGAAGGTCCATAGATAACGCGCGAGGCCCAGCAACGCGCATACGGCGCTGGCCGGAGCGAATACCTTGAGCGGCGAATACAGGGTTCCGATTTTGAAGATGATCAGCACGAACCGCAGCCCGTCCCGCAGCGGACGGATGTGACTGCGGCCTTCGCGCGCGCGGGTTTGGATCGGCAGGTAATCCACCGCATAACCGGCCCGGAAGAAGGCCATGGTGATGGTCGTGGGATAGGAGAAGCCATTGGGCAGCAGGTATAGGAACTGGCGAAACTTGTCCGCCCGTACCGCCCGCAGGCCGGATGTCAGGTCGTGAATTTGGTGGGTCGTTACCCAACTGGCCAGGCGATTGTAGAAGGTATTCGCAGCCAGTCGGCCGACGGAAGCTTGGGATCCTGTGTCCCGGGCGCCCACTACCATGTCGTAGCCGTCCTGTATCCGAATGACGCAGCGCAGGACATCGGCCGGATCATGTTGTCCATCGGCGTCCATGAATACCAGAATTCCGCCGCGGGCGGCGCGGGCCCCGCTCTTGATTGCTGCCCCATTGCCCATGGAGTAGGGATGGCGCACCACGTGTACAGGAAAGCGCCCGCACAACTCCCGAGTCTCATCCGTGGAGCCATCGTCCACCACCAGGATCTCTGCATCGGGGAACCGTTCACAGAGTTCGGGCAACAGTCCCCTGAGGCCGGCCGCTTCGTTCTTGGCGGGCAGAATCACGGACAGCTTAGGTGCCTGACATTCGGGATGCATGTAACAATTCGCATGCGCTGCTGGGGGCCAGCGCTCAATGTATGTGAAAGACCGCATCTATCGGGTTCCGCGGCCCCAGCGTCGTCCTGGATTCAGTCATGCAGGACGGTTTGCTGGCGCCTAGCCGGCACACGACAAAAATGCAATCGCTATGCCAAAATGGATGCCGACCCATTATACCTAATTTAGACTCCTGTCGGATCGTGGCTATGCGCAAAAAGGTGCCCCACCGTTCGACGAGTCGCAATCAAGCACTGCGCCGGCGTCTGTTCGGAATAGATTGGCCGTCGCAGTTCCCAGCACCGTGCTACCCGCCCATCGTATATGTCTATGCCGGCGTCCATTCAACCGCCGGTGTGGCTGCCAGCCTTGTCGGCGGTATCCTCAGGCTTGGCTTGGGTATCCTGAAGAAGCAGTCCACGTACTCTGGTTATCTGCCGAGGATAGTAGTGTTCGTGGTTGAGCCACAAGGCACGCAGATGACCAACGTTGAATCCCTGAGGTGTCCAGGGCGGAAGTGTCTCGAAATACTGCAGCAGTGCCAGGCCGGCGCGTGGGTGATGCGCCGAGCCAAGAAGTGCGGCTTCATAGAGGGCGGCGCCCGGGCGGGCCTGGACCGCCAGAGATCGTTTGAACTCTTCTAGGGCTTCCAAAGGGCGGCCTTGGGCGAGGCGCAACTCGCCGCGCAACGCCAACATATCCTGGAGCCAACCGGAATTATGGTTTATCCGCCGATTGCTCAAGGCGGATTGGATCAGGCCATTCAACTGTGCGGAACCCAGGCCGGAGCAAGTTCCGGTTCGGTAATGGCGGATGAACTTGCCGATGGCATTGTATGCTACTCGGCCGCCTATCTTGGCCGTAGCGAGGGCGTGTCTGGTAGCGGCCAGTTGCGCGGGTGGGACACCTCCTTGGTCGCAGAGTGAGCTTACCAGGTTCAGGTTTACCATGATGTTGTCAGGATGGTCTTTTGCGACACGCCTGAGGATTTCGGTGGCCGCGCGGAAATTCCCCTTTCGAACCAGATGAAGGCTCAACGTTGTCTGGGCACGGGGCGACCCGGGGTTCTCCTGGGCCCAGACCAGAGACTGTTCAAATGGTTTGCCCCATAAGGTGGAGCGCAGCCAGGTCTGTCCAGCCATTATGGCGAGCAGTGAGATAGCGATCGCGGCGCGGCCCCGACGCGGAAACTTTCGTCCGGTGACAAGCCACATCGCTAGTGGAAAGAATAGCAGGGCGCCCGGCAGGTAATTACGGTGCTCAAAATACAATTCCAGCGGGATGATCGTTGACTCCAGAAGTTGTCCGCTGAAATAGAAGAATATTGTCAGGCTTAATGCAGGATAGCGGTTGCGCGCACGCCATCCTAGCAGCAGAAGACTCGCGATCACGCCGATTGAAGGCAGAGTTGTCCAAGGGTGTAATAGGCCCGTGGAGACCGCAATGTTGTCGTTGAACAGCCCGGCAGTATACGCGCGGGGGATCAGTAGCACGTAAAGGTAGTGGACCATGATTCGTGCTTCTGTCAGCAGGCGTTGTCCCAGGGTAAAGCCGCGACTGTCGGCATAGCCAGACAACATCGCCGGAACATGGCTTAATAGATACGCTGCTAGCAGGGCCAAAGGAAGATAGACGAACATCCCTTTCCAGATGCGGCATGCTGTCGAAGGTCGCTCTATGCGAAGGGCGCTCCATGGTTGCTGAAGCACGAACCGCTCGATCACTAACACGAACAGCGGCAGCAGTGCGCCATTTTCCTTGGATAGGGTGGCCAGCAAACCACATACTCCAATTCCGACGCTCATCCACAGGTAGCCGGCTCGCGGCCGGCCTCCCACCAGCTTGCGCCGACCGTGCAAGTAACAAAGCAGGCCCGCAAATACGAATGTCGCGGCGAGCATGGCCATACGCTGCACTACGAACAAGGTGGTAGAAACCATCAATGGATGCAGCAGCCAAAGCCCCGCGCTCAATACCGCAACCCAGGCGGCCCGCTTGTCACCGATATTGAACAGCCGTGCCAGTTGGAAGGTGAGCCAAGTGAGCAGAGCGCCGTTCAGCAGCTCGATCAAAATGTTGGTGTACTTGAAAGGCTCTGGTGGTGCTGGCCAATTGTTGGCGTCGATGAGAAAGCTCAACATGGCCACCGGTCTGCCCGTGGGGCTTGCGATGCCGCTTAGCAGGTAGGTCACCAGGGCGTGCCAGTTGTCGATCGGACCCATGGCACCGAGCGGGGGCAGATTGCCCCAGTCATCGAAAAGAAAGCTGCCGCTCAAGCCAGGGGCATAGACGAACCAAGCCGTGATGAGTAGTCCCGCAAAGACCACGGCAGCGAGCCAGGTTGATTCGGGGCTCAGGATGCGTTTTAGGCTGGACATGGATGGTTGCGTAGCGGTCCCGCTAGTGTAGTGCCGGGTTGTAGAGGGCGGGCACCGTAGTGCTGGTTCCCGATGAACCTTGCTTCCGTGCGTTCGCAAGCCGGCTGCGGAGGCGGTCTACGGTACTGTCGAGGTTGCCGAAACGATCGAGTTCCGTCACTCGTTCGATTTCCCTCTGCGCGTCACGAAATCGACCAAGGGCAACGTCCAGCTCGACGAGATTGACCCAGTACTGTGCGTCAGTCGGTGCCTTTTGGGCGGCCCGGACCATCATTTTTCGGGCTTTATCGGCGTCGTGGAGGACGTTCAGGGCGAAATTGCTATAGATTGTCAGCAGGTTGGCGTTATCCGGGTTCCTGCGCACGGCGGTGTTTAGCGTCCGTGCCATTTGCTTGCCGTCAAACCTGCAAGTCCCGGACACCTCGCAGTGAACCAATGCGTAGAGGGCAGACACATCCTGTGGCGAAGCCGGTCGGGTAGCCAGTTTACGATTCATGGTGTTCCACCAGGACGCTTTCACTGGGCGGTGCTCTTTGGCGTTGATCAGTAGCAGGCCCTGTTCCGGTAGAATGTTGGAATTACGCACGACGGCCGCCTTTTCAAGAGCTTTGTTGGCAATGGGTAGAAATCGGGAATCGGGGCCGTCTACTAGCACAGCGTAGATTTCTCCGAGGCCATAGGTTGCTCGCGGTGAGTGGGGATGCTCCGCCGCGGAAATAACGGCGTACCGGACCGGGTTGGCCCATTGTTGGACACGCATAGCGGTGATGCCGGCGTAAAGCGCGATCAGCCCCACCACCAGGAGCGGACGTGCCGACGACAGGCGTACCCGGGGCGGTGCTAGAAGGAGCGTCGAGAACAACGCGAGCAGAAGGCCTAGGCTGGGGAGGTAGTTGCGGTGCTCATAGACCAATTCCAGGTTGAAGATGGTGCCGGTCAGCAATTGCCCGCCGAAGAACCATAGGATCCCCAGACTCAAAAGCGGCCTGCGCCGGCGCTGCCAGATCGCGGTGGCCAGTAGCAGTGCGATTCCTACCATAGCAAACAGCGTAGTTGGCGGGTTAAGCAGCGAGCGCGAAAACGGATAGTCGTCGTGGTACAGGCTCAGTACATGGGGGTTGGGTACTAGGGACCACAGAATATAGTCCAGTATCACTCTGGGTTCGGTGAGCAGGCGTTCTCCAAGAGTGAAAGGACGCCCGGCATAGGCACCGTGGGCAAGTTGTTGGGGACCGAGCCACGCCAGGCCCAATGCCGCGGGCAGGGCCAGTACTAGTGCATAGAGGGCATACAGCCGGCGGTCTCGGCGTCCGTCGGCCCGCTGGAATCCGAACAGGGTCCACTCGATTATCAAAGCGTATACGGGTAGCAGAGCGCCGATTTCCTTGGCCAGCACGGCAAGGATTCCGCAAGGTACGATTCCTGCCCAGAGCATCCAGAATCCACGCCTCCCGGCCAGCATGCGCAGGCGCCCCCAGAGATAGAGGGCGATGCCGGCCAGTACGAAGGTGCCAGAGAGGCTGGTCATGCGCTGGACTATGTACAGCACCGCCGTCAAATTGATCGGCAGCAACATCCAGGCGGTCGCGGTAGCCACCGCTGTCCAGCGGGTTGTCGATCTGCTTAGTTCTGGTGCGAATCGCTGGCGATAGACCCGCAGTATCAGGTCGCCAACAGCATAGACCAGCAAGCCGTTACAGCCATGTATCAAGATGTTGGTGACCTTCATGGAAAACGGTGACGGGCCCCAGAAGTATTCGTTGAGCGCGAAGGTGATCATGCTCAGCGGTCGGTCCAGCGGGCCGGAATGGGACGAGAATGCCGCGGCCAGCAGCGAGTGGACGTTCAGTCTCGTGATATGGACGGCGGCGTTACGAACGATGTTGGGGAAATCGTCCATAACGAATCCGCCGTGGACACCCGGCCAGTAGATGAATAGGCACACTGCAACAGAGGAGACAAGTGCAGCGCCGATCCACAATCTGTCAGAGGAGGTTAATGGGCGTTCCGTGGCGGATGGTTGCGACATCGTTTCCTTGTTCCAATCACCCGTTACGCCCAACCCGGTATGAAGGTGGCAAAATGGGCTTTAGCGGCAGCTTGAAGGCAGATATCGACCGGACAAGGAGGCAGATCCGCACTTCCAGGCCAGAACATGCCCATGGGTAATGGCTGACAATGTGAGGGTCTGTCCCTTGATGGTTTTGTTCACCTGGTTGCCGTAGGTCACGGTTATGGCGTTGTTCGCGATCTTAACCTGGGTCACATAGTTGCCGGTGATACTGCCTGGCGAGGGAATCTCCGCCGATGTATTGCTGGACGGCAATTGTCCCTTGTCGCTGTAATATTCCCACATCGCCGTTTTGGCCTTTTCCGCAAGCACTAGACCTTCGGCCACTTGAGCGCGGATGGTGTAGTCCTGGTACGCCGGGATGGCGATGGCGGCCAGGATGCCAATGATGGCCACCACGGTCATCAGTTCGATCAGAGTGAAGCCTCGGTTGCGTTTTTTCATGAGCCCTACCCCATTCCCGCACCTTCGCCGCTGTACCGGCAACGAAGCAAGATTCGGGCCACGGCTTAGTGGTGGTTGAATAGGAGGACTTCGAACGGGATTCGTTGGCAGACTATATACGGACCGAGTGGATTGAAATAGTGATGTAGCCGACGTCGCCGATGGCGATGGTGGCAGGTGGTGAGGGGTTCTTCCCTACCTCATATTGCTTTGGTGCTAGTGTCGCGTCCGCTGGGTAGCTGGAAAGTCCGACACTACCGGAGTCGCAAGCCGTGACGAAATGAACTGCCCCCGCGCGAGGCGGGGGCAGTTCATTTCCAAGCTCCAAAAGGCTTGGCGAGGTCAGGCCAGATCAGTGCCTGCAGGAGGACGGCAGGGACTTGCCAGGCACGGTCGTGGTCGTGGTGCTCCCGCAAACCCACTTTACACTGCCGCCAGTAGTCAGGGCTGAGAGCGTCAGCACGTCGCCATCGATCGCTTGGTTGGCGGCTTGGGGGGAAGTTTTGCTGTATTTGATCGCGATGACACCCGGTGTGGTGCCGGCGTCCACTTGGCTGACATAATTGCCAGTGATGCTGCCCTTGCTTGCAAGTCCCGCGGACTGGTTGGCGCTCGGGAACGAACCATGATCGTTGTAATACTCTGACAATGCCGTTTTCGCGCCATCAGCCAGCGACAGACCTTCAGAAACCTGGGCGCGGATGGTGTAGTCCTGATATGCCGGGATGGCGATGGCGGCCAGGATACCGATAATGGCCACCACGATCATCAGTTCGATAAGAGTGAAACCCTGCTGTGTGCGCTTCATGTGCAACTCCCCTTGTTCATTAATACAGACGGACGCGGTTGAACGATTGGCCGTCCTCCCGGGCCCGGCCCGGAGAACGCTTGGCCTAAAGAAGCAGGATGCGTGCCAATGACTCGACAGAGCGTCAAACCGCTGTCGGCGCAGGCAAAGTGTGACGGAGTTCACAGGTCGGTGGTGGCCTGCGTCTGCAAACAGTGAATTTGAGGAGCGGTGTTGCCCCTCGGGGGCTGACTCGGAAGGTCACAAGGTGACGCGCCGCGTCACCCCAGTCGTGGACCGACGTTGTCTATTCCAATCCCAGCTTCTTGAGGCGGTAGCGCAGGGCGCGGAATGTGATGCCCAGTAGCTTGGCGGCGGCGGTCTTGTTGTAGCGGGTTTGCTCCAGCGCTTTGATGATGGCCTGCTTCTCCACCGTGTCCAGGTAATTCTCCAGGGGCGCAGGTCCTTCAGCCGGATTCTGGGATATGGCCGTGGATTCGGGTTGTGGTTCGACCTCGGCTTTGGCGGAGTCGTTGCCGTTGTCGGGCAGGCGCAGGTCCGATTCGCGGATGACGGTGCCTTCGCACAGGGTCATGGCCCGCTCCAGGATGTTCTCCAGTTCGCGGACATTGCCGGGAAAGCCGTAGCGCTTGAGCGCATCCAGAGCTGCAGGGTCCAATTCGGGCATCGGCCCGCCCACCTCCCGGGCCAGCCGCGCGAGGATGTGGTTGGCCAGCATGGGGATGTCGTCGGACCGCTCGCGCAGGCTGGGCACGTGCAGCTCGATCACGTTGATGCGGTAGTACAGGTCCTGCCGGAACTGGCCTTCGTCCACAAGTTTGAGCAGGTCCTTGTGGGTGGCGGACAGGATGCGTACGTCAATGGAGACTTCCCGCTGGGTCCCGATGGGGCGCACGGCTTTTTCCTGGATGGCGCGCAGCAGCTTGACCTGCATGTGCAGAGGCAACTCGGCGACTTCGTCCAGAAACAGCGTGCCGCCGTGGGCGGCTTGGAACAGGCCGTCCTTGTCGCTCACCGCGCCTGTGAAGCTGCCCTTCTTGTGGCCGAAGAACTCGCTTTCCATCAGGTCCGCGGGGATGGCGCCGCAGTTCACCGGTACGAACGGTTTGTCGGCTCTGGGTCCCTTCTCGTGGATGAGTCGCGCCACCAGTTCCTTCCCGGTGCCGGACTCGCCGCTGATGTACACGGGTGCCTGGCTGCGGGCCAGCTTTACGATGGTGGCGCGTATGCCCTGCATGGGCTGGGAATCGCCGATCAGGGTGTCGCGACTGCGCCGGTCCCGCTGAGGGTAGGTGTCCGAGAGCTTCAGCGCCGTCGTTACCAGGTTACGCAGCACCTGCAGGTCCACCGGCTTGGAGACGAAGTCGAAGGCGCCGGCCTTCAGGGAATCGACCGCCGATTCCATATTGCCGTAGGCGGTAATGACCGCTACCGGGAGATCGGGCTGATGGGTCTGGATGTGTTGTATCAGATCGAGGCCACTGCCGTCGGGCAGGCGCATGTCGGTGAGACAGAGATCGAAGGAAGCGCTTTCCACCAGTTTGCGGGCCTGGGCCAGGTCCGCCGCTGCCTGGGTGGCGATGTCCATGCGCCCGAGCGTGATTTCCAATAGCTCGCGGATATCGGCTTCGTCGTCGACGATCAATGCAGTGTAGGAGGCCATCGCGTTAGTGTACCGTTCCCGGCCTTCTGGTGCATGGGATCGGTGCCCTGTCTCCATGGACCTCCCGGACCCGGCTCATGAGCGTCCGCCATCGGTATCGTTGCTGAAGTCGATACGGAAGCAACTGCCTCCGCTGGTCACCGGTCGGTAGCTGAGTTCGGCCTGGTTGCGTTCGCAGAGCTCCCGGGAAATGTACAGCCCCAGCCCGGTCCCGCCGGCGTTGGTGGTGAAGAAGGGCTCGAACATCTGGGACTCGGCCTCCGGGGGAATGCCCGGACCATTGTCGATCACCTCGAGGTAGGGGCGGCTTTCGGTTGAGCCCCCGGCACCGCCACGCAATACAACGTGCGGCGTGTCCTTGGCGCCGCCATGCTCCAGAGCGTTCTTGCATAGATTCCAGACCACCTGATGCAGGTGGGTGGGATCGAACTGGATGTGACTGTCTTCGGGTTCTACCTGAAATTCGACGCGGCCGGCCGGCACATGTTCGTATTGGCTGAACTCGCCGACGAAGTTCTCCAGCCAGGGGCCGAGGTCGATATCCTGGGGTTGGGCAGGCTCCCGGCGGGAAAGCTGCAGTACGTTTTCCACGATGGTGTTCATCCGTTCGCACTGCTCGCGGATGATTTCCACCAGCCGCCGGTCGCCGGTGGCCAGGTCCGGCGCCTCGTCCAGCAGTTGCCCGGCATGGCTGATCGCTCCCAGGGGATTACGGATCTCGTGGGCGATGCTGGCCGTGAGCCGGCCCAGGGCCGCCAGCTTCAGCTGTTGGCTGCGCTGGGCCACGCTGGCCATGTCTTCCAGGAAGATCAACGCGCCGGTGTCGGATTCGGTCCCCAGGGGCGTGAAGTTGGGCGCGATGGCCGTTCCCCCGGTGGGAGAGCGGAACGGTGCCGGCGGGCGTTCCGGCTGTCGACGCCAGGCGGCGAGACTTTGAGCCAGTTGCGGGGCGAGGGCGGCCAGGGGTTTGGCGGTCGGCCGTCCCGGCATGCCGAGCAGGCGCCAGGCCAGCTCGTTGACCAGCCGCACCTTGCCCGCCTGATCCACCACCACCACCCCGGACTGCAGGTGCTGAATGATGTAGGCGTTCAAGGCTTCCAGGTTCGCTACATCGATGCCGCGGCGGGCGGCCAGGGCTTCGCTTTCGCGGACCCGGCGGGCCAGCATGTGGGCAAGGCTGGCGGTGGCGAAGAAGGCAGCGCCGAACAGCCCGGCGCGGGTGTAGTCGTCGCTGGCGATGGCAGCGCCCAGCAGGGAGCCATAGGCCTGCTCCGCCAGCACAGCCAGGGTCGCCAGGGCCGCGAACAGGTAGGCCAGTCGACCCGGCAGCAGCAGGCTGCCGGCCGCCACGGCCACTGCCAGCAGCACGCCCAGTCCGCTTTCCAAGCTGCCGCTGGCGTGCATCAGCAGCGTAATGGCGACCACATCCACCGAGATCTGGCCCAGCACCTGGAGCGGATAGGCCGGCCAGCGCCAGCGCCCGGCGAACCCGGCGGCCAGGCCGAAAGCCAGGTAGGCAACGACGGTGGCTCCGAACAATTCCGGATTGCGGCTGCCGAGGGCGGTGGCCTGAGGGGCGACGAAGAAGATGGTGGAGAGCAGGCCGGCGAGAATCAGCCGGTAGAACGTGAGCAGCCGCAGCGGCTTCCAGGTGAACTCGTCCTCGCGGGTGCCGGTCGGCGTAAACCCGTGCTCCGGGCGTCGGATTTTCATGAGGCCGATGGTAACCGATCCCGCCTGGCGTGTTGAGGTTTCCCGGGGTTTAGCCCGCATTTCTCGCCAGCCACCAACTCGGAAGCCGCTCCCTGCGTTGCATCACCTCCTGCATTCATGCAGTCGTGTGGCCGCGCATTTGCCGATATCTTGCGTGACTTCGCTACGATCCCCGGCGACAAATGCGGGCTACGAGTGCGAGCTCAGCCGACGGTGTGCTTCGGAGCAGTAGTGGTGGTCGCCGACATTCAACGCCTCCGCCTCCGGGACGTATAGCCCGCAATGGTCGCAGCGGACCATGCGGCCCCCTTCCCGGCGCCGCAGTTTCGGGGTTTTCGGTTTGTCCGGCTGTTTGCGCAGCAGGTTGATGATGAACCAGATGGCGAGCAGGATCAGAATCAGGCGTAGTCCCATAGCCGTTAAAGTTTCCGGCTTCCGGGGTCGCGGCGCAAGACCCAATGTGTGTCGTTTCACGGTGCTTTGCGTGCCACGACCATTTACCTCAGAATATGGGGCCTTTCAGACACGTGAAGCGCCATGAACCTGCACGAGTTTCAGGCCAAAAGGCTGTTCGCCGACTACGGCATTCCGGCACCCGAAGGGGTGCTGGCGCGCTCTGCCGACCAGGCCGCTGAGGCGGCCCGTGACCTGGGCGGTCAGCGCTGGGTCCTCAAGGCCCAGGTCCATGCCGGCGGGCGCGGCAAGGCGGGCGGAGTGAAGGTGGTCGATGATCCCGAAGCCCTGACGAGTGAAGCGCAGCGGCTGCTCGGGAGCCGACTGGTGACCCATCAGACGGGCGCTCAGGGCTTGCCGGTGGAGGCCCTGCTGGTGGAACGGCCGGTGGCGACCGCCCGGGAACTGTACCTGGGGTTGCTGGTGGACCGCACCCGGGAACGGGTGGCGATCATGGCGTCCGCCGCCGGCGGCATGGACATCGAGGAAGTGGCGGCCACCCGGCCGCAGGCCATTCTGACCGAGGCGGTGGATCCGGCCGCCGGGCTGCAGCCCTACCAGTGCCGCAAGCTGGGTTTTGCGCTGGGGCTGGAAGCGGGGCAGCTGAAGAGCTTCGCGGGTCTGCTGCAGGGATTGTACCGCCTGTTCACCGAGCGGGACGCCAGCCTGGTGGAGATCAACCCTCTGGTGGTGACGGCAAGCGGGGAGCTGCTGGCCCTGGATGCCAAGGTCAACCTGGACGACAACGCCCTTTACCGTCACCCCGACCTGGCCGCCTGGCGCGATCCCAGCCAGGAGGATCCCAAGGAGCGGGCCGCCCACGAACACGGCCTGAACTACGTCACCCTGGACGGTTCCATCGCCTGCATGGTCAATGGCGCCGGGCTGGCCATGGCGACCATGGACCTGATCAAGCTCCATGGAGGCGAGCCGGCGAATTTTCTGGATGTGGGCGGCGGCGCGACGGCCGCGCGGGTGGCCGAGGCCTTCAAGCTGATTCTCTCCGACGCCAAGGTGAAGGCCATCCTGGTGAACATCTTCGGCGGCATCGTGCGCTGCGACCTGATTGCCGAAGGCATTATTCAAGCGGTGCGGGACGTGCAGGTGCAACTGCCGGTGGTGGTGCGCCTGGAAGGGACCAACGTGGAACGCGGTCGCGCCCTGCTGGCCGATTCCGGGCTCAATGTCACCACCGCCGACGATCTGACCGACGCCGCCCGCAAGGCGGTGCAGGCCGCCAACCCCTAATCGGCAGCAGGAACCGACGAACCTTCCATGAGCATCCTTGTCGACAAGACCACCAAAGTCATCTGCCAAGGCTTTACCGGCAAGCAGGGCACTTTTCATTCCGAGCAGGCGCTGGCTTACGGTACCCAACTGGTGGGCGGCGTGACGCCGGGCAAGGGCGGCAGTACCCATCTGGATCGGCCGGTGTTCGACACTGTGCACGACGCGGTGTCCGCCACCGGCGCCGATGCGACCATGATCTACGTGCCGGCGCCGTTTGCCGCCGACGCCATCCTGGAGGCGGCCGATGCCGGCATCCGGGTCATTGTGTGCATTACCGAAGGCATCCCGGTGCTGGACATGCTGCGGGTGAAGGCGGCCCTGCGGGGCAGCGAAGCGCGGCTGATCGGCCCCAACTGTCCGGGGGTCATCACCCCGGGAGAATGCAAGATCGGCATCATGCCCGGTTCCATCCATGCGCCCGGATCGGTCGGTATCGTGTCGCGCTCCGGCACCCTGACCTACGAGGCTGTCTACCAGACGACCCGCTGCGGCTTGGGCCAGAGCACCTGCGTGGGCATCGGGGGCGACCCCATCCATGGCATGGATTTCGTGGACTGCCTGCAGGCCTTCGAGGCCGATCCCCAGACCCGCGGCATTATCCTCGTCGGCGAGATCGGCGGCAGTGCCGAAGAAGCCGCCGCCGAGTATATCCGCGCCCATGTGAGCAAGCCGGTGGTCGCCTATATTGCCGGTGTGACCGCGCCGGCAGGCAAACGGATGGGACACGCCGGTGCCATCATCAGCGGCGGGGCGGGTACGGCGGCCGCCAAGATCGCCGCCCTGGAGGCGGCCGGCGTGGCGGTTGTGAGCTCGCCGGCGGACATGGGCGGCCGCCTCCACGAGCTGTTGCAGGGTTGAGCGCGGCGCCTTCGGGGCACGGACCCTGGCATGGGGCAGCGTCGCCGATGCTGTCGTCCGTTGAGGAGTGATCATGGCCGCTTCCCTTCGCATCGTGATGGCCCAGCTGGACATGCTGGTGGGCGACATTTCCGGCAATGCGCAACGCATCGTCGAGGCGTCCGCCCGGGCCCGCGACGAGCTCAAGGCCCATGCCATTGTCTTTCCCGAGCTGGCGTTGACCGGCTATCCGCCGGAAGATCTGCTGCTGCGCAGCGGTTTTCACCTCCATGCCCTCGCCGCCCTGGAGCGCATCAAGCGCGACGTGCAGGGCATCCATGTCATCGTGGGTCATCCCCAGCAGGCCATGGGCGGCGTGTTCAACGCCGCTTCGGTGATCCGGGACGGGCGCATCCTGGGCAGCTACTACAAGCAGCATCTGCCCAACTACAGCGTGTTCGACGAAAAGCGCTACTTCGCATCCGGAGCCGAACCTTGCGTGGTGGACATCGAAGGCGTGCCGGTCGGGGTCACCATCTGCGAGGACATCTGGATGCCGGGTTCAGCCCAGCAGGCCCGGGATGCCGGCGCCCAGGTGCTGGTGAATCTCAATGCTTCACCGTTTCACGCCGGCAAGGGGCGGGAGCGCGAAGCGGTGGTGCGCGAGCGCGTGCAGGAGACCGGGCTGCCGGTGCTGTACGTGAACCTGGTGGGCGGCCAGGACGAACTGGTGTTCGACGGCGAGTCCTTCGTGGTGGACGCAGACGGCGAGGTGACCCAGCGTGCACCCGCCTGCGTGGAGGGGCTCTATCCTGTGGATCTGGAGGTGGGCGAGAAGGTCCGGCCCATCGCCGGTGAGTGCTCGCCCATGCTGGACGAAGAGGCCAGCATCTATCAGGTGCTGGTGCTGGGAGTGCGGGACTACACCCGCAAGAACGGCTTTTCCGGTGCGGTGCTGGGTTTGTCCGGCGGCGTCGACTCGGCCCTGGCGCTGACCATTGCGGTGGACGCCCTCGGCGCCGATCAGGTCGAAGCGATCATGATGCCGTCGCGCTACACCGCCGATATGAGTCTCGAGGACGCCGAGGAACTCAGCCGGCGTCTGGGTGTGGTCCACAATGTCATTCCCATCGAACCGGCCTTCGGCGCCTTTCTGAGCATGCTCGAGGACGAGTTCGCCCACCGGCCTCCGGATGCCACCGAGGAGAACATCCAGGCCCGTTGCCGGGGTATCCTGCTGATGGCCATCTCCAACAAGACCGGTCGCATTCTGCTCAGCACCGGCAACAAGAGCGAGATGTCGGTGGGCTACGCCACCCTGTACGGCGACATGGCCGGCGGCTTCGCGCCCATCAAGGATGTTCCCAAGACTCTGGTGTATCGCCTCGCCCGCCACCGCAACCGCGACAGGGAAGTGATCCCGGAAAGGATTCTGGAGCGGCCTCCTTCGGCGGAACTGGCGGCGGACCAGAAGGACGAGGACAGCCTGCCGCCCTACGAGGTGCTCGATCCGATTCTGGAACGCTACGTGGAACGGGATTTCAGCGTGGAACAGATCGTGGCGGACGGGTTCGAGGAAGCGACGGTCCGCGAGGTGGCCCGTATGGTGGACCGCAATGAATACAAGCGCCGGCAGGCGCCGCCGGGCGTACGCATTACGCGCCGCGCGTTCGGACGGGATCGGCGCTATCCTATCACGTCCGGCTACGTGGCCAGCGAATTCATGGATGGTCCCCACAGGGGTCGCTGATCGATTATTGCAGGCATATCGGGTATCTTGTTCACATTTTCGTAAGGATCCGGGGGGAGTAATCCATGAAGAAGATCGAAGCGATCATCAAGCCCTTCAAACTCGATGATGTGCGTGAGGCGTTGTCGGAAATCGGCATCACGGGCATGACCGCCATCGAGGTCAAGGGCTTCGGCCGCCAGAAGGGCCATACGGAGCTCTACCGTGGGGCCGAGTATGTGGTGGACTTCCTGCCCAAGGTCAAGCTGGAAGTGGTGGTCAGCGACGAGCAGGTGGATCGCTGCATCGAGTCCATCACGGAGGCGGCCCGCACCGGCAAAATTGGGGACGGCAAGATCTTCGTGACCAGCGTGGACAAGGTGGTGCGTATCCGCACCGGCGAGGAAGATCTGGCAGCCATCTAGCCCGTTTATTGCATCAGCATCCGGGATGCTGGTGCAATTCCCAGGTCAGCGGTATTCCACCACCTGATCCAGGTGTCGGCGTGCGGTGACTTCCGGTAGTTCGGCGGGGTACCCCAGACTGAGCAGTGCCACCGGGGTCAGGTCGGGCGCCAGTTTCAGCAATTCGCGCACCCGTGCTTCATCGAAGTAACCGACCCAGGTGGAGCCCATGCCCGCGGCCACCACGGCGAGCTGGGCATAGGCGGCGGCGATGGTGGCGTCCTGCACGGCGTAGAGGGTTTCGCCCCGCTCGCCGAACTTGCGGGCCGAACGCTGGGGGTCAGCGCAGAACACCAGGCAGACCGGCGCTTCGGATATGAATTCCTGGTTCTCGGCGGCGGCCCGCAGGCCGTCACGCAGGGCCCGGTCCTGTACCGCCACGATATGGTAGGCCTGCAGGTCCCCAGCTGACGGTGCGGCACTGGCCATTTCCAGCACCGCATGCAGCTTCTCGGCCTCCACGGGCATATCGGACTGATACCGACGAATCGAGTGGCGGCGCCGAACGGTTTCGAAGAAATCCCACATCGGCTGTTCTCCCGCGGTTGGGCCGGACGGCGTCAGTCAGCTCTTGGGGCTGCGGACCGTTGCCGCCTCCTTTGGGAAGTTCAATTCAAGCACACGTAGGGTGTCGCCTGCCAGCCTGGTGAGGTTCAGCTTGCGGTAGGCCTTCACCGCGATGACCAGCGCCTGCGGCACCGAAGTGGTCTGCTCGTAATTCTTGAGGACGTACTCGGCCCGGTTGGCCGCCGCCAGATAGGCGCCTCGACGCATGTAGTAGTCCGCCACATTGATCTCGTATTTCGCCATGACGTTGCGCAAGTACACCATGCGCTGCTTGGCGTCCCCGGCGTAGCGGCTGTTGGGGTAGTTCTTGACCACTTTCTGGAAGTCGTAGAAGGCCTTGCGGGCGTAATCAGGATCCCGCTCGGAGAGGTCCCGGGGCAGGAACCGGTCCACCAGGGAGCGGCCGCGACTGTAGTTGATCAGCCCTTGCAGGTAATAGGCGTAGGCGACGTTGGGATGTCTGGGGTTGGTCTTGATGAAGCGCTGGGCGGCGGCGATGGCCGATTCGGGCTCGTCGTACTTGTAGTAGGCGTAGGCGATTTCCAACTGGGCCTGCTGGGCGTAGGGGCCGAAGGGATAACGGGCTTCGAGCTTCTCGAAATAGTCGATGGCGGTCTGATAGTCCCCATCCGTGAGCTGGGCCTTGGCTTCGGTGTACAGCTTGTGGGCCGACCAGTTCTTGGTTTTGTCGATTTTCCCGGGCAGCAGCGAGCAGCCGCTCAGTAGTAATGCGAGAATGAGAAAACAACTCGACAAGCGCATCGGATTACAATATCCCACGAACGGTTGAACACGCAAAAACGGCCCACTGACGGGCCGGACCGGGCGCAGTATACCGCAATTGGACCTCCACGCCGATGATGAAACGGATACAACTCAGCGCTCAAATCCCCGACACACTTGCCGGGAGGCGCCTCGATCAGGCTCTAGCGGAGCTGTTTCCGGATTATTCACGCAGCCGACTGCAGCAGTGGACCCGGGCCGGCAAAGTGCGTGTCGACGGGCGCCCGGGGCAGGTGAAGGAACGGGTAGCGGGCGGAGAGCAGGTGGATGTGGATGCGCAGCTGGAAGCGGAAGTGGCGCCGGCGCCCCAGCCCATACCCCTGGCCATCGTCTACGAGGACGAGGCACTGCTGGTCATCGACAAGCCGGTGGGCCTGGTGGTCCACCCGGCAGCGGGCAACCGGGACGGCACGCTCCAGAATGCGCTGCTGCATCACGACCCGGGGCTGGCGGCCGTACCCCGGGCGGGGCTGGTGCACCGCCTGGACAAGGACACCAGCGGCGTGCTGGTGGTGGCGCGCACCCTGACGGCTCACAAACGCCTGGTGGAGCAGCTGCAGGCGCGGGCGTTCCAGCGCGAATACGAGGCGGTGGTGTGGGGGGTGCTCACCGCCGGCGGCACGGTGGATGCTCCCATCGGCCGTCACCCCGTGGACCGCAAGCGCATGGCGGTGGTGGCCGGCGGCAAGCCGGCGGTGACCCACTACCGGGTGGCGGAGCGTTTCCGGGCCCACAGCCGGCTGCGGGTGCACCTGGAGACCGGACGCACCCACCAGATCCGTGTGCACATGGCTTCCGTACGTCACCCGCTGGTGGGCGATCCGGTGTACGGAGGGCGTTTGCGGATACCCGCTGGGGCAACGGAGGCCCTGGTTGCAGCCCTGCGCGGCTTCAAGCGCCAGGCCCTGCATGCCGCCCGGCTGGGGCTGGTCCACCCGCTGACCGGCGAGTCCATGGAATGGCACTCGCCCCTGCCGGCGGACATGGTAGGCTTGCTGGAGGTGCTGCGCGCCGACGCGCAGGCGGCGCGGGACAGGACGGCCGGCGTGTAGAGCCGGCTGATGCGGGTCCCGGTGACGCACACCATGGCTGGTACCCGGTCCGGAGCCGCCGCCTGGACCGCCGGCTGCAAGCTCGGCGGACTGCGCTTCCCTCTCGTCCAACCTGTGGGGGCGGGTTAGCCGGTTCCCCGGTGCAGACAGGCCTCGGAGAGGCTTCTATGGCGCTACAGCAAGACGACTGGATCGTACCCGACTGGCCGGCGCTCCCCGCCGTGCGGGCGGCGAGTACCACCCGGCGCGGTGGTGTCAGCGCCGCGCCCTATTCCAACTGGAACCTTGCCGAGCATGTGGGGGACGATCCCCGGGCGGTGCAGAGCAATCGCCAACGGCTCCGCGAGCGGTTGGCGCTCCCGGACGAACCCTGCTGGCTCCGTCAGGTCCATGGCGTGCGCGTTCTGGCGGTGGCGGCCGGCCAGCCGTCGACCGAAGCCGATGCAGCATGGACCCCGATGCCGGGTCGGGTGTGCGCGGTGCTCACCGCCGACTGTCTGCCGGTGCTGTTCTGTGACCGGCGGGGCACCCGGGTGGCGGCTGCCCATGCCGGTTGGCGCGGTCTGGCTGCCGGGGTGCTGGAAGCGACCCTGCGGGCAATGGGTGTGGCACCTCAGGAGCTGCTGGTGTGGCTGGGTCCGGCCATCGGACCGGCCGCTTTCGAGGTGGGTGTGGAAGTGCGTGATGCGTTCGTGGGCGCCGACGCCGGTGCCGGAGAGGCCTTCCGGGCGGGGCCCGACGGACGCTGGTACGCGGACCTGTATGCCCTGGCCCGCCGCCGCCTTGCCGCCGCCGGCGTCGTGGAGGTGTATGGCGGGGGCTTATGCACCTACAGCGATCCGGAACGCTTCTTTTCCTATCGCCGCGACGGCGCCACCGGCCGGATGGCCAGCCTGATCTGGCTGGATCCGGCGCCGTGAGGGCGAGGCTACCCCGGGGCGTGCGGCAGTGCGTGGCGAGACGGGCCGGCGCAAGTGCCAGTGGGGAAGAACGGCCGGCGGCGTGCAATGAAGGT
Organism: uncultured Gammaproteobacteria bacterium; assembly: GCA_964571225.1. Lineage (GTDB taxonomy): Bacteria > Pseudomonadota > Gammaproteobacteria > DATFLG01 > DATFLG01 > DATFML01. The sequence continues at coordinate 20,216 of CAZNBB010000061.1, forward strand.
CGGCTATGCTGAGCGACAAGAGGGGACTGCCATGAATCACTGGTACATGCTCACCCTGGTGGGCGCCGACCGGCCCGGCATCGTTGCCAAGGTGACGGCGGCCTTGTACGACGGCGGCTGCAACCTGGGGGAGGCGTCCATGATGCGCCTGGGCGGCAATTTCGCCGTGATGCTAATGGTTCAGTCCCGCGACGGCGCGCGGGCTCTTGGCAACTTGTTGGAGCCGGTGGCCGATAGCCTGGGACTGCACATGCACGTGGACGCCATCGAAGGCCGGCTCCATGAGCATGCCATCCCCGACGTGCGGGTGACGGTGTTCGGCGCCGATCGGGTGGGCATCGTGGCGCAGGTGACCGGTGCCCTGGCGGAAGCCGGCTTCGATATCCTGGACCTGGATTCGGACGTAGCCGGCAGCGCCGATCAGCCGGTGTACGTCATGCATATCGAAGGCCGGGCCCGGGAGGGGATCGACGCTGTGCGCTCGGCTCTGGCGGCGGTGTCCCGCGAGGATATCGAGGTGGAGGTGCAGCCCATCGAGACCATGATCGGGTAATGGCGTGGCGGTCCTGGACATACTGACCTACCCCGATCCGCGCCTGAAGCAGGTGTCGGCGCCGGTGGAACGCTTCGATGACGAACTGCGCCGGCGGGTTGCCGATCTGGAAGAGACGCGCCTGAATGGCCCGGGCGCGGTGGGAATTGCCGCGCCCCAGGTGGGGTGGTTCCAGCGGGTGGTGATCGTGGACGTCTCCGGCGCCCGTCGTCGCAAGAACCAGAATCACGGCCACATGGTGCTGGTGAATCCAGAGATCGTGGAGTGGGAGGGCTACGCCGTGGGGCGCGAAGGCTGCCTGTCGGTCCCCGATTACACGGGTAACGTGATCCGCGCCGAGCGTATTCGCCTGGAGGCCCACGATCCGGAAGGCGAGCGCCGGTTCTACGACATGACGGGATTCGAAGCCCGCGCCGTCCAGCACGAAATGGACCATCTGGACGGCCTGCTGTTCCTGGACAGGCTGGTGAGCCGGCGCAACGACCTTTTCCGCCGCAAGGTCTATCAGTCCGAGCCGCCCAAGGACTGAACCCCGCCCGGTCCGACTCAGGAGCCACGGAATCCACGGAACCCACGGAACACAAGAAAGCAAAAGCGCCACGGAAAACACGGAAAGCACGGAAAGATCACGTAGGGTGCAATAACCGAAGGGCATTGCACCAATGACAACCGTTGGTC
>CAZNBB010000062.1:0-21288 GCA_964571225.1 uncultured Gammaproteobacteria bacterium
GGAACACCGCATCCTGCGGGCAGTAGATCACGCAGTTGTCGCACTCGAAGCACATACCGCAGCTCATGCAGCGCTTGGCTTCGGCAACCGCCTTTTCCTCGTCCAGGCCGATGATGCGCTCCTGAAAATTGCCCAGCACCTCGCTGTCGGAAATATGCACTTCGTCGCGCTTGTAGCGGTCTTCGTATTCGAAATGCCCCAGGAACATCTTGGTGGACGGGATGATCTCCTGCTTGGAGCGGTCTTCGTAGTTGTGGATGGCGAAGTCCGCGTCGGACGTGCCACGGGTCTGTTCGTGGCTGTATTCCTTGGGCTCCAGGCCGGTTTCGCGCAGCTTCTGCAGCAGGTTGAAGTGATGCTTGTCCACCTTGGGACGCTTGCCGAGGGGGGCGCCCATCAGGAAGTGGTCGATGCTCTCGGCGGCCACGGAGGCCTGACCGATGGCCGTGGTCAGCAGGTGGGGGCGCACCACGTCGCCCGCCACGAAATGGCCTTCGCGGCCGGTGACCTGAAAGTTCTGGTCGGCATTGATGAAGCCGCGGCCGTTGTCCAGGGCCTCCAGGCCGGTCAGATCGCCGGACTGGCCGATGGCGGCGACGATCAGATCGGCTTCCAGCTCGAATTCGGTGCCTTCGATGGCCTCCGGCTGGTTGTTGACCATCTTGCACTCGCACAGGCGCATTCCGCGGGCCCGGCCGGAATCGTCCAGCAGGATTTCCAGGGGCATCACGCTGCCGCGGATGTCCACGCCCTCGCGCTTGGCGTCGTTCACTTCGTGCTCGGCGGCGGTCATGTTCTCCACCGGGAACAGAGAGGTGAGGGTGACGGTCGCGCCCTCGCGTACGGCGGAGGAGGCCACGTCCTGGGCGGTGTGACCCAGCACGATGCTCTCCGGACGATCCTGTTCGCGAATGGCGGTGATGTGACCCAGACGACGGGCGACGGAAGCCACGTCGATGGAGGTGTCGCCGCCGCCCACCACGATGATCTTCTCGGAGACCAGCTTCAAGCGACCTTCGTTGAAGGCGCGCAGGAAGTCCACACCGGTGAGGCAGTTCGGCGCATCGGCGCCCGCTACCGGCAGGGGGCGGCCCACGTGGGTGCCCACCGCCCACAACACGGCGTCAAAGTCCTTGTCCATCTGCTCCATTGGAACATCGCGGCCCACGCGGGTGTTGGTGCGCACTTCCACGCCCATGTCCAGGATGCGCTTGATTTCGCCGTCCAGGACGTCGCGCGGCGTACGGTAGCCGGGGATGCCGTAGCGCATCATGCCGCCCAGCTCCTCGCGTTCGTCGAACAGCGTGCAGGCATGGCCGCGGCGGCGCAGCTGATAAGCGGCGGCCAGGCCGGCGGGGCCGCCGCCGATGACGGCGACCTTCTTGCCGGTGTCGGCGGGCGGGGCGTCGAAGGTGAACTTCTGTGCCAGCGCGGTATCACCGATGTACTGCTCCACCGCATTGATGCCCACATGGTCCTCGACCTGATTGCGGTTGCAGCCGGCTTCGCAGGGTGCGGGGCAGACCCGGCCCATGATGGACGGGAAGGGGTTGGCATCCGTGGAACGACGGAATGCGTATTCCTGCATGGTCATATCGCCGGCGGGCTTTTCGATGCCGCGCACGATATCCAGCCAGCCGCGAATGTCCTCGCCCGCCGGGCAGCTGCCCTGGCACGGCGGTGTGCGATGCACGTAGGTGGGGCACTTGTGGGAGTGATCCCCCTCGAAAATCGCCTCCTGCCAGTTACGGCGCTCATTGTCACCGTCCTTGAACCGCCGGAACGTCAGCTTCTGTTCCTGCATCTCGTCGCGGGAAGTCGCCATGCCTTTTCTCCTGTGCGCTAAGTCCGGAGGGCCCGAATCAGGCCTTCGCACCTTGTGTCATTGTTTGTCGCCAAGAACGATTGCGTCGCTGACCAACTGATGGACGCTGACAATCTGATCCATTGAAAAGCCGTAGTAGGGCATTACCTTGGAGAACTGGCTCTTGCAGATGGCGCAAATGGCCGCCATGTGCGTCACGCCGTGCTCCTCGACCACCGACTTCAACGCTTCCATACGCGGGAGAGCGCCTTTGACGCGTACCTCCATCAGGTCGTCGGTCAGCAGACCGCCGCCGCCGCCGCAGCAGAAGGTGGCCTCGCGGACGGTGTCCTGCGGCATGTCATAGAAATGGTTGCAGCAGGCCCGGATGATCGCGCGGGGAATTTCGAACTGCCCGCCGGGCTTGTCGCCCATGCGCGAAGCACGCGCCACGTTGCACGAATCGTGATAGGTCAGGCGCCGATGGTCGTTGCCGGACTTGTCCAGCGTCAGTGCGCCGCGCTGGATCAGGTCGTAGGTGAACTCACAGATATGCTGGGGCACCGGATAACGGGGATCCAGAAAATCGAACGGACCCGCAAGGGTGTTCAGGAAGCTGTACGCGACGCGCCAGGCGTGGCCGCATTCGCCGAAGATGATGCGTTTGACGCCAAGATCGAGGGCCGCTTCACGGATGCGCAGGGCGACTTTGCGCATGTTCTCGTAGCTGCCGATGAACATGCCGAAGTTGGCCGCTTCCGAGGCATAGGAACTCAGGGTCCAGCTCACGCCCGCCTGGTGGAACACCTTGCCGTAGCCGATCAGGCCGTCCACGTGGGGCTCGGCGAAGAAATCGGCGGATGGCGTGATCAACAGTATTTCCGCCCCTTTTTCGTCGAGCGGATAGCGCACGTCCACCCCGGTGTCTTCTTTGACGTCTTCCTCCAGACCCTCCAGCGTGTCCGCCAGAGCCGGCTTGGGCAGCCCGAGGTTGTTGCCGATCTTGAAGACCTTACCGATGATTTCGTTGCAGTACTTCTGGCCGATACTGACGGCGTCCATGATTTCCCGGGCGGCCATGGAAATCTCGGCGGTATCGATGCCGTACGGGCAGTAGACGGAGCAGCGGCGGCATTGGGAGCACTGATGGTAGTAGCTGTACCAGTCGTCCAGCACGTCCTTGGTGAGGTCGACCGCGCCCACTAGCTTGGGGAAGTACTTGCCGGCGAAGGTGAAGTAGCGTCGGTAGACCTTGCGCAGCAGGTCCTGGCGTGCCACCGGCATGTTCTTCGGGTCGGTGGTGCCGAGAAAATAGTGGCATTTGTCCGTGCAGGCCCCGCATTTGACGCAGGAATCCAGATACACCTGCAGGGAGCGGTACTTGCCAAGCAGTTCGCCCATCTTATTGATGGCGATTTCCTGCCAATTGTCCGGCAGTTCCCCCGGAAAGCCCAAGTCAGCCTGAAACTCCGCCTTGGCGGTAAATGGCTTGCTGTGGGCCATCACGCCTTCGTGGATCAGCGGGATAACCGGATATTCTTTTATTTGTGGTGTCTCGAAGTTTGCTTTTGCCACTTGAGCTACCTCAGCGCAGGGGTATCAGGAGCGCTCGTTGGTTTCCAGTTGTGCCGCCCAGGGTGCCAGGTGGCGCCGCTCGCGCGGATTGTCCACCTGGTTGCGGGTGGGGCTGAAGAACACGCCGGGCGCATGCAGCAGCTTGCTGATCGGAAACACGATCATAAGCGCGGCAACCAGCCCCAGATGTATGAGCAGAGCAGGGTCCGGGGGCAGCGGCTGCCAGTCAAAGTAAATCAGCCCGAGAATGAATTCCTTCAGCGAAATAATGTCTGTATGAACCACGTAGGTCATGGTCAGGCCGCTGAGCGCGATGGCAATCAGCAGGGCCAGCATGAGATGGTCGGACGGAGCAGAGATATAGCGCACGCGGTCGACGAACACACGACGCGCCCAAAGTCCCGCCAAACCGAAGATCATGCCAAATGCTGCGTACTTTCCGAACGGCTGGATCAACACGACCCAGGTCGGCAGGGGGTTGAGCACATAACGGAGATGACGCAACAGTTCCAGCAGCAGCGAAAAGTGGAAGATCCAACCGAACAGCCAAGTCCATTTGCTGGACTTGAAGAGGCTCTGGAAGAACACCACTTCGCGACCCATGCGCATCACCACACCGCTGGTGGTGGTCGGCGCGGGTGTCGTGGGAATCTTCAGTGGAGCCGGTGTACGTGCGTATTTGTTTATCCGATACGCCAGTCCGCCCACCAGAATGAGCGTGGCCGTGTACATCAGCACGGTATACACGATTGTGATAACGGACACCGGGACCTCCACGTGAATACTAAAATGAGGGGGGCAGAGCCCCCCTGGGACCGCAGGTCAGACGCAGCCGGTCGGCTTCGGAAGACCCGCGTACTTGCAGGCCTGCTTCGCCGGGCCGTACGGAAACAGCTCGTACAGGTACTTGCTGTTGCCCTTGTCGGGACCGAGCTTCTTGCCGATGGCCTTGGTCAGCACGCGAACGGCCGGGGCAATCTGGTATTCCTCGTAGTACTCGCGGAGGAAGTTGATCACTTCCCAGTGGTTTTCGCTCAGCTCGCAATCATCGGCCTTGGCCATCTCTTCGCCGACTTCCGGGGTCCACTCACCCAGATTGGCCAGGTAGCCTTCTTCGTCCGTTTCGTAGCTCTTGCCGTTCACTTCAATACTCATGATACCTTCTCCTCTGTGTTTTCCTGTCTCAGACGCTCTGTGTCAGAGCCAGGCCTGCACCTTGTCGTGCTCCGCCACCAGATCCACGAAGCCCTCGTAGTCGACGACCGTGATGCCGTCGAGCACATGGCTTTCGTCCATACCGCGGGCCCGTACGTCGGGGCCGAGAACATACATCTTGAAATTGCCGATCGCGTCTTTCACTTTGCCGGTGATGGCGGTGCCATCAAAGGCGCCATACACGCCGTCCTCGATCAGCAACACGGCGCTGTCGGGTTGGGCATGGCGCAGACACGAATCCAGCGTGCGTCGCTCAAAGGGTGATTTGTTTACCGTATGAAGCATAGTCATTCTCGTGTTTCCCTCAGAAACTCAGCAACACGTCCTGCTCGGCCATCAGGTCGCCGAGTTCCTTTTGGTTCACCACCTGCACAGGCACCACCAGATCATCGGCGGTGAGACCGCGTGCCTCCAAGGACTCCCGCTCGACGTAGAGCTTTTCCACGTCGTAACCTTCGAGTGCGCGGTAGGTGGGGGAGAAGTTCTTCACGCCGATCGCTGCGGTGTCCTGACCCTTCTTTAGCTGAAAGACGCCGTCATCCAGAAAAACCAGACTTACGTCCTGCTCGAAGGCGGCGGCAATCAACACCACTTCCAGCGACTCAAGCGCGTAGATCGTTCCATAGGGCGCGCGACGGTTCACGTACATGAACTTTCGCACAGGGCCCTGTTCTTCGTCTTCCCACGGTTCTGCCATCGCTGGGTTCCTCCTCAATCACCAAAGACGATCATGCGATCCGCCTGGATGCCGGCCTCGATGAGCTGTCCGAGACCGGATATACGGAAGCCGGGCGCCAGGTTGTTACCGTCTTTGCCGTGGCGCTTCGCCTCGTTTTCATCCAGGATGCCGCGGCGCTGGGCCGCGGCAATGCAGACCACGAGATCGAGTTGGTGCTCAGCCGCCAGGTCCGACCACTGTTGCGTGATGTTGCGATCGTCCTGGGGCGGAACCCCGAAGCGGGTGCCGTTGTTCACGCCGTCGTGGTAGAAGAACACGCGGAATATCTCGTGTCCTTTCGCCAGCGCTGCCTTGGTGAACTGCAGCGCGGAATCGGCGGCTTGATGCTGGTACGGCCCTTCGTTCACCAATATTCCGAACTTCATATCGGTGCTCTCTCCTGCCTAATTATTGTCTTATCAGAACCGGATATGCGTAGACGCATTCAGGCTGTTGCGCGCACCGCGCCAGTTGTCCACGTGGTACTTGGTGAACGGCAGATCGGTGAGCTCGAAGAAACGCGGCCAGCCGATGCGCTCCACCCACTCATTGATACGCTCCCAATCCTTGCCGTCTTCCTTGTAGGCCTTGAGGATGCGCTTGACGATCGCAGTCGCCTCGGGCCAGCGGGGCGGGTTGTTGGGGATGCCTGCAGCGACCAGCTTCTGGAAGGTGGGCTTGCCACGGGCATTGGAGTGGTTGCCGCCGACCCAGATGGCGAGCTTGGTGTGCTCGGCATCGTTGATCTGCATGGGCGGGCAGGGCGGATAGCACGCACCGCAGCAGATGCATTTCTTCTCGTCCACTTCCAGGGAGGGTTTGCCGTTCACCAGTGCCGGGCGAATGGCAGCCACCGGGCAACGGGCCACAACCGACGGGCGCTCGCACACGTTGGCGACCAGATCGTGGTTGATCTTCGGCGGCTTGGTGTGCTGCACGTTGATGGCGATATCGCCCTGGCCGCCGCAGTTGATCTGGCAGCAGGAAGTGGTGATATGCACACGGTTGGGCATGTCGCAGTTACGGAATTCGTCGATCAACTCGTCCATCATGGACTTCACGACGCCGGAGGCATCGGTGCCCGGGATGTCACAGTGCAGCCAGCCCTGGGTGTGAGAGATCATGGTGACGGAGTTTTTGGTGCCGCCGACCACGAAACCGGCACCTTCCAGCGCAGTGATCAGAGGCTCGACCTTGGTGCGGTCGGTGACCATGTACTCGATGTTGCTGCGGATGGTGAAACGGACGTAGCCGTCAGCGTACTGGTCGCCGATCTCGCAGAGCTTGCGCAGGGTGAAGACATCAAGGATACGCTGGGTGCCGGCCTTGACGGTCCAGATCTCGTCGCCGCTGTGGGCTACGTGCAGAAGCACGCCGGGACGGGGATGCTCGTGGTACTTCCACAGTCCGTAGTTCTTACGCATCACCGGATGCATGTACTGGAATCCGTCCGGGCATCCGGATTCGATAGGCTGCCGCATCTGCGCCTGTGCCATGACTTTCTCCTGAAATTATTTGAGAACCGTTATCTCGTCAGTGGTACTGCGGCGGGGGCTCAGCCCCCGGCCGCCTGCTTCTCTTCCAGCTTGCGCTGGAACCACTTTTCGGCTTCGGCATCCCACCCGTCGGTGCGGATGTAGGAGCTTTGACGGGGATGGGAGATCATGTGCGGATCCACGTCCACGCCGATGCCTTCGAGGAAGTTCACCAGACCGATACGCTCGATCATCTCGCCGCAACGCTCGTGCTCCAGACCGTTCTCGGCCCAGAAATCGATGATGTTTTCGCCGAGCTCGGTGATGCGCTGGTAATCCTCTTCGGTCTCCATCTTCATGAAGGGAACGACCACCGTACCCATCAGATCGCCGATCTTCAGGGTGCGCTTGCCGCCGATCAGGATGGTCACGCCCTTGTCGTCGCCCGGAGAAAGGGCCTTGGACATGACGTTCAGGCAGTGCATGCAGCGCACGCAGTTGCGGTTGTTGACGTTCAGGGTGTTGTCATCGTTCAGCGCCAGCGCGTTGGTGGGGCAGCGGCTGATGACGTTGTCCATGACGAACTCGCGACCCTTCAACTCGACGTAGGCCTTGACCTCTTCCTGGTCCACCTTCATGTCGTCGCGCCAGGTGCCGATGATGGCGAAGTCGGAGCGCTCGATGGCGTTCTGACAATCGTTGGGGCAACCGGAGACTTTGAACTTGAACTTATAAGGAAGGGCGGGGCGGTGTACGTCGTCGGTGAAGCGGTTCAGCAGGGTGCGGTGAATCGAATGCTCGCTGCAGCAGGACTGCTCGCAGCGGGCGGCACCTACGCATGACATGCCGGTGCGGACACAGGGGCCGGCGCCGCCGAGATCCCAACCGTAGTCGTTGATCTCATCGAAGAAGTGCTGGGTGTTCTCGGTGGTGGTACCGATGAACATGATGTTGCCGGTCTGACCGTGGAAGGTCACCAGGCCCGAACCCCACTTCTCCCAGCTATCGGCCAGCTGGCGCAGCATGTCGGTGGTGTAGAAGTTGCCGGCAGGCGGCTGGACGCGCAGGGTGTGGAATTCCTTGGATTCCTGGAAGGCCTTGCCCACTTCCGAGAAGCGCGGAATGATGCCGCCACCATAACCGAATACGCTGACCGTGCCGCCCTTCCAGTAGCCCTTGCGGGTCTCATAGGAATGTTCGAGCTGCCCGAGCAGGTCGTTGGCCATGCCCTGGATACGATCGTCAGGGTGCTGGTCACGCAACCGCTTGATGCCCGAGATGAAGCTGGGCCAGGGGCCGTCTTCGAGGACGTCGAGCATTGGAGTCTCATGGATCTTCTTTGCCATGGCTGTCTCCTTTCCTTTTCGAGGTGCCGGTGAGTGCGGTTGGTACCGCCAGCCAGCCGCCGGGTTTCAAATCGTTAGTTCAGGGGCCGGGTCGAGGACCCTGACTTGTTATCGTTGCAACGGTGAAACGGAAAATCGTGTCTTGCCTCGCGCCTCAAAACGGTCTTGGGCGCCCCGCCAGAGTGCGTAGAAGTCTAAGGTGCGGGCTGGTGAGGGCATACCCTACCTATGGGGTGTTTTGGGGGGTAGGGGCTACCCCAAAAGGGATATCCGACCATTGGGTGCTTACAGTCGATAATTGGCGCCACGCTTGGCGGGGCACCGGTCCGCCGCGGCCCGCCGCCCTATCGGGCCCGAATGTGCCGGTTCTTTGACAGCTCTGGGCCGCGGCCGAGAGGGTGGGCCAGCAGGGTACCCGACCGATTCAGCGAGAACAATATATATGGTATCAGCGGTACAAGTCGGTACAGCAAGGGACCCCGCCACCGGCGCGGGTCCGTTCGACCTGGCCGACGACAAGACCTACAGGCGCTGGCGGGAGTGGAAACTCGCCCATTATCCGACCGACAGCGAGCGCCTCACGGTGTCCGTGAGCGCGGATGCGGGTGGCGCATGGTCGCCGGAGTCCCTGGCCGCTATCGCAGACCAGTGCCGTCGGACGAACCTGGCATTCTACGATCTGGGGTCGGCGCCCGTGGACAAGGAGGCGATCCGCGCCCTCGGGGCAGGGCTGGGGCTGCACCGGCTGGATTCAAACCTGTGCGCCGACGGCGACGGTATCACCGCCCTGCAGACCATGGACGCCGGCCGTCATGCCGGCTACATCCCCTATTCGAACAAACCGTTGAACTGGCACACGGACGGGTACTACAACAGCCCGGAGCAGACCGTGCGGGCGATCCTCATGCACTGCGTGCGCGACTCCCAGCGCGGCGGCGAGAATGCATTCTTCGATCATGAAATCATGTATATTCTGCTGCGCGACAGGAATCCGGACTACATCGCGGCGCTGATGGAAGCCGACGCCATGACCATTCCTGCCAATGTCGAGCATGGGGTGCAGATCCGTCCGGCGCAGGCGGGACCGGTGTTTTCGGTGGATGCGGCGACGGGTGCCTTGCAGATGCGTTACACCGCCCGCAGCCGGAACGTCGTCTGGAAGGACGATCGGCACACCCGCGCGGCGGTTGCGCTGATCGGCGAACTGCTCGGTGCCGACACCCCATATCGGATTTGCCACCGGCTGCGCCCGGGGCAAGGGGTAATTTCAAACAACGTGCTCCACAACCGTACCGGCTTCGCCGATGGTGATGCCGCGGAGCACCGCAGACTGTTGTTCCGTGCCCGCTATTTCGACCGCGTTGCCGATACCGGGTGGCGGAATACCGCTACCGGTGAATAGATCATGCTATGGCTAAGTGAGATTCTGCTGCAGCACCACGAGTTGAACTCGTTCGAGGCATTGCTTGGCGCAGTGCGCGAGGAAGCCCGCAACGGTGCGCTGTATTTCCGAATGGACGTCAAACCGCCCTTTGCCGACACCCCGCCGGATTGGGAGGACCGCCTGGAGGCGGCGTTCTCCAGCGCCGGCCGCTAGATCGGAGGACATGGGGAAGTGAACCTTTTCTGGGACGAGGACGAGGCGAACACCGAGCGCTACGTGGTGCCCGACGATATCGTGGACGTGGCGTTCGCAGTGAATTGCCGCTGCCTGCCTCTGGATCACGCCCAGGCGCTGTCGGATGCGCTGCATTCGGCACTGCCGTGGTTGGGCGATGAAGAACTCGCCGGCGTGCACCTTATCCACGGAGCCGAGTCCGGCAACGGCTGGTACCGCCCCGAGGACCCCACCAGCGAGCTGCTCCACCTGTCTCGCCGCACCCGTATGACGCTGCGTCTTCCCAAGGAGCGCGTGGGCGATGCGGAGCAACTGGTGGGTCGGGAAATCGACATCGGCGGTTACGCGCTCACCGTCGGGCGCTCGACGGTCCGCAAATTGAGCGACCTGCCGACGCTGTTCGCCCGTTATGTGATCGTCGAGGACGGCGAGGACGAGATGGCCTTTCTCCGTCGCACGGCGGAAGAGCTCAAAGCGCTGGGAATTACGGTCCGCAAGGTGTTGTGCGGCAAGGAGCACACCCTGGCCATCGGCGTGCAGGGGGTGCAAACCCGCAGCGTGATGGTGGCTGAGCTGGAGCCGGAACGTGCGGTGCTCCTGCAACAGCAGGGGCTGGGCGGCGGTCGCAAGGTGGGTTGCGGGCTGTTCCTGCCCCACAAGGGCATTGCGCCTATCCAGGCACTGGATGACTCGGACTGAATTCGGGGCGCCGGCCCCCTGAAGAGGTCGGTATTTTTCTCTAATTATCAATTAAATAAATGGGGAAATAGATATGGCACTTGAAGTAGGAGGCAAGACCCTCGAGACCACGGAAACGGGTTTTCTGGTGAACCAGGACGACTGGAGTGAAGAGGTCGCCCGGGCGCTGGCGCAGGCCGAAGGGCTTGAGCTCACCGACAAGCATTGGGACCTGATCAACTACCTGCGGGACGAGTACTTCAACAACAATGCGAATCAGCCCAACAACCGGACCATGGTCAAGGACATGCAGGAAGCCTGGCCGGACGAGAAGGTCAACTCCAAGACCCTGTTCGACCTTTTCCCGGGCAACCCCAGCAAGCAGGCCGGCCGTATTGCGGGCCTGCCCGAAAGCATGCGCAAGGGCGGTTACTGAGCGGCAGCTCGTACTGCCCAATGGGGATATGGCCGCAGGTCGGGATTGCGGGCTAAAGTGCGCACAGCGCTTTTTACCCTAACGGCTAGAAGCCACCGTTTGAAGAGTCAGTATCAGGAGGCGAGACGATGAGCGAAAAGCAGGAACTGATCAAGCAGATGCTGGAGATGCAGAAGCAGTTCGTCGAGTACGAGCATGCGAACGGCCTGGATCCGGCCGATTATTACGCGCCTTCGGCCGACCACACCCTGAATGGCTTTCGCCAGAAGTACCGGGACCTGGCCATGAAGGTCGTCGAGCTGGCCCACGAGGAGAAGGGCTCGCACGCCTGAATCTCCCGTCCCGACCTGATGCCGCAGGTGGGCCGGAGGCTCAGACTTCCGCCCACATGCGGACCAGGTTTACGTATGCCGAATGGACCCGGCGGGTCTCGTCGGCTTCCGGGGCATTCTCGAGCAGCTTGTCCCGGGCCAAGCTGAGGTCGTAAAGCAATTCCCGGCGGGCCGGGTCGCGCACCAGGCTCTGCACCCAGGTCACCGCCACCAGTCGCTCGCCCCTCGTCACCTCTGCCACGCGATGAACGCTCGATGACGGATACAATATCGCGTCTCCGGCCGGCAGCTTCACACGGCGCTCGCCAAAAGCGGTCTGGATCACCAGTTCGCCGCCATCGTAAGTCTCCAAGGGACTGAGGAACACCGTGATCGAGACGTCGGACCGGTAGCGCTCGCCGCTTCCCATCACGGGGTCGTCCACATGGTCGCCATAGGACATGCCGGGGGCGTAGCGCGCGTAGAAGGGCGCTGCGACCCGATGGGGCAGCGCTGCATTGAGGTAGACGGGATGGGAAACCAGACGTCCCATGACGATGCGGTTGAGGGCAGTCATGCGCTCATCGCTGACGGACAGTTCCTGGTTGTTCTTTACGCGTTTTGCGGCCAGACCGGCGGACGCCTTGCCGTCGTCGTAACGGGCGCCGGACAGCAGTTCCCAGACCATCGCCAACTGGGATTGATCCAACACCGCGGGCACGTGCACTAGCATGGCGCAGAGTCTCCTGGGGCTTGAGCGCGTCGAAGGGCAGCCGTCGGCATTGGCCACAGCAGCTGAGGGAGCGAACGATCGTGATGATACTCAACGTGATTCTGGAAGGACAGACCTATCCGGTCCAGGTGCCGCAGGTGGTGCTGGACGAAGGCGAGGAGTTCTTCAGCGTGCTGGACCAGGACATGGACCGGGGCTGGCAGATGAGCCGCACCTGGGTGGAAAAGCCTGACGTGGAGCAGCGCTGCCAGATTGTTGCGGACAAGCTGCTGACGGCCCTGCACACCGAAAACCAGCAGATGCTGGCCCTTGCCGCAGGCTATATTCTGACCCGCATGGCCGGCGTGACCGAAGTGCGTCTGGCCACCGACGGTGACATGATGGAGCACGAGCTGATCACCTCTTCCTCCTGAAATCCCGTCTCAACCGCCGGCGCGGCCCAGCGCCTGCCGCAAGTCGTTCTCGGATATCGGGAACGGCAGCGTCTCGAAGATGGGGAACTGGGAGCGCAGGCCGTCCAGATGCTGCACGTTTTCCCGGTCGAAGAACACGATAAGCCGCGCTTCGGGAGCATTGCGCTGCAGTCCGGCGAACAGCGATTCCAGGTTGCTGACCCGCATGCTGTACATGGGGCTGTAGACGAATTCCGAAACCACTACGTCCGGACGCAGCGAGGGCAACACCGACAGCGCCTTGCGCATGGATGTCACCCGCTCCACCCGAAAGCCTGCACCCCGGTAGAGAGGGGTGAAGTCCGGATAGCCGCCCAGGTCGACGATCGACAGCAGTGTCTGGGATTCGGACATCGGTGTTCAGCTCCTGACTGAATCGGTGGGGGCGCAGGATTGCAGCGCCTTTTCCATTTGCCAGTGCCGGATCGTTCCGAACAGCGTGTGGGCGGGGCGGATGGCACGGTAACCGCAGTGTTCGTAGAAGCCAACCGCGGCTTCCCTTGCATCCAGTACCATCTGATCGGCTCCCCGGTGTCGGGCATTTTCCTCCAGTGCCCGGAGGAGCAGGCGCCCGACGCCACGACCGCGCCAGCTAGGCTCAACCGCCATGTACCGCACTTGCGCCTGCGTGACGGTGTTGAAATGCAGGCGCCCCACAGCGACCGCTTCGCCTTCCGGGTTGCACGCCATCAGGTGCACGGCGCGCTCCTCCAGCTCATCTCGCTCTGAGCCTCTCGGCTGACCCCACGGAGCGCGCAGCAGCCGCCATCGCAACTCGTAGTACCGTTCCAGCTGGACCGGATCCGAGGGTTCGATCATGCGCAGGCCGGTCGCCGCTGGTCCCGCTCCTGTGGACATGCATTCTTCCCGCAGCGTGGGACGCGCAGCCGCCGGTTTCAGGCAAACACGACCCAGGTGGTTGCGATGTACTTGACGCCCGCCTGCAGGGTGACACCGCGATGTTCGTGGGTCCAGAAAGGGGGAAACAGCAGCAGCTTGCCTTCTTCCGGGCGAATGCGCACGTCCTGGAACAGGAATTCGGTTTCGCCGCCGGGCCCGGGTACGTCGTTCAGGTACCAGACCGCAACCAACTGGCGCTGGCTGAACTCGTGGCTGCCGCCGTCGATATGCCAGTGATAGTGCTCGCCGGGTCGTGTGCGCTGGATGGCGTAGCCCATGTCTTTGAACGGTCCCTTGAAGTAGGGGAACGCTTCGCGGAACTCGCGAAGGGCCAGAGCAATGGACTGGAACAGGGCGCGGTCGAAGTCTTTCCAGTGGGGTTTGCCGCTGACCACCAGGTCCGTGGAGCGCTTGATGCTCTGGTCCTTGTAGGCAGTCTGTCCGATGCGCCCTTCGTATTGTTCGTCGGTGTGGGCCTCGAACCGGTTGATCATTTCGCGGCACAGCTGGGGAGGCAATGCGCCGTGCTTCTCGAAGATGAAGCTGTTGGGCGATACTTCCCGGATGGTGCTCAGGGGTGTTCTGGGCAGGGCAGCCTGCATGACGCTCACTCGCGCGCAAGGAAATTCAAGAATACGATTTTGTTACAGATGTCCGGCGTCGATCAAGCTGTCCACATGGGGTAGACAGTCTTTTCCCTGGGCGTAGTAGGCGTCCATCAAGCGACGCGCCAGGGCCAGCCAGTGCTCCCGGGACTCGGGAATCAGTTCCCGCAGGGCACCGGGATCCCCGTTCTCGCGCCAAGCCTCGTAGGCGGCGGTCAGGCGAGGGAAGAACAGTTAGCGCATGCAGCTGAGGTTGCCGAAATAGAAGAGAAGCGAAGCCTCTTCACCCACGTCCAGCAAGTCGGCCAGCGTGGACAGGGCATCGGCCAGATGATCGCGGACGGCGCGGGCGGCAATTTCGGCGCGGGAGCGGGGCAGTGCAGCGAGCATTTCGTTCCATTCATCGCCCAACAGCTGGCCGGCGAGTACCTCGCCGATCTCGTGCAACAGGACCGCTTCGATCTCCCGGTCGGTCATGCGCTCCAGAGCGTCCAGGGGATCGGCATCGAAACCGTAGCATTGCAATGCTCTTCCCATAGCGTTGTCGTGTTTGGCCCAGCGCCACTCCTCGCTCTTCTCCCACAGCAGCCGCCGCAGCGCATCGCGCCGAATGAATACATTGTTGCCCAGGGTCATGGCGGGCGGTGCGGACAGGTCCCGGGCGTACTCCTCAGCGGATACGAACACCGTGAACCCCTCGTACTGTTCGTGGCGCTCAAGACGACCGAGCAGAAAGTGCGGCTTCGCATTGCGGCCCAGTCCGCCGCTGTAGACCAGACCTTCCGGGATCAGGGAGGTATTGATGGCGTCCGTATCGAAGGGGTCCAGGCTGTCGGTATTGACCGGAAGGGCTTCGAAGCCTTCGTCGGCCAGTGTGTCCCACAGCTGCTCTCGCTGCCTCAGCCAATCGCCTACCGCATCCTTGCTCAGGGACGCATCCAGGGAGTAACCCTTTTCCCACCGGTAATACTCGCGCATCTTCAGAAGGTAGATGCAGAGGGTGTAGTCGCCTGCATATCTTGCATCGGAGATATGGCAGTTCTTCTGGACCTTGGCGCACAATGTCCGCAATTCATCGTGCATAGAGCCACTCCGCCTGATGGGTGGAAATTCCTTAGTAAATTACTCTACTATTGCATGCTAGCACGGGGTCGGGCGATCCGCTAGCGCCCGCGCAGGCGCGCCACCGCGCGCCGGGCGGCGGCTCCATGTGCCCCAGCATACGGGAGGAAATCATCGTGCGCGTCAAGAGCCGTTGGAACGTTAAGGGTAAGGAACGTGCGCCGGAAGAAGTGGCCGGCGCCCTGGCCTTTATCGCCTGGCGCATTGCCGGAAACACGGTACTGAATCTGGAGAACGAAGACTACCAGACCGACACCCAGGCCCAGCGGCTGGACATCATTGCCGAAGTGCTGGCGTTTCTGGTGCATCTGGTCGATCGCCTGGCCTATGGCAAGATTGACGAGACCGATCGCCCGCGCTACATCGGCACCCTTGGGCTGCGCCTGGCCGACATCATGCAGGACAATCGCGTCGACGCCGAGGGGCCGGGCGAGTACCGCAGTGCGTTCATCGACCTGGTGAATGAGCGTATGGATGCTTATGCGGAGCTGCCGTTCGCCGACGGGGAGCCGGGCTTCGGAATGCGTCGCTACCTGGGGGACAGAGTGGCCGAAGCCATGGGTCCCAAACACAACAAGTGGATCACTCAGCAGGTGATGGATATCGAAGTCCCCGAGGCGCTGGAAACCTTGCGCAAGGGGTTGCGAAACCTGCTGCCGGAGGCGGCAACGGCCGGCGGAGGGGGCCCCCAGCCAGCCGGTGCAGGCCGTCGGATCAGTTCTTGACCCAGTTCTTGAAGTTGTCGGCGTCGCGCTTCACGCCGTCGTCATAGCCGGCGTTGTAGGCGTCATTGACGCGCTGCTCCTCGCGCTTGGGGCTGTGCAGATAGCCGCCCTGCCAACCGAGAACGTATTCGGGATCCACGCCCGCCTTTTCCATCTTGTCGACGGCTTCGTAGTAGGTCTGGTTCATCGTGCTCTCTCCCGTTTCAGGTAAATAAAGCCGGTCGATGGGTTACATCGCCGCTTTCAAGTGAGCCAGTGCCGCACCCGAGTCCAGCGCCTTGCGCGCCGCGTCGGCTGCGGACTGGAGTGAATCGTGGCGCCCTATGTGATGCAGGCAAAGGGCTGCCGCGTAAACCAGGCTGTCGCGCGTGGCTCCGGCAGCGCCGTTGAGCGTCGCCATCCCCGCCTCGGCGGCAGCGGCAGCGACTGCATCGGAATCGACTTCGGTGGCGATCTTGTCGTCCCGTACCGGGGCCGCCGGCAAATCCTTGGGCAGGGGCACCGCGCGGGTGTTCTGATCGATACCGAGACTGGTCGGATCGGCCGGGTCCAGTTGCTCTTCACCGCCATCGCGGTAGTGGAAGACATTGGCCGGCTGCTGCAGGGACGGTGTGATGCCGCCCTCGACGCCTCGTACGATGACGGCCGAATCGAAGCCGGCCTGACGGGCAAGCATGGCGTAGACACGCGGATAGGCCTTGTGCACGTAGCCGGTCAGCAGATGGGTGCGGGAGCGGCCCCGGACGGGTCCCACCAGCACCTCGACGGTGGTGAGCACCGGCCGTTTGACGATGCTGCGGCGCAGGGGCACCAGATCGTGCAGCCCGGGACAGAAGGCGCGCTGGTCCACATAGGCCCAGCCGACGTCGGCGAGTCCGATCTGTTCCGCCGCGGCTGCCGGCGACAGGTCCACGTTCAGGCCGGCCGCGGCCAGCACCTTGCGGTGGGTGGCGCCGTACTTGGGACCCACCGAGTCCAGGCCGTGGGAGACGGCCGGCATGCCGCAGGCGGCCAGCAGCGGCGCCAGAAACGGGGACGCGGGCAGGCACTTGGTATAGCCGTCGTAGGGATCGGCCACGTCCACCAGCTCGTCCACCGGCGCCGTGACGGTGTCGGCCCGGTCGATGATGGCCTGCAGGATGCCCTTGTTCTCGTCGTCCGTCTCGCGCTTCATGCGCAAGGCGATCAGCAGCACCGCTGCCTGCACGGGCTCGGCCTTGCCGGCAAGGATCTGCTCCATGGCGGCATAGGCCTCCTGGTAGGAGAGGTTCTTGCTGTACTCCGGGCCGGTAGCCACCTTCTGGATGCACGAGCGCATCGTCACAGGCTCCTTGGCGCCTTCCAATTCCTCCGCCAACATATTGTTTCTCTACGATTTATCGTGTGTGAAACGGTATCGGATCGCGGGGCAGTATAGCGAACTGCCCCGGCGGTCAACATATCCCGATGGAGGGGGGCGTGGCGAGGCGGCCGACGGCACCGACAGCGTCCCCCAATAGGGATATTCGCCCATGATCCCGCGCTCGATAAACTTGCTCCCCCAATTCTGTGCCTCCGTAACCACAGGCGGTGCGCCGCCCGGCACGCAAACGGGAGTCATCCCATGTCCGAGTCATCGGAAATCGATATCTCCAGCGGCATGGCCGCTTTCGAGGCCAAGCATTTCTCCCGCGCCATGCAGCTGTTGACGCCGCTGGCCGAGCAGGGTGACGCCGATGCCCAGCACCGGGTGGCCATCATGCACCAGAACGGCCTGGCCGGCGTGCGCAATGACGCCCAGGCGGTTCGATGGATGCGGGCCGCCGCCGAACAGGGACATGCGCTGGCTCAGCACGGATTGGGTTTCATGTATCTCGAAGGCGAATGTGTGGAAAAGGACGGCGCGGAGGCGGCCAAGTGGTTCCGGTTGGCGGCCGAGCAGGGGCTGGCCGGTTCCCAGACCACCCTGGCCATGATGTACGAGGAAGGCAACGGCGTGGAGAAGGACCCGGAGGAAGCCCGCAAGTGGTACAGTAAGGCGGGCTTCTGAGAACATAGTCGGATCATCACGGGCCGGCCGCGTGGCGAAGGAACCGACCGGGCACGCGACAGTGTCCCGTCCGGTGGCTCCGGCCGCGAAAGCGCAGGGGTGGATTTTCGGCCCTGCGTCCCCTCACTGCTCCGGCGTAGGTCGATGATCCGGACAGATTCATAGCGGCGTACTTGCGCCCACCACCTCACCTGGGGGCTCTCAATCAAGTGGCCATAGAGCTATCCAGCGAAGACGCACTGCGCCTCCAGGTCCTGCTGGCCAACGACCTCCATGCCGTGCGCATCGACGAGTCGTCCATGACCGTGCGGGCGCTCACCGAGGCCGGCGAACGTGCCGTGCCCCTGAATCCCACCTGCCGGGACGAGCAGTACCTGAAGGCCGTGCGGGAACTGCTTTCCAGTCACGTGCTGGGCTCGCCGGGCGGCTATCCGGTTTACATCAGACGCTGGACCCGCATGGGCCAGACGCGGGACGGCATCCTGGACCGCCTGCTGTTGCTGGGCGAGCCGGAGGCGGTGGTGGCCGTGGTGCATGCGGCGGGGCTCACCGAGGAACTGGCCCGGCGCGCATGGTGGGCGCTGCCCACTGCCGACACCGCCCGTCAGATGCTCACCCGGGAAGGGGTCGCAGCCAGCGCCATGGGCCCCGTGCTGGCCGAGTACCTGGTGGAATACCTGCCGTTCGAGACCGATCCCCTGTCCATGGCCGAGTCGGTGCGGCTGGTGCTCCAGCCGGGCCTGATCAGCGAGCAGACCAGAGCGAGCCTGTGGAGCCGGGGACGGCAGAAGACCGCTTATTACGTCGGTTTTCTGCAGGCCATTCCGAACACGCTGCCGGACCCCCTGCCGGCCCACCCGGACTGGGAGATGGCGTGCGAGCGCCTCGCACCCCTGTTGGCCAAGGGCAACCCCTGCGCCGAGCAGCTTTGTCGCATTCTGGCCTCGGGCGGCCAGACCTTTCTCGCGACCGTGGAAGCGGCGCTGCGCCGGCCCGCCGACCAGGACGTGGTAGTGGCGCTGCTGCAGGCGGTCGAGCACTACTTTCGTGCCATGCGCTCGGCGGACGACGCCGCTCAAGCAGCCGATATGGAGACGGTGCTGCAATGGGCCGAGCAGGTCTGCGGCCTGCAGGAGGGCGCCCATGGCGAGGTGCTGGCGGCCGCGCCCGAACTGGCGACGGAGCTGCAGGCGACGCTGGTCCTCTCCATGGTGGGCGAGCCGCTGGTGCGGCCCATCTTCGCGCGTTCCGATGCGGTCGGCTCGGTCATGCGCCGTCAGATCGAACCGGTAACCAAGCCCATCGTCGCGCAGGTGGCGTGCCTGCGCGGCAGGCAATGACCATGCCCGGGTTACGTTTCGCGAAAGTGGCGCTGGCGGTACGGGCACAGGTCCCCAGCGAAGCCCTGGAACGGTACCTGCCGTTCCCGCCCCGGTTCGTGGGCGAGGAGCTGGCGGCTCAGGCAAACGCCTACGCGCTGGAGAACGGTACGGGCTATTTCCCGGCGCTGGATTACCTGCGGGACCAGGGCATCATCGACAAGGATCTGTACGATGCGGCCGAGCAGGCCGGCTGGATGGCGACCCAATTGGTCCGCGAAGAGGTGCGGGTGCGCTTGCGGCCGGTGGTGGCGACTCTGACGTTTCAGTCCATCCTGTGCACGGCGTTCACCATGCCCACGGTACGCCCGCGGGAGCTCAACGCCCTGCAGCGCCTGGCGGACCATTTCACGCCCGACACCGTGAAGGTGGAACTGCTGCTGAGCCTGTTGCAGAAGGGAGACCCCCGTGAAGGACTGGAACGCCTGTCCACGCAACTGGTGTTTCGGTGGTTGAGCAGCGCATTCACGTCGGTGGAGGTCACCGGCGCCCGATCCATTTGATACAGGCCTGAACTCACTGTTTTCGGGCCGGGCATGAAGGCGTTCGCCGAGATTCGGCGGATGCCCGTTCAGACGAGGGAGACATTGATGGCAACAGTGGTGATGTACTGTACGCAGAGCTGCCCGTATTGCGCATTGGCGGACCAATTGCTCGCCAAGCGCGGGGCGACCGTGGAGAAGATCGATATCGACATCACAGCGGATGCGTTTGCCACCATGCAGGCGCGTACCGGCCGGGAAACCGTACCCCAGATATTCATTGGCGATACCCATGTCGGGGGTTACGACGATCTGGTCGAGCTGGACATGGTGGGTGAACTACAGGAAATGCTGGAGTGAAGTCGGCGCGTCCCGCCCGGGACGCGTCATGGGCGCGGTGACGGGCACAAGGACAGCCTGGGGAGCAACAAAAAACAGGGGGCCAATGGCCCCCTGTGCACATCCGAATGACGGCGATGAAGCCGGTCGTCAGCGCCGATTGCCGCTGAAGGCTGCCAGCAGCTGCAGCAAGCTCAGGAACAGATTGAAGATGGTCACATACAGGGTGACCGTGGCCATGATGTAGTTGGTTTCGCCGCCGTTGACCATCTGGCTGGTCTGATAAAGGATCAGGCCGGACATCAGCAGCACGAACATGGCGGACACCGCCAGAGACAGGCCGGGCATGTGGAAGAAGATCGCCCCCAGGCCGGCCAGGAAGGCCACCAGAATGCCCACCATCAGGAAGCCGCCCATGAAGCTGAAGTCCTTGCGGGTGGTCAGCGCATAGCCCGAAAGCCCCAGGAAGATCACTCCGGTCCCGCCCATGGCCATCATGACGAGTTGGCCGCCGTTGGTGAACATGCGCAGGTACATTTCGATGATCGGCCCCAGGGTCATGCCCATGAAGCCGGTCAGGGCGAAGATGAACACCAGCCCCAGCGCGCTGTTGCGGAACTTGGTGGTCAGGAACATCAAACCGAAGTAGCCCACCAGGGTGATGATCACCCCCGGGTAGGGGAGGTTGAGGGCCATGGACAGGCCGGCCGTCATGGCACTGAACAGCAGGGTCAGGGCCAGCAGGGTATAGGTGTTGCGGATCAGCGTGTTGGTAGCCAGTACCCGGCCTTGCGGCTGGGCGACGGCGCGATCGAAAGAGTTCATGCAGCATAGCCTCCTGCTGGATGGGAAATTCTGGTACGCCTGTATAAGACCGTTAGTGTTGCGTTAAGTTCCAAGGATATCATGCTCCACGCCGTGGGGCAGTGGTGTACCGCGATTCCGCCCGGAACCCGCAACCCCAGTGTACCCGCGTTGGCCGCAAAAGCCGACTTTTCCGCTCTGCCGCGGCTTTGGGCAGGGACGCTGGGCCCGGACCGGCCGCCTGCTGCCTGCCGATCCCACTCCATTGAGACCGCGCCGCGGGCCGGCGGTTCGGGCAACAGGCGCAGGCGCCGGGCGATCGGCTTCGGAAACCTCCGGCGGTTGGCAAGCGGTCGGAACCGTGTAGGGAATCCTGGAATGGGGCGGCGCTTGTACGTCGCGCCCCGTGGGGCGGGGGTCCGGCGCCATGGTACACTTTCCCGCCACGCCGATTCCTCCGGAGAGGTGGCTGAGTGGTCGAAAGCGGCGGTCTTGAAAACCGTTGAAGGGCAACCTTCCGTGGGTTCGAATCCCACCCTCTC